>JAGNUG010000010.1 GCA_017987115.1 Flavobacteriales bacterium | reverse complement strand
ACGCTGACCTTGACCAGCACCGGCAATGGCCTGTGCAACGCCGTGAACGATCAGATGGTGATCACCATCATCGCTTCACCGAGCGCGAATGCCGGCAACGACATCTTCGTCTGCTCGAACAACGCACAAGTGCAGCTCGGTGGTTCCGTCAGCGGTGCTGGCGGCGGCCAATGGAGCGGTGGTGCGGGCACCTTCACACCGAGCATCGCTTCGCTGAACGCGATATACACACCTACTGCAGCAGAGATCGCCGGGGGTACATTGAACCTGACCCTGACCACGATCGGCAACGGCAACTGTGTGCCGGTATCGGATCAAGTGCTGATCACCTTCACCGCGTCGCCGACCGCGAACGCTGGTATGGATGGCGTGCGCTGCGCGAACAATGCAGGCATCCAACTGAACGGAAGTGTCACTGTGGCGAACGGTGGTGCCTGGTCCGGTGCTGGTGGAACCTTCACGCCGAACGCGAACGCACTGAATGCGGTGTACACGCCGTCAGCCGGTGAACTCGCTGCCGGTCAAGTGACCTTGACATTGACCACGACGGGCAACAACGGTTGCACGGCGGTGAGCGATGATGTGAGCTACACCTTCACTCCTGCGCCAACAGCGAATGCCGGTGCGGATGCCTTCACCTGTGCCAACAATGCATCAGTGGTGTTGAACGGTTCGATCACCGTGGCCACGGGTGCGCTGTGGAGCGGCGGCAATGGGACCTACACACCGAACAACAGCATGCTAAACGCGACGTACATGCCTAGCGCATCGGAGATCGCTGCGGGAACCGTAACGCTCACACTGACGACGGTCGGTAACGGCACGTGCAACCCGGTGAACGATCAGGTGGTGATCACCATCAACCCATCGCCGATCGTGAACGCTGGAACGCCCTTGACCTCCTGTGCGAACAATCCATCCGTGCAACTGGCGGGTTCCGTGCAGAACGCTACGGGTGGTATCTGGAGCGGCGCGGGCACTTTCAGCCCAAGCAACACGAACCTGAGCGCGATCTATACACCAAGCGCTGCCGAGGTGGCTGCTGGAACGGCAACCATCACCTTGACCAGCACCGGCAACGGGCTGTGCAATGCGGTGTCCTCACAAGTGACGGTGACCATCACCCCTGCACCCGTGGTGGATGCGGGTGCGGACCAAGTGCTCTGCGCGAACAATGCGATCGCTCAGTTGGCCGGTCAAGTGACCAACGCCACAGGCGGTGCATGGAGTGGAGGTGTCGGCACCTTCGCGCCGAACGCCAACGCATTGAATGCGGCCTACACCCCGAGCGTTGCGGAGATCGCGAGCGGTGGCCTCTGGCTCTACCTCACGACCACCGGCAATGGCGGTTGCTTGTCCTCGCGTGATTCCGTTCACGTGACCTTCACGCCAGCACCTACGGTGAATGCCGGACCGGATCTGCACATCTGCGCGAACACGGCACAGATCAACTTGGCCGGTGCTGTGACTGTGGCGACCGGCGGTATCTGGAGTGGTGGCAACGGCGCCTTCACACCTGCGAACACTTCACTGAACGCGGCCTACAGTCCGACCGCAGCGGAGATAGCAAGCGGCCAATTCACCTTGGTGCTCAGTACGACAGGCAATGGCAACTGCTCAGTAGTGCGCGACAGCCTGTTGGTGATCGTCGATCCCGTTCCGGTGGTGAACGCGGGCCCGGATCAGCAGATCTGCGCGAACAACTCCAATGTGCAATTGAACGGCTTCGTGGGCAATGCGCCAGGCGGTGCATGGAGCGGTGGTACAGGGACCTTCTTCCCGAGCAACACCATGCTCGCAACGCAATACATGCCGACGGCTGCTGAAGTAGCAAGCGGTTCCCTCACGCTGACCTTGAGTTCCACGGGAACGACCTACTGCACTGCAGTAACGGATCAAATGACGATCGTCTTCACCGGTGCACCGATCGTAAGCGCCGGCAGCGACCTGCAGATCTGCGCGAACAACAGTGCCGTGCAGCTGACCGGCAACGTGACCAACGCGAGTGGCGGTACGTGGACAGGCGGTAGCGGAACTTTCGCACCAAGTGCCAACGTACTGAGCCCGGTATACACACCAACGGCCGGTGAACTTGCCGCAGGAACACTTTCGCTCTACCTCACAAGCACCGGGAACGGCAATTGCATCGCAGTACGCGATACGGTCGTCGTGACCTTCACTCCGGCACCGACCGCCAATGCGGGCACGGACCTGGAGGTGTGCACGAACAACCCGATCGTGACCTTGAACGGTTCCATCACAGTGGCCACCGGAGCACAGTGGACGGGCGGTCTCGGCACCTTCACGCCGAACGCACAATCGCTGAATGCCCAGTATGCACCAACGCCATTCGAACTGCAAAGTGGATCGGTACAGTTGACCTTGACCACCACGGGCAATGGCAACTGCATCGCGGTCGCTGATCAGATGACGATCACGGTAACGCCTTCACCGGTGGTGGATGCGGGTGCCGATGTGATCACCTGCTCGAACCAATTGCAAGTGCCGCTGAACGGCGCCGTGCAAGGTGGTGCGACCACGGGTCTGTGGAGCAGCAGCGGAACGGGCACCTTCAGTCCGAGCGCGGCAACGCTCAACGCGACCTACATCGCCAGCAGCCTCGATTCGCTCAATGGAACCGTGAACCTCACGTTGACCACGACCAACAACGGTCTGTGCAACACGGTGAGCGATGTGATGACGGTGACCATCCTGCCGAACGCGATTGCGAACGCAGGCGTGGACCAAACGGTGTGTTCGACCACGAGCACCGTGCAACTCAACGGTACCATAACCGGCAACGCCACGCAAGGTCAATGGACCACCACCGGCGCGGGCTCCTTCGCACCGGATGCGAACGCGGCCAACGCGGTGTACCAATTCGCACCAAGCGATCAAGGCACGCTCACCTTCACCTGGAGCGTGAACAGTTGCGACAACGCCATGGATCAAATGGTGGTGACGATCACGCCGGAGTCCGCTGTGGATGCAGGAGTGGATCAAGTGACCTGCTTCGGCGATCTGGATGTGGTGATCAACGGAAGCGTGAGCGGGGCATCGAGCAGCGGTACATGGAGCACCTTGGGAAGCGGAACGTTCGCCAACCCGAGCACAGCGCTGTCCAACGTCTACCAAGCCAGCGCCAACGACCAACTTGCGAACGGAGTGTACCTGGTGTTGACCGCCACGAACACAGGTGTTTGCCAGCCAGCGGCCGATACGGTATTCATCGCGATCCAGCCTGCGGGCACGGTGAATGCTGGTGTTGACGTGGCCGCTTGCGCGAACAACGCAGCGACACAACTCAACGGCACCTTGACCGGTGATGCCACGCAAGTGCAGTGGACCACTTCCGGAACGGGTTCCTTCTTCCCGAACGCGAACGTGCTCACACCGACCTACATCCCGAGCGCGATCGATACCGCCATCGGCAACCTGACGCTCACGTTGAGTGCACCGGGTACCTGCAACAATGCAACGGACGACCTGTTATTAACGCTGACCCCAGCGCCTTATGTGAACGCCGGTCCGGACCAGACCTATTGTGATCAGGTGACACAGTTCGACCTGAACGGTGTGATCTCCGGTATCACCAACGCAGGCCAATGGACGACCACAGGTACGGGCACGATCGCCAATGCGGGCGCGTTGAACACGACCTACACGGCGAGTGCTGCTGATGTGGCCAATGGTTCCATCACGTTCACGCTGACTTCGCTGAACAACGCGAATTGCAATGCGGTAAGCGATGCGATGACGATCTACTTGACCGCTGGCATCATTGTAAGCGCTGGTCCGGACCAGAACGTGTGCGTCTCTTCCGATCATGCGAACATGCAAGCGACGGTGCAGAACGGATCGCCTTCGGGCATCTGGAGCGCCACGGGTTCCGGCACCTTCAGTCCGAGCGCTGATGTATTGAACGCGCAGTACTTCTTCTCTGCCGCCGATGTGGCCAACGGGTCCGTGGTGCTCACGTTCGTAGCGACGAACACGGGTACCTGCCCAACGACCCAGGACCAGATGGTCCTCACTTTCGGCAATAGCAGCTTCGCATATGCTGGTGCGGATCAAACGCTCTGCGCCAACGCGCCGATCGCACAGCTCGCAGGCAACTTCAGCGGTGGTGCACAAGGCATCCAATGGAGCAGCAACGGTTCCGGCTTCTTCAGCAACAACACGGACCCCAATGCGACCTACACCATGAGCGTGGCGGATATCGCAGCGGGCACCGTGCAGGTCAGCCTCACTACGATCACCAACGGCTCGTGCACACCAAGCACGGATGTCATGGTGCTGTCGGTGAATGCACTGCCGAACATCACAGCGGGTGCGGACATCATCGCTTGCACAGCGGCTCCGGTGCAGATCACGGCCAATGCTGCGAACGCTGGCGGAGGCATGTGGACCACCTCGGGAACTGGTACGTTCTTCGACCCGAACGCACTCGCTACGTTGTACACACCGAGCTCGGCCGATAGCCTCGCGGGTAGTGTGACGTTGACCGTGACCACGACCGGCGTGATGCCTTGCAGCGCGGTTTCCGATCAGCTGGTGATCAGCTTCGGCGGCGGTCTTGATGCCGATGCAGGCATGGATGTGATCGCGTGCAGCACCGACCCGAACATCGCCCTGAACGGTGTGGTGGCGGGTACAACAACAGGTACTTGGAGTACGAGTGGTACGGGTTCGTTCACGCCATCGGCGAGCGCACTCAACGCCACCTACATCCCAGGTGCTGCGGACTACGCGATCGGCAACATCAACCTGATCCTGAGCACCACGAACAACCAGGGCTGCCCTGCGGGTCGTGACACCTTGGTGGTGAGCTACCATGTGCCACCGACCGTTAGTGCAGGCGCCGATGTGTTGCTCTGCGATGGTCTGGAGAACGTGCAGCTGAATGGCAACGCGCAGAACCAAGGTTCTGTGGAATGGATTACGATGGGCACGGGCAGCTTCACACCGGATATGAATACACTGAACGCGACCTACGCGCCGACCGTGAATGATAGCATCGCCGGTGGCGTGTACCTCGTGCTCACCGCTTTTGGAACGGGCACCTGTGGCAACGCTTCGGACTCTGTCTTCATCGACATCGGACCTACACGTATCGCGAATGCGGGTGCTGACCAAACCGTTTGTGCGGATATGGATCCGATCGCTCTCGGCGGAAGCATCACCGGTGTGAGCGGTGGCATATGGAGCACCAACGGAACAGGAAACTTCCTGCCCGATGCCTCAACACTCGGTACGACGTATGTGCCAAGTGCCACCGACATGGCTTTCAGCGAGCTGCGCTTCATCCTGACCACCACGGGCAACCTGGGTTGTCCTGCGGATGTGGATACCATGATGGTATCGATGCAGGCAGTGCCAACGGTGAATGCCGGAAACGATATCAACGTATGCGATGCCAGTGCGACCGTCGATCTCGCAGGGTCGCACACAGGTGCGAATGGTGTACTGTGGAGCTCGAACGGTTCGGGTGTCTTCCTGCCAAGCAACACGGCAGCTGATGCCACGTATCAGCCGGGTGCTTCAGACGAACAACTCGGTACCGTTCGCATGATCCTCACCACCACCGGCAACGGCGTTTGTGCGGCGGCAAGTGATACACTGATGCTCTCCTTCGTGAACCCACTGCAAGCGGACTTTACGGTTAGCAATGCATGCGCGGGATCACAGACGCAGTTTACGAGTACCAGCACCACCACGGGTGCGCCGATCATCGGTTGGGAGTGGAGCTTTGGCAGTGGAACAAGTGGTTCCGGACCGCAGACCACCACCAGCTTCGATACGCAAGGCCAGTATCTCGCAACGTTGACGGTGTTCGCGCAGAACGGATGCAGCAGTACGATAACGCGCACCATCGATGTGCTGAATGCGCCTGTCGCAGGCTTCACGATTGCTGGTGATCCGTTCACGGATACGCCGATCGAGTTCACGGACAACTCCTTCGGTGCAACCAATTGGCAGTACGATTTCGGTGATGGACAAGGCGCGATCACTGCGGAACCAGTGCACGAATACACGGAGGCTGGTCAATTCATAATCATCCAAACAGTGACGAACGCCGCAGGGTGCACGGACCAGGATTCACTCCTGATCAGCATTGAGGTGAAGGACATCCTTCCACCTAAACTACCCAATGCTTTCAGCCCGAACGGCGATGGGGTGAACGATGTGTTCTATGTACGTGGCGGACCATTTGAGACCATGCATTTGAAAGTCTACAACGGCTGGGGTGAAATGATCTTCGAAACCACGGATCCGACATTCGGTTGGGACGGAACTCACAAAGGAAGACCGGAGATCAACGGAGTATATGTGTATTCCGTGATCGCCACTACGACCGATGGAACACTCCATGACAGGTCGGGTAAAATGACCCTAATTCGATAAGCAAAACGAAGAGCACCATGAAAAACTTGAAAACACAGCTCGCCGTTGTCCTAGCGATATGCGGGGGCACAAGCATCTTCGCCCAGGACGCGCACTTGTCACAGTACGAGACCGCACCCAACACGCTGAACCCCGCTTTAACGGGCATGTACGATAATGCTGACTTCCGCATGACCAGCAATGTGCGGAGCCAATGGAATAGTTTGTCGAGCAGTTTCCTCACCACTGGTTTCGCTTATGATGTGTCCATGCAAAAGCGATTCGGTGTGGGTTTGAGCATGATGAATTACAATATGGCAGGGATCATGAATACCTTTCAACTCGGTGCTGACGGGGCCTATAATGTTTCTGATCCAAAGGCCAATCATTCGCTATCCGTCGGTGTACACCTGGGCGTGCTATACAAGAAAATGAACGGCCAACAGTTGCTTTGGGATGCCCAGTACAACGATGGCTATTTCAACAGCGACCTGCCTTCGGGCGAGTTCGTACAAAGGGGGTCAAGGTGGATGCCGGATGTTTCAGCTGGCATCGCGTATAGGAGCACTCATCCTCGTAAAGCGGTCAACCCGTTCGGCAACTTCGCGATGTTCCATGTGACCACGCCCAACGAATCCATTCTACGGACTACAAAGAGTGATCTGCCGATCCGGTTCTCCGGTAGCGGTGGCGCTCGCATTGAGGTGGCACAGGGCACGTATATTATCCCGATGGGGCTGTACATGCGACAGGGAAATGACCAAATGATCAATGCGGGTCTGACGTCCGAGATCGGGATCGCCGGAACGCCATATAGTGCAGTTGTAGGCTGTTCATACCGTGTGAAGGATGCGGTCATTGCCCAGGTCGGACTCAAACATAGCAATGCGGCCTTCCGATTCAGTTATGATATCAACGTGTCCCCATTACGGAACTATACCCGCAAGAACGGAGCCTTTGAGTTCTCCATTCTGTACTATGGTTCACATTCGGGAAGACAGCGTAGGATAACGAGCAGTGCGTTCTAGGAAAGGTATTCGTGCACGTAATCTTTGTGATGATCTCGCTGGTTTCGTCCATTCCGTCTTCTAGTTGACTATTCCATTCTAAAGGGGAATGGTGTCAACCTGATCCAGAACATGACAATGAAAAGGGGCCGCCTCATCGAGACAGCCCCTAAACTTCTTGTAATACAAATGGGTTAATTACACCCCATTGTCCCGTAACCACTAACGGTTGAGTACGAAGCGTCCTGCCCATCGTCGTCGTCGAAGAAACCCACACCTTCAATGGCATAATAATTTCCATTGAATTCCATGGACCCTCCATTAACGGTAACATCTCCATTGCTGGATAGGTAAATACCACCTTCGTTCTGGAAGCTAATGATGAATGCGAAACTGAAACCGTCGAGATCATCTTCAGGTTGATCGAGGTCATCTATCCAGTTGAGCACTTCATAGCTGGTATCCTCAAGTTGATCGGCGTACACGAAGTAATAGGCAAAGCCATAGAAATACTGGAAGGGATCTTCGCCATCTTCGAAGTTCCCGTTCTGCAAGGCTTCGAAATCTCCGGAGATCCCGATCACACCAGCCACGTCTCCCATGTCCGGACCGAAGAGACCGCCGCCGATGGCCTCGTCTCCCAGTGCGAAGCACACGGCAAGGTTGATGTCGAGCGTTGTATTACCAGCCGAAACCAATCCTCCGCCTGCACCTAGACCGGCTTGCGGTTCCGTGATGACAACAATTCCACCTTCATCGGTCCAGACCCATTGACCGCCATTGCTCGATGCGAAATTGATGCCGGAAGAGGGTATGGTGGAAAACGAGAAGTCCCTTGATCCATCATTTTTCGAACGGAACACGAGTATCTTATCCATTGTGCGATTGTAGATACCCACAGCTGGTAGTTCCTGACCTTTATCCCAGAGTTTGCGTTTCAGGACCGGGTCCGTAATTTCTGTCGCCTTCGAAGGGTTAGGCAAAGACACCGGTTCCTTATTGCACGACATAACCAAAACGCCGATCAAGGCGAGTGGCAAAGTAAACCTGAGCAGGTTCCGGAATGTGGTTGTAACGCTGTTCATGTTTTGCTGTTTACAGGTTGTATGAGACTTGTTCAGAAAATCCAGCCGAGCCTCAACTGACCAACTACATTAGGTCCTAGTTGGATGCTGCTCGTATTATCCTGCTTTGAGTCGCCACTGGTCGTAACCTCATTGCCATCGGCATTGAGCGTAACGCTTTCTGTCTTATTGGTCATGGGCAAAGTAGCGGCAATACCGAAGCCGAGTTCAGTGCCGAGATAGATCGATTGGGCGAAATAGTAATCGAAACCAGCTACGGCGTTGAGGCCTAAACCAAGGTCTCCACCTTTGCTCTGGTCGTATCCAACCTTATTGTTGGCCAACTGTGTTTCCGTCTTCTTATTCGTGTTGGAATAGCTGAGGTCCAGGTAGCCGCCGAAATATGGAGAAAGACGTTCTGTTCCGGTCAGGTGCTTTTCAATACCAGGTTGGATGGCGATGGTGAAGCTGCTCTCCTTTTCTTTCAGTTCAGAGAGCTGGTTCGGGCTATCCTCATCTTGAAGTATGGTGGTCTTATTCTGGAATCCCAAGAAAACACCAAGACGCATTGCGGAGGTCGCAGATCCGAATTTACGGAATTTGATACCAGCCATGGTTACAGGACTGCCACCTAATGGAGCAAGCATCAGTTCCAAGTTCTTTTCCCCTCCGGCAGGACGGAATTGCGTCTGAGCTTGTGCTGTCCCGATGCAGGCAATAGCGACGGAGACTGCTAATACATATCTTTTCATGATGGTTTTAATTGGTTGGGTGTTTGGACAAATGTATTTCTTCCGATCAATGGAAAAACAGCAGTTATCCATTTTTGTTATGAACCTGGCCATGCTTGGAATATGTCATATCGGAGTTGAGTCGCTTGCTCACTAATTGATCTGCAATTAAAATGACCACCATTGATCCAAAGTTCTTAGGACCACACACATTGAATTAATGGAATACGCACTTCTCCACGGCCAAAGAGCTGGGTAAGCGGTCCGGAAATAGAAAGCGACTTAACCTTTCAACGCCTCTGCGCCACCCACGATCTCCAGGATCTCGTTGGTAATGGATGCTTGGCGAGCCTTATTGTAGGTCAACTTCAGGTCCTTCAACAAACTATCGGCATTGTCGGTTGCCTTGTGCATGGCCGTCATGCGGGCACCGTGTTCTGAAGCGTTGCTGTCCAACAAGGCTTTGTAGAGCTGGATCTTCAAGCTCTTGGGAATGATCTCTTCAACTATGGTCCGGCGGTCCGGCTCCATGATGTAATCCACGTTCTGGGTCTTTGCCTCCTTGTTTTCGGATGCAGCAGGTGCGATCGGCAAATAGGGCTCTTCCGTCGGGAATTGCACAGCAGCATTCTTGAATTTATTATAGAATACTACTACGCGGTCGAATTCGCCTGTTGCAAAGCGGTCCATGATCAATTGCGCGACCGGAGACACCTTATCGAAGCTTAAGCCATCGTATAATTTAGCGAGATCGGTCGGTAGCGTAGCATTGAAAAAGGGCGTACGGCGATAGGCGTCCATAGCCTTTTTGCCGATCGGCAACACGGTCACTTTTTGACCTTTGGACTCAGCTTCCGCAGCTGCTTTGCGGATCATGCGGAACACTTGGGTGTTGAATGCACCAG
This sequence comes from Flavobacteriales bacterium, assembly GCA_017987115.1. GTDB lineage: Bacteria > Bacteroidota > Bacteroidia > Flavobacteriales_F > PHOS-HE28 > PHOS-HE28. The sequence goes on along the minus strand of JAGNUG010000010.1, from coordinate 46,961 downwards.
CAAGTCCACGGTTACTCACCACAGCAACGAACAATACATTCTTAACCTCGCGTTGCTGGCTGAACTTGCCTTCATTGCTGTCCAAACTAGCGCTTACGTTGCCAAGGATATCCTGAAGCTTTTCGGCGTACGGACGCATCCGTACAATGGCGTCCTGGGCACGACGCAACTTGGCAGCGCTTACCATTTTCATGGCCGCGGTGATCTGCTTGGTGCTATTCACCGAGACGATCCTGTTGCGTACTTCCTTTAGGCTTGCCATGTAATGTTCGCTTCCGGGTCCTAGTTATCCAAACTCTTGACAAGGTCAGATGCAACGGATTCCAACACGCCGGTGATCTGGTCGTTGTACTCGCCACGCTTCAATGCTGCCAAAGTCTCACTGTGCTTATTGCGAAGCATGGTAATGAATTCTGCTTCGAATTGCTTCATGTTCTTTACAGCCACGTTACCAAGAAGTCCTTTGGTTCCGCAGTATAGAATTGCGATCTGCTCTTCAACGCGTACAGGGCTATTCTGTCCCTGCTTCATGATCTCCACGTTCCGTGCACCCTTGTCCAATACCGCTTTGGTTGCGGCGTCGAGGTCGGATCCGAACTTGGAGAACGCCTCCAATTCACGGTAAGCGGCCTGGTCAAGCTTCAGCGTTCCAGCAACCTTTTTCATGGATTTGATCTGCGCGTTACCACCTACGCGGCTTACGCTGATACCTACGTTGATCGCAGGGCGCACACCGCTGAGGAACAAGTTGCTCTCCAAGAAGATCTGTCCGTCCGTGATCGAGATCACGTTGGTAGGAATGTATGCGGAAACGTCACCTGCTTGGGTCTCAATGATCGGCAGCGCAGTCAATGAACCACCACCTTTCACTTTTCCTTTCAACGAATCCGGCAGGTCATTCATTTGCTCTGCCACCTTTTGGTCGGCGGTCACTTTCGCGGCACGCTCCAACAAACGACTGTGCAAGTAGAATACATCACCAGGGTATGCCTCACGTCCCGGTGGGCGACGTAGCAACAGCGATACCTCACGATACGCTACAGCTTGCTTCGAAAGATCATCATACACGATCAAAGCTGGGCGACCCGTATCACGGAAATACTCGCCGATCGCAGCTCCTGTGAAAGGCGCGTAGAACTGCATAGGAGCAGGGTCGCTCGCGTTGGCTGCAACAACAGTTGTATAGGCCATTGCTCCAGCCTCTTCTAATACTTTTACGGTACCAGCAACGGTGGATCCTTTCTGGCCAATGGCTACGTAGATGCAATAAACCGGCTTTCCGGCATCGAAGAATTCCTTTTGGTTGATAATGGTATCGATCGCCACGGTACTCTTACCGGTCTGGCGGTCACCAATGATCAATTCGCGCTGGCCACGACCGATAGGGATCATCGCGTCGATCGCTTTGATGCCTGTTTGTAGCGGCTCTTTAACTGGTTCACGGAAGATAACACCAGGCGCTTTGCGCTCCAATGGCATCTCGAACAATTCACCTTCGATCGGGCCTTTGCCATCAATGGCTTCACCCAATGTATTTACTACACGCCCAACAATTCCCTCACCTACGTTGATGCTGGCAATACGCTTGGTGCGCTTTACCGTGTCGCCTTCTTTGATGCCTACGGAAGGTCCGAGCAATACGGCACCCACGTTGTCTTCCTCTAGGTTAAGAACGATAGCGCGCAGGCCGTTGTTGAACTCGATCAACTCACCGCTTTGCACGCCTTGCAGTCCGTATATGCGGGCGATACCATCACCCACTTGCAGCACGGTACCAACTTCTTCCAGCTCGGCTTCGCTGCGGAAACCGGCAAGTTCTTGTTTCAGGATCGCCGATACTTCGGCTGGTTGTACTTGGGCCATGTCTTAGTTGCGTTAGATCGCAGGGATGTACGGGTTCTTGGAGAATTCACGGCGCAGGTCGCTCAAGCGGCGGCTTACGCTACCGTCATATTGTTCGTCGCCAATACGGATGATCACACCGCCAATCAAATTGGGTTCCACCGTCTCCACGAGTTCGATGGTCTTACCGGCGTGTTTTTCCGTTGCAAGCTTACGCACCTTCTCACGGGCATCGTCGCTTAGGGGAACGGCACTGGTCACCTCGGCAATGATGATCCCTTTGTGCGTTTTGTATAGTTCAGTAAATGCTGCAGCCACTTGTGGTAGCATGGTCTCGCGACCTTTGCGCACCAAGATGCCGACGAAGAGGCTTGTCATTTCGCCGATCTTGCCTGCGAATATCTTGTCCAGAATGTGGCTTTTTTTATCGGCCTTCACCACTGGGCTACGCAACAGTACTTGTAGTTCGTTGCTAGCAGCGCATGTGTTTGCAACAAGAAGCATGTCCTCTTGCACAGCATCCACCATGTTCTTCTCCAAGGCCAAGGCCATGAGAGAGCGTGCGTAACGATATGCGACCGGAGCAATGTTCATGACTTGCGCAGATCGGCTTCCGCCATCACTTTGTCAACGAGGCTTTTCTGTATGCTGCTGTCACCGAGTTTGTCCTTCAGGATCAGCTCGGCAACCTGCACGCTCAGTTGGCCCATTTGGTTCTTCATTTCGGTAATGGCCGCATTCTTTTCGTTGCGGATATCCTCACGCGCTCGTGTCAACATCGCGTCGCCTTCGGCCTTGGCCTTTTCTTTCGCACTGGCAATCTCCTTGTCACGGATATCACGCGCCTCCCTCAATAGGACCTCACGTTCTTCACGTGCAGCCCGCATCAGTTCTTCGTTACCGGCGCTCAATTTCGCCATTTCTGCCCGCATGAGCTTAGCTTCATTCAGCGAATCAGCGATGGAGTCTTCACGCGCTTTGACGCTGCTCAGGATGGGTTTCCATGCGTACTTGCGCAAGATGAAAACCACGATGCCGAACGAGAGGCACATCCAGAAGAGGAGGCCGATATCAGGAGTTACGAGTTCCATGAGGTATACGAGTTAAGGACCGCAGCCAACGATCAGGACGCTATTAGCGCACCGACGAAGATGGGACCGGTGTATTAAAGTCCTACGATGAAACCCAAAGCGACAGCTCCGAGTGCTACACCCTCAACAAGAGCGGCAGCAAGGATCATGTTGCTTACGATGTCACCCTTAGCTTCTGGCTGACGAGCGATGCTCTCCAATGCGCTACCGCCGATACGGCCGATACCGATACCTGCGCCCATCGCGGCCAATCCGGCACCGATTACGGCACCTGCTTTTGCAACGGCCATGCTAGCTTCTGGAGCGGCTTGGAGAAGAATGTTCAAAGTGGTCATTAGAATTGAATGGTTGTTTGTTCGAAGTTGATCGTTAGTGATGGTCGTCATGCCCACCGGCAACGGCAGTGCCGATATAGATGCTGGTAAGCAAAGTGAATACGTATGCCTGTAGTGCACCTACAAGCAGTTCAAGACAGTTGATGAAGATGGTAAAGGCCACCGCGAACGGACTGGTCAGCAGGCCTCCCATCAAATTATTCTCTCCAAAGATGAAGATCAAACAGAAGAACACTAATAGAACGATGTGGCCGGCCATGATGTTGGCGAATAGTCGGACCATGAGAACGATCGGTCGGATGAAATGGCCCATGATCTCGATCGGCGTAAGGATGACCAATACAGGGATCGGAATACCAGGCATCGCAAAGATGTGGCGCCAGTAGTGCCGGTTCGCAACGAAGGTCACGATCAATAAGGTAATGGTCGCTAGAACTAGTGGTGTTACAATGTTTCCAGTAACGTTAGCGCCAAAGGGGAATATCGGGATAAGACCAATGAGGTTCAGGAACCAAATGAAGAAGAACAGGGTAAGCAAATAGGGTAGAAAGCGTTGGTAATGCTTTTCCCCGATCGCGCTTTTGGCAATATCGTCCCGTACGAAAAGCACAATAGGTTCCAGAAAGCTTGCGAGTCCGCTTGGTGCGGAAACACCGCGCTTTGCATATCCACGCGCCATGCCCACAAAGACGATCAGCATCAACGCGACACAGAAGAGCAGTGTAGCAACGTTCTTGGTAATACTGAAATCCATAATGCTTGCGGATAGTGTGTCATCCGGTTTTCCGGATGCGTCCACTGCAAGGATCTTCTTACCATTCAGCGCATACGTTCCGTAATCACCAGTGTATGTCGTAGGATGATGGTGTTCATCCATGAATCGGCTACTGCTGAAGAATTCGAATCCGCCGGGAACTTTCAAGATCACAGGAAGTGGCAGGTGTGTATGTCCCCAGAGGTGCCAATCGTGGCTGTCTCCGATGTGCTCCATGATGAGCTCTCCGGCATTGAATTTTTTGGAGTGTCCTACCTCCTCGATATTTTCTCCCAAGGCATCGTCAACCGCCTCCTTGATCGCCTCTTCCTTGTCCTGGGCAACATGGTCGTGACCGTCGTGTTGCGCGGAACCGGGTACCCATAAAAGCAACGCGGCCAGTAATGTCGCGGTACTCAGAAGGTTTTTAATGGATCTCATAGGTGGTCGTCCCCTTGAATTCGGGCGCGAAGGTAGAACTATGCGTTGAATGATGGAAGTGGAAAATGTGGAAAATTCCAGTTGAACGATCTTCTCCCCTGTTGGTCAACACAACAATACTCGGACCCGGCCGAAAAGGACCTTGGACCAACGTGGACTATTTCTGGGTTTTACCTATGGTCTACGTGCTTCCTTGAAAAGGAACCACATGGCGCCGATCAGTCCGAAAAGCACGCCGAGCAATGTGAACACTGGGATCTTCAAGGCCACTTTACCATCGACCCAACGACCACCCAGAATGCCAAGGGCAAGGAATGCGACCATTTGCACGCCAAGTGCACCAAAACGAGCATAGCTTTTAGCGGGACCGGCTACTTCGTCCAACTCTTCTTTGTTGATCCGGTCATCGACCTTCATGTTGCGGATGTTGCACGCAAGCGAGTTACAAGTCGAACTGTCGTGAATCCAAGGAATGCCATATAGAGCAGGATGAACGTCGCGGCAAAAGGCTTTTCTGTCTCGTCATCCAAAATACTTATGAGATAGAATAAGATCCCCAATGAGATGAACATCTTAAGGACCATGCCCAGCATGAATCTGCGCACGAATCCTTTAGGGTCGGAGACCAAAGCTTGTTCTTGCCAAGCGAGTAAGATGAAGGAGAGCGTTGCGAAGTAGCAAAGCACCGCGATCTGTATGGGTGCGAATGGTTCATGAGCAAAATACAAGGCGACCCACGTTACTCCACCACAGGCCAATGAGAATAGCAATAAAGGAATTGCGAATGACCACTTATGGGCCTCCTTAGTCGGAGCCATTGGTCAATTGTATTTAGCGCGTAGCCTGAACCGTGTTTTCAGTGCGTGAGGCGGTTTCCCTTTCGGTACGCAAGCGGACCGGGTCCATTTCTTTTACCACACCACCGGCCATGCTGCAATTACCAGTGAAGGTTGCACCGGGTTCGATCGCCAATTTCTTCGTGTTGATATCACCCTGCAATTTGGCAGTGGCCTTCAAGCTAAGCACATCCTGACAGTTCACCTTTCCGATCACGGTTCCTTCGATATCACTGCTTTGGCAGACCACTTCGCCCTCAATAACCCCGCTTTGGCCAACGATCACGCGGCCCTTTGCATTCACGGAACCTTTCACTCGCCCATCAATGCGGATATTACTATCTGACCTGATCTCGCCCTCGATCACAGTGCCCTCCATAATGGAATTGATCTTGCCTGGGCTCACGGGTTCTAATGGCTTGTTCATGGTTGTTGGGGCGGGTTTTTCACTTCGGAACATGGTTCCTATAGGGGTTAGGGTCAGTCAGATAGAACCACAAAGGTAAGTATCGGGGTTGTTTTTCCTATTGTCCTTCAATATAGTTCTGCATGAAGAATGCCGTATAGGCGTCAATATCCTTACTTCTGTAGAACTGAGCGTAATTCTTGGTGCTGATCGCAAAGGCAGGGAACCCCTGATCGTTCAATGTCATCAGGTCCAACGTATTGGTCATAAACAGGTTGTAATACTCCATGGCTGCGGCTTTAGTTGGGAATACACTAACCAGTATCACTTGATGTTCCGGATCCAGAAAGGTATTTGTCACTTCCAATGGCGTCGCGGGCATATTGCTCTTATTGAAATTGCTCAATAACGTCTTGAACATGTCCATATCATTTCCTTCATTGGGCACGATCATGGCAAATGAGTGCGGGCCAGGTTCGTTCTTGAATAGCTCTGTATCCAGAACAGGATTGCTTGGTGGTCCAATTTTATTTGTGTCCGGATCCGATTGAGAAGTCTCGCCACCACCCATTGCAGCCAAAAGGGTCGTTGCGGCATTGGCTTCATCCGTTCCTGGGAACAATACGGTAACCTGGGTCAGCGCATTGCGGAATCCATTGGCATCTCGCATACCGCCGATGGCCATGGCCCGCAACATGTGGTACTTGGCAAGGAAGTGGTTGCGGGGTTCATTCTCAATAACACCATTGCACGAGACGATCACGGAAGAAAACAGGTATTGCCGGTACCGGTCGTAAACTTCTTTATACACCGCCTCCTCTTCGATCCTTCGTTCTTCATCGGCAGCAAGTATGTTCGGGTCACGGATCAGTCGCGCGAATTCAGAATCCGGCCAACGCTCCAGAATAATATTCGCATAGAGCTGGGATCCGGAACCATCCGGGGAGAAGTAATTGGTGGTCTGTTCTTTTTCCAAGTAGATCCTATAAAGCTGGTAGTAGCTTTCCGGAGTGAACTGGCAGTCTTCGAATCTGTCCGTTAGTATTTCGAAACTTTCAATGGCGTTGTCAGGGTCCTTCAGTTGCTCCTTATAGATCATGCCGCTCGCATACAACGCACCGCATACCTTGCTATTACTGGCTTCAAGAGCTTCTGGGTCTTTGGGGAGATCCTTCATGTAGAAAGAAGGGTCTTTCCAGGCTTCCTCGGCTTTCTCTCCTTCATCATCCGTTCCCTCTTCTGCAAGGAGGTCATCTTCAACCACTTGATCTGCTAACGCACTACCGGACTTGTCTTTCCGGCGCCAATCATCTTCGAGCTTTCTATTACCCCAACGTTTTCTGAATTGGGTGAGCCCCCGGCCTATCTGCTGGGGCGAATAGAAATACCAATTGCCTGTTCCTCCTCCACTCGGAGTTGCTGTTGGTTTACCAGCGTCCGGGTTGTTATCCAGTAGCGTACGCGCTTCTTCTTCTGCTCTGGCAGCCTCTGCTTCTCGATCCTCGCGGTCACGTATTATTCCTCTAAGTTTCTTTTCCAATGCACCTTCGTCCAGTTGTGCCAAGGCTTGTAGGCTATCCTCCAATGCGATGATCTCCAATTGTTCCACAAGGTCACCCAAGACCTGTGCGCGCGTCTCTACTTCGCGATAACGGTCGTGTTCCTCATTCAACAGGGTAATGGTACTGTCATAATATTTTTGCGCATTGGAGTATGCCCGGTCGTCAAAATAGATGTCGGCCAATTTCATGAAGGTCTTGGCCTTTTGCTTCGTGTCGGTGGTGCTTACGCGCGCACTGGTTTCCAAGTGGTCTATTGCCGAAGAATCCATCCTGTCCTTAAGGTCCAGATCCGCAATTGCATAGTGGATCATGTCAAAGTGATCGACATTCTTGTCATCGCGCAGCATTCCCCGCAGCTTTTTGCGAAGCATTTTGCTATCCCCGCGTTTGTAAGCCAATGCCTGAAAGATCTGCGCGTGGAAGGCCATTTCATAAGGTGGCCCCATTTTCACCACGGAGGCAAATTGCTTAATGGCTTCCTCTTCTTTTCCTTTAACATCATAAAGTTGAGCAAGAATAAAGGCCCAGCGGATGCGTTCTCGTTTGGCTTTTGCCTGTTCCACGGCGCGTTCCAGGTGAATGATCGCGTCGTCGATCTTACCGCGCTTCAGGTTCAGTTCGGCGTAGACTGCGCTCAACTCACCGTGGTCGAATTTTTTAGGGAGTTTCTTCTCTTCGGTAACCTGGTCCAAGGCGGTCTGTGCCTTGCCGTATTGTTCCAGTTCAATGGCGGTACGAGCCAGCCAGACTTTTCCTTCCAGTTGTTTGTTCTCTCCTTTGAAACGGCGAGCGATGTATGCGAATCCGCGCTCGGCTTCGTAATAGTTGCCTTTATAGAACTGGCTTTTAGCGATCACGAAGTAGGCATCATCGATCCAGGCGTTCCGCTGCTTACCTTCAATGTCCATGGAGTGTCGTTCGATGACCAACGAACATTTATCAATGCACTTTTCCAGATCTGGAGTTGCCGAAGTTTTTTGTTCGACGGTACCATAAACGAATAGCGGTAGGACCTTATCATAGTCGTCCTCATAGGTGTCTTCAATGGTCCGTACCGTTTCTTTCTGGATCTCATTGGCGTTGAACCACCCGTTATCGCGCGAGTTCAAGCGATGGAACGCCCGGTTGAGGAAAGCATCCTTTTCGGGTGAGCAGCCTGCCATGAGTGCAACCACGAAAAGGCCTAACAACCATTTCACGTAATATGTTGAGGCGCTTGTCACCGGTATCGGTTCCATAACTACGAAAGGGCGAAGATATTTCATTGGTCCGGGATACACCGGCCCAAAATGATCGGTGACCGGCCGTGGATCGGTGAATTCAATGGTATTGGCCTTTCGATGGGCGTGTTCAATTCAGAATTCTAATTAATGGGTTCGTCGTCAGGTGTGGGCGCTTATCACATCTATTACCACCTTTGTAGGGGTATGGCAACTGTAACACCACCATCAGAGAAGAAAAGCAAGTTCAGTGCTTGGTCTGCCAAATTGCGCGACAAGTACCGGTTGATGCTCATCAATGACGCCACCTTCGAAGAACGTCTGAGCATTCGATTGACCCGGATGAATGTGCTGTTATTGGCACTTGCGGCCTTTACCATTCACGCAGCTTTCGTTACAGCGGTCATCGTTTTCACGCCGTTGAAGAAGTACATTCCAGGGTACAGCGATCAGCAGACCAAACTCAACGCATATCGCAGCACACTTCTAGCGGATTCATTGGAGACGGAAGTTGCAATGCGCGACCGCTATCTACAGAATCTGCGTAATGTTCTCAGTGGAGAGTTGCCAGCTGACAGTGCCACACTGTTCACTCCGGTAAAGGTGCCGGATGCGGCCGACCTTGTGCCGAGCAAGGCGGATAGTGTTTTGCGGGCAAGACACGCAAAAGAAGAGGCATATAGTTTGTCCGAAGGAAAAGGCACTTCTGACAGGAGAAGTCTGAGCAGCATATTCTTTTTTCCGCCATTGCGTGGCATTGTAACAACGCCGTTCGAGGTTGGACAGGAACATTTTGGAATTGACATAGTTGCAAGTGCTGATGCGGCAGTGAAGGCATGTTTGGACGGCACGGTGATCATGAGCAGTTGGACAACAGATGGTGGTCATGTGCTGCAGATCCAACATAGATACGACCTTATCAGTGTGTACAAGCATAACAGTGTACTGCTAAAAAAGACAGGAGATAAGATCCGAGCCGGTGAGGCTATTGCGATAGTGGGGAACAGTGGCGAGCTAACAACTGGGCCGCATTTGCATTTCGAATTATGGCTGAACGGGGAACCAGTGGATCCTCAGGCGTATATGGTGTTTCAATAATTAAATTCTTGATTGCTAATTCCTGATTCCCTGCGATTTAACCTGTCTTCAATTTAGTTGTTGGGAGGTAGACCACAGACCTGAATGAAACCAACCAAAGTGATGAACTCAGGAATTAGGAATCGACCCCGGTCGTTCGGATGAGCAAAACGGAAGGCCCAAGGCCAAAACAAAGTCGAAGACAGGATCAACGGAATTAGCAATCAGGAATTAACGATCGACCGAAGGGAGTAATAAAAATGTCGTTCAAGTCATTCATAGCTAAAACATACGCCGGCATGGCAACGCGCGATGTGATGCGGCGCGCCATGGACCCGGTTGCTGCACAGAAAAAAGTGTTGCGTGGCTTACTTGCTGCAGGTGATCCAACGGCATTCGGAAAGGATCATCGGTTGGATGAAGTGGATGATCACCTTGGGCTTCAGCAGGCAGTTCCGTTGCGCGATTACGAGGCATTGAAACCGTACATCGATAGGGTCGTTGCGGGTGAGGAGGACGTGCTTTGGCCTGGCAAGCCGCTCTATCTATGCAAGACAAGTGGAACAACCAGCGGAGCGAAATACATACCGATCACCAAGGAGAGTTTGCCGAATCATATAGACAGCGCAAGGCGTGCGTTGTTGGCCTATATGCACCATAGTGGAAAGGCCGGATTCGTGGACGGGAAGATGATCTTCTTACAGGGTAGTCCGCTACTGGATCATACGAACATGATCCCCACTGGCAGGTTGAGCGGGATCGTGGCAAATCACATCCCGAGTTATTTGCTGAAGAACCGCATGCCAAGTTTTGAAACCAATTGCATACCGGATTGGGAATCGAAAGTCGAAGCCATTGTTACCGAGACCATGACGGAGGATATGCGCTTGATAAGCGGTATACCAGCGTGGGTGCAGATGTATTTTGAGCGTTTGTTGGCGCGGACCGGAAAGGCCAATGTGCTGGAGGTGTTCCCCAATTTTTCATTGTTCGTCTATGGAGGCGTGAATTATTCACCTTACCGCAGCAGAATGGAAACGCTGATAGGAGGCAGTGTTCCCAGTGTGGAATTGTTTCCGGCCAGCGAAGGGTTCATTGCGTACCAGGACAAAAGCAATGAAGAAGGATTGTTGTTGGTCTTGGACAATGGGATCTACTTCGGGTTCCTTGAACTTGAAAAAGAGCAAGTGTCGGTCGGCATTGACAATGGGCCCCGTGTGTTGTCCATCGAAGAAGTTCAACTTGGTGTGAATTATGCACTTGTGCTCTATACGAATGCAGGCTTGTGGGCATATGAGATCGGTGATACGGTCAAATTCGTTTCGCTTTCACCCCCACGTATTATCGTAACCGGAAGAACAAAACACTACACCAGCGCGTTCGGCGAGCATGTGATCGCAGAAGAAGTTGAAGGCGCATTGAAGGATGCCATGGCACAAGTTCCGTGTGAGGTTGCTGAGTTCACTGTAGCGCCTCAATTAGCGCCAAACGAGGGTCTTCCGTATCACGAATGGCACGTTGAATTTGCGGCTCCGCCAGAGGACATGGCACATCTAACTTTGTTGATCGATGAAGCGATGCAGCGCCGCAACCCGTATTACAAAGACCTGATCACGGGCAAAGTGTTAAGGCCATTGAAGATCCGCTCACTACCGCGAGGGGCATTCGCTAGTTGGATGAAGGCGCGAGGGATGAATGATGCGCAAAGCAAAGTGCCTCGGTTGGGAAATGATCGTCGGTACGTGGAGGGGTTGGGGGTGAGTATTTAGCTCACTCCTTCACAACTCGCCCAGTGAATGCGTGATCACCAATAATGCACCGCACCGCATAAACGCCACTTGGTAGTTCGGAAAGATCAATCCTTCCACGGCCTTGTCGGACAGGTGATTGATGAACAATTCTGCCGTGCAGGTCCAGCACCTCGGCACTTCCGTTTTCCTCCGTTGGTAAGGTAAGAGTTGTTTCGGTTTGCGTCGGGTTAGGATAAAGTTGCAGTGTTGATCGATCCCGGGCCTCATCAACCGTGGTAACCACGATCATAACACTGTTCGACGCTGCTGAGACACAACCAAGGGCATCTGTCACCACAACGTGATATGAGCCGCTCGACGTCGGCGCAAAAGCCGCTCCGGTCTCGCCCGGAATTGGTGTACTTCCAAAATACCATTGATTTCCTTCGGGGCTGTTCGAATATAATGTGCCGGAAACTTCGGTCAAGACTGGAATATCGGCAAGGCTTGAGCATTGAATTTGGGCGCGATAAATATCCCCGAATCGACCTACGGCCACCAACGCTCCATCAACCAATGCCGCGTCGCCGATCAACGCATTGAATATATCCGGAATAAAGTTCACCCACGTTGCGCCGCCATCCACGCTACGCACCACCTGTCCTGTATTACCAACGGCATAGCCCGTATCGGCATCGGTAAAAATGATGGACATTGTGTATGAAGGGATGTCACCCATAGTAGTCCAAGTAGCACCACCATCCGTTGTACGCGAACCTGCACCGGCGCCACCGGTCCAACCTGTCATTTCATCCAGAAAGAACACAGTATGTTGCTGGCTGGGCACAACATTACCGAGGTCGGTCCAAGTTATTCCGGCATCTGTTGTTTTATACACTTGGCTTCCTTCACCTACTGCATAGCCGACCTGCTCTGTAGGGAAATACATGTCGTAAGGGTTGCTTGCTGCGGTATAGGTCCAGCTTGTGCCGCCATTCGATGTGCGGTAAAATCCACCGTTCAAATTTCCACCTGCAACGATATAGTTGGTGGGGCTGAATGAATGAACGCAACGGATCGCCACCTGCGGTGCATTTGCGGAAGAACCAGCTTGTGAGGTAACGAAGAAATCAGCTGTATGTGCATTGCTTCCTGAACTTCCACCGCGGGCTCCGGCACCGTCCGAGCGTAGGTGAACACCCAAGCCCCCACCAGCGAGTTTGGCCCACGATCGCCCGCCGTTATCAGTGCGTAAGAAACCAGCGTCGAAACCACCGCTGGTCGCATAACCGATAGCCACGCCGATCTGGTCATTCGCAAAGCTCGTTTTGGTGAGTAAACTATGTTGCGTTCCAAGGTATACTGGACCCCAGGTAGCACCCATATCCGTACTGCGATATACGGCACCAGAGCTTGCCATAAGCCCAATGCCTCCAGCGCTGAAACTTGTGCTGAAGTGCTCCCGTGCATCCACGGTTGCTTCTATCCATGTTGTACCGCCATTCGTACTTCGGATCACGCGACCCCATGCACCACATGCCACCAACGTATTTCCGTTCACTTCAAGGTCATTCAAATTATAGGTGGTCGGCGATGTCACGAATGTCCATGAATCACCACCATCCGTAGTGCGAACAATATGTCCAACAGATCCTACGCCTATCCCATTTTGCGCATCGAAGAAGTGAAGGTCTTTGATATTGACCACATCCGGAGGAGTGAGTTGTTGCCATGTGGTTCCACCGTCCGTTGAGCGCAAGAGAAACGATCCCAATGCGCTTGCGAAACCGAGTTGGGAGTTCACGAAGTAGATGCTATTCACATTGGTGGTTATGCCGGAAGTCTGTTCCAGCCAAGTAACACCACCATCTGTAGTGCGAAGGATCTTACCGGTTTCTGTTCCGGCGAAACCAAGGAGGTCATCAATAAAGAATATGCAGCTGGCGTTCCCAAAAGTGGTAAATACCGTGTTGATCGTATTGAAGCCATCCATGGTGAGATAGAACCTCCCGCTGTTGGCAGCAATGACCCCGCGGTCGTTATCCCACATCCACAGAGCTTTTGGAGAAGAAGTGCCCAAGTTGGAAGCCTTTCGGTCCCAATGGATGCCGCCATCATGGGTTGAGTAGAAAGCACCGATGGAACGATCGATCATGAACCCTGTGACAGGATCGGTCATTTTGATCCCGACAAGATCCGAACGGTCTTTGATCGGCGTGACCAGCTCCCATTGTTGGGCCTGGGCCGAACCCAATAGAAAGATGAAAGAGAAAAGGAATAATGGATCGCGAAGGAAATTCATGGTACAAAGGTCTAGTAGATCACGCGAAGAATTGTGATCAGGGTGCAAGGAACACTTGGATGTTGTCATCTTCATACTGGAGCGGCCATGCAACCGGGACCGAAGGTGCATGTCGGTCAATGAAAACAGCTTTCAACCCCAGTACACGCAGGCTGTCCATTTGTTCAGGTGATGCGAGCTGAGCATTGGATAAATTCCATCCGTGACGATCAAGAAAGTACATCATCCGGGGATCCATGTCGGCATTGGTGGCAACGAGGTCTTCTTTGTGCGTGAATCGATCAGCAAGGGTTGTTGCGCCGAGCATGTATTCCTTGTCGGTTGAAACAAGATCGTTCCAGCGGATACCACCGGCCTCGATGACCACTAAGAACAGAGCACAAAAGGTCCATGCACCCTTTGGGATTTTCTCCATTCCGATACCGGCGAGCAATGCCATTAATGGAACTATGGGCAACATGTAGTAGGCGTGCAGAGGGAATACATCCCCTGCTTTCAGCATAAAGTAGCCGAACAGGAATGCAATGCAGGAGATGCTTATCAATGCGACCTTGTCCATCATTTTCCACAACCGCCAAATGCCGAACAAGCTTGCGGCAAAGGCGAGGTGACTCAATAATGCCGAGAAACGGAAACGTTCAAAAAGTTTGGCCTTGAAACTCCAAAGACCCATTGCGCCATCAGCGATCGAACGAGGAAAGTAGAGCGGGTTTCCATAAGTCTCCAGCAGGTGCGGCTGCCACCAGAAATACCAAAGCAGAACAGGCGCCATGGCAAGGCCGAATGCTACAGAAGCTCCGGAGCGCCAACGCATAGGAAGTTCGCTATGGAACAGCAATAACCCCCAAGGAATCATCAGAACAACAGCCGGTATTTTGCATAAGCCACCGAGAGCTGCGAGCGGAACAGCTATGATGAACCATACAGCCCTTCTTTCCCGGATTGCACTATCAACCGCCCATAATGCGATCAAGATCAGTGCAATGCTAAAGGTATCAGGCATGGACTTGCGGCCATAAACGAACCAGCTGGACCAGATAAAAATGAACGTGGAGAGAAATGCGATGCGTTCGCCGTAACGGCTGAGAACGATGCGATACAAAGCCCATGCACCTAGGGTTGAGACGACCAATGCTATGACCCTTCCGTACCAATGTGCGGGACCGAATACGCGGTAAAGAGTGGCTATAATGGCGTTGAATGCTGGGAACTCGCTCGCTACGATATTCACCCGCTCTCCGGCTAGATCCGTTCTTGGGTGAAGAAGGTCGATGTCTCCTTCGGCCATGTTGCGCGCCACCATATTGGTGAATGCTTGGCGCCAACTGTGAGTTGCCTCAATGGGCGGGTCGGTAATGCCGATGGATCTTATCAGAAGGACCAATGCCAGCCAGAACCGAATGTCTGATACGATACGTGCCACGGCACCAAAGTACTATGGTCTACGTTGCCAATTTCTTGGGTCGAGCGCTTGCGCCGGAAAATATTGCACTATGAAATCACCTCGGCCTTCGGGTAACGCTGCTTCCAAAAGTCGAGCGTTTTCATATTCGCTATGGTAATGATCGTGCGATGGTCCAATCGGACTTTAATGGCCTTAAGCCCTTCTTTGATGGGCTGGGACAGGATCAGTTTTTTTCGTGCTCGTGGCATGGTGGATGTGTTTAGGGTTGTTCTTTAATTACGCTAATGATCAACATTTGGACCATTTGTTTAATCATTCAGTCGTAAGGCTAAACAAGTCCTGACATCATAAATTGAAAAATAGTTTGTGATCAACCGGTCTTAATGTGCACAATTAACTTACTATCAATAGGTTAAGTGAATTTTTATTCGATTTTCCAATAACCCCGATCCTTGAGAATATTTTCATTTCGGATCATGTAAGGTCAAAATCCTCCTTGTCTTAGGTCGGCGCCTGCATTCAGGCGGTATGATGAATAAATACAAACTCTGACTTTGCGTTCTGCTACATCTAGATCCTACACACTACCTAACATCCAATTTCACCCGATCTTCGCGCCCAATGTCAGTTATCGGCACCGACATACACTACGCAACAGAGCTGCTACGTCAGGGAGACATCGTCGCGATCCCCACGGAAACGGTATACGGTCTAGCAGCAAACGCCTTCAACCCCGATGCTGTCATTAAGATCTTTCAAGCCAAACAACGACCTGCGTTCGACCCGCTTATAGTGCACATACACGACCGTTCACAAGTAGCGAGCATTGCAAGCGAACTGCCTCCCGGTGTAAGCAAGCTGATGGATGCTTTCTGGCCCGGTCCCTTGACATTGGTATTGCCCAAAACAGATCAGGTTCCGGATATTGTCACCAGTGGACTGAATACCGTAGGCGTACGAATGCCGGCACACCCCATGGCCTTGGAGTTATTGCGGTCATTGCCCTTTCCGCTCGCGGCACCCAGCGCGAATCCGTTCGGGTATGTAAGCCCAACCACGGCACAACACGTAGCGGACCAGTTGGGCGAACAAGTGCCGTATATCCTGGATGGTGGTCCTTGCACTGTAGGCGTTGAAAGCACCATTCTCGGTTGGGAACACAGCGATACCAGCACTGAAGGCCAATGGGTGTTATACCGCCCGGGAGGGATCGCTATCGAAGAATTGGAGGCGGTGATAGGGTCGATATCCGCTGTAGTGAAAACAGTGACCCTTGTCGCGCCAGGCATGTTGGAGAGCCATTATGCACCACGTAAGCCAGTGTACTTAGGCGATGTTCGTGACCTCCTTATTACACATCAAGGACAACGCGTTGCAGTGATCTCTTTAAGTGAGGAGTACCCGGCATGGCGATGTGAGCGGTTATCTCCTGTTGATGACCTGAATGAGGCAGCGCGGAACCTGTTCGGTGTGCTGCGTGACCTTGATCGCTCGGATGCCGATGTGATCTTGGCGGAAGTGTTTCCCGAACTTGGCTTAGGCCGTGCAATCAACGACCGGCTCAGACGTGCAGCCGCCAAATAGCGCGGATCGTAAATAGCTGCGGATCAAAGATCCTTGCCACCCAAGGTTTTCATCGGAACCCACGGATTCGATCAGCATACGTTGTAGATACGCTAGGCTTAAAGACCTCGACTCAGGAGCAACAAATAAACGCGACCTTTGCACCTTGCCAAAAAATGACCTGTTGACACGAGTTCTTGTTGTCGCTAGTTAGCATGCCCAAGACCATTGCCATACTCGGTTCCACCGGCTCCATAGGTACACAAGCCTTGGAAGTGTTGCGCACCAACCCGGAGCATTTTCAAGTGGAGCTGCTTACCTGTGGTATGAATTGTGACCTACTGGTGCAACAAGCGCTTGAGTTCAAACCCAATGCGGTGGTGATCGGAGATCAAGCACGGTTGAAGGAGATCAAGGACCAGCTGTTTCCGCAGGGCATCAAGGTCTACGCCGGAGCGGAAGCGTTGGAGCAAGCCGTGCAGATGCAAGAGATCGAAGTGGTACTAACGGCGCTCGTTGGTTTTGCTGGACTGCGCCCCACGTTGGCAGCGATCGAAGCGGGTAAGCATATTGCGTTGGCGAATAAGGAAACCCTTGTAGTTGCAGGTGATCTGGTAACGAAAGCCGCGAAAGAAAAGGGAGTGAACATCTATCCGGTTGATAGTGAGCATAGCGCGATATTTCAATGCATGGCAGGGGAGTGGGATAACCCGATCGAGAAGGTAGTTCTTACGGCAAGTGGTGGACCATTCAGGGGTTGGTCCCGTGAGAACTTGGCAACAGTTAACAAGGCCCAGGCCCTGAAACATCCCAACTGGGAGATGGGTGCGAAGGTGACCATCGACAGTGCGAGTCTGATGAACAAAGGCCTTGAAGCCATCGAGGCCAAGTGGCTGTTCAATTTGAAACCGGAACAGATCGAGATCATTGTTCATCCGCAGAGCATTATCCACAGCATGGTGCAGTTCCGTGATGGCAGCATGAAAGCTCAGATGGGCCTACCGGACATGAAATTACCGATCCAATACGCGCTGGCCTATCCGGACCGCCTGCCAACGCCTTGGCCAAGACTTGACCTTGCACAGTTCGGCGCCCTCACATTTGAACAGCCCGACCTCAACGCCTTCCGCAATTTGGCTTTGGCATTGGATGCAATGAAAAAGGGTGGTAACACACCGTGTGTCCTCAATGCCGCGAACGAAGTAGCCGTGGAGTTATTCCTAAAAGACCGGATCGGCTTTTTGGAAATGAGCGACTTGATAGAACATTGTTTGGCCACTGTGCCATTTCACAAAACCCAGTTGCTTGCAGATCTGGAAGCTACCGATGCGGAAACGCGTCGCGTTGCACGAACACGAGTACCCGCTTAATGGACATATTGATCAAAGCAGCCCAGCTTATTCTTAGCCTTTCCATCATTGTGATCCTGCACGAGATGGGGCACTTTTTACCAGCCCGTTGGTTCAAGATACGGGTGGAGAAATTCTATCTCTTTTTCGACCCGTGGTTCTCGCTTTTCAAAGTGAAAAAAGGCGACACTGAATATGGTATCGGCTGGTTGCCATTAGGTGGTTATGTGAAGATCAGTGGTATGGTTGATGAGAGCATGGACAAGGACCAGATGGCCAAACCGCCTGAGCCATGGGAGTTCCGCAGCAAACCTGCTTGGCAACGACTCATCGTCATGGTGGGTGGTGTTACGGTGAACCTGATCCTGGGCATGTTGATCTACAGCATGGTTCTCTTCGTTTGGGGGCGTGATTTCTTACCGCTCAGCGAAGTGAAGTACGGCGTGCATCCGAGCGAAGTAATGAAAGCAGAAGGGTTGCAGGAAGGTGATCGATTGTTGAAGTTGGATGGTCGAACACCGAAGACATTGGAAGAGCTGACCAAGGATATTCTCTTGACCGATGCGCGCACGCTGACTATAGAACGGAATGGGGTGGAACACGTTGTTAAGCTTAGCCCTGACGTAAGTGAAAAGATCCTGAATGCGGGGGAGAAGGAACTCTTCGGGATCCGCATACCCTTCATTGCTGATACGGTCTTGGCTGGTGAAAACGCCGAAGCTGCCGGAATGAAAAAGAATGATGTCATGTTGGCCGTGAATGGAACTGATGCGAAATATTTCGGTGATTTCCGTAAAGCGGTAGGTGAGCACAAAGGAGAGGAGGTAACTTTGAAGATAGAACGCGACGGAGCACCCATGGCCATATCCGTTAAGGTGAGTGAAGAAGGAACGATCGGAATTGGTAATCGCAATCCCGAAGCCTATTTTGAATTCGGACATGAGACCTTCAGTTTCGGAGCGTCAATTCCTGCCGGGATCTCTCTAGCGATGAAAACTCTTACGGGTTATGTAAGCTCGTTAAAGCTCCTATTCTCCAAAGCCGGCGCCAGCCAGATCGGGGGGTTCGGCTCCATTGGGTCCTTATTCCCTTCTGATTGGAATTGGCAGGCATTCTGGAGCCTTACGGCGTTTTTGAGTATCATTCTGGCATTCATGAACCTGCTTCCGATCCCTGCCCTGGATGGTGGTCATGTGATGTTCCTGTTGTATGAAATGGTCGTTGGCAAACCAGCCCCGCAGCGCGTTATGGAAGTAGCCCAAATGGTGGGCATGGTCCTGTTGCTTGGTCTGATGTTGTTCGCTAATGGCAATGACCTGTTCAAAGGTCTGAGCAACTGATCGGAAGACCTGTGGAAAACCATGATCGACTCGCTGTCGGAAAATAAGAAGCAACTCACCAAATTCATCATCATAGGTGTGTTGGCCGTGCTTACGGACCTGGCGTTTTACACAGCATTCTTGCAGATCATTACGAAGGACCTTTTCGGCATCGTCGATAACGAAGCGGTTAGTAAGACATTGTCATTCCTATGTGGGTTAACGGTTACCTATTCATTGAACAAGCGGTGGACATGGCGCCGCAAGGACCGGAGCAATCGGCGCTTGGTGAAATTCTTGCTTACGTATGGGGTGTCATTGGTTCTCAATGTCAGTATCAATTCCTTGTTGTTGTTTGTCTTGCATACGCAAGAGTTGTTCGCAACGGTGCCGAGTAAATACCTGATAGCGTTCATTGGTGCAACGGGGTTTTGTTCTGCTGTGAATTTCCTGGGCCAAAAATTCTGGATCTTCAAAGGCGGTGAAGCGACCGTCTGAACGGCTTGTGATACTTTCACGCCCGGAATTCTTGGACACGGATCATGGACCCCTATATTTTCATCATCATTGGATCCATTGCGATCGTTGTATCGCATCTATTCAATCTGCTTGCTAAGGCAACGAATATTCCGAGCGTATTCATGCTCATCGTTCTGGGCTTGGTCATGCATCAGGTTGTCGCACATTACGGATCATATACCACCGGCCCCATGGTGTCTCAGGTGTTGAACGTATTAGGCATTTCCGGATTGATCATGATCGTATTGGAAGCCGCCTTGGACCTTAAACTGACTCCTGATAAAATGGGGCTGGTCGTCCGTTCCTTTTTCGTAGCACTCTTCACGTTGTTGTTCACGGGAGTGGCCATCACGTTCTTGGTCCAATATTACACCGGTGCGGAATTGTTAAAATGCATGGTCTATGCGGTACCGCTCTCTATAGTAAGCAGCGCGATCGTGCTGCCGAGCGTAGCGAGTTTACAGAAGGACCTCAAAGAGTTCCTGGTCTATGAAGCAACGTTCTCGGACATTATTGGGATCATGTTGTTCTATTTCCTGATCGAAGATCACGCGGGCTCGACCAATGTCGATATGGCGATCGGGTTCTTCAGTAATGTATTATTGACCATTATTGTTTCAGTGGTCGCAGGTATGTTGTTGTTGTGGGTCTTTCAGCGGATCAGGACCAAGGTGAAGTTCTTTCTTCTGTTAGCAACATTGATGTTGCTCTATGCGGTTGGTAAAAAGATGCATTTATCCTCGCTGTTGATCATTCTGATCTTTGGTTTGATGGTGAGCAATCAGAGCCTGATCTTCAGGGGACGTCTTGCGCGCGTCATGGGAACGTGGAGCATGAAGAACATCGAAAGCGAGCTCCATCTGGTAACTGCGGAAACAGCTTTTGTTGTGCGCACGTTCTTCTTTATTGTGTTCGGCCTGACCATTGATGTCATGCGGCTCATGGATATGGATGTGATACTTCTCGGAGCTGCCGTTACTGCCATTCTATACGTTGTGCGTTTAGTGGTTGCAGGCATGTTCAGGGTAAAGGGGCTTCGAACTATTACCATGGTAGCGCCGCGAGGATTGATCACCATTCTATTGGCTTATAACATCCCGGAGGCACTCCACATACCCGGTAGGGATGGTAGTTTGCTTCTGGTCGTCATTCTGACTTCCAGTTTGATCATGATGCTTGGCCTTATGGTGAATGGAAAGAACCATGATCTGAGTGCCGTAGAGCCCGACCCGATGACATTCGTTGATCCACCGGCCCAGGAAGATGGTCACGCCAGTATTTGACCACTTCATTGGTAACCGATGGACCTAAGTGGTTGAATTGAAAGGAGAGCGTGAGCCCATCAAACGGGTAGGAACCTTATAGTGAAGAGTGGCGTATACAATGCATTACGACCCTCGACACCATGCCCCACGTGATCCTGATAGAAGCCGATGCCCTAGTGCGCAAGTTGCTGGAAAAGAGACTCTTAGCTGCTAACTGGACAGTAACTGCGCTTAGCAACACCAATAACCTGATCTTGACCATATGGGCTGAAAAGCCCGATCTGATCATTCTGGAATTTACTCCACAAGCAGTTGGAATCGGCCCTTTGGCAACGATCCGTTCGTTGGGCATGAACACGCCCGTGATCGTTGTTACCAGTTTCGACATTACGCTATTGGATGAAAGTCTGCTAGGGAATGTAGCCAACGAGGTGATCCAAAAACCATACGACCAGGAAGACCTGCTTCAACGTATGCAGGGGTTGATCGCAGCCTGATCCGGCAATTCACACGACCTTCGCATTGTGCTCCACGATGCTATTATCCTTGGCCACGGACTTGCTGGCGCAGTGCTTGCGGAAGTCCTTCAACAACGCGGCTTGAGTATCCATGTTTTCAATGAACGGAGAAATGGAAACGCATCGTTGGTCGCAGCCGGAGTTGTGAACCCGATCGTTTTTAAGCGCGATATTCCAAGTTGGCGCGCAGGAGAGCTATTGCCAATTGCTGACGGATTCTACACGGATCTGCAAGCGCGCTATGGAATTGATCTTTGGCATCCGCTACCCATGGTCAAAGTTTTTCCAACACCCATTGAACGTGATCAATGGGAGCGGGTCATGCAGGATACCGAAAGCTCATCCTTTATTACTCAACGACCAGAGGTTGATGTGGACCAAGCACCGGTCGGTGTACCGCATGGTTATGGAACGGTAACAAAGGCAGCATGGTTGGATGTTCCTTTAGTTCTTGCTGCGCAACGAGCAAAGCTTATCGGTGATGGTCGCCTTACGGAACGCAACGTGCAAGAAGAGGAGATCGTAAACGAACAGGATCACATCCGGATCGGTGACGTTCGAGCGCGTTGGCTGATTCGATGTTCGGGACCATTTTCCACAGCGCAAGGTTTAGCACCCGTAAAAGGAGAAACATTGTTGGTGCGTATCCCCGGTCTCGGATTCAAGAACATGGTGCATCGGCGGGTATTCATTTTACCGCTGGGCGATGATGTGTATCGCATAGGTTCCACGTTCGACTGGACCAACGTATGGACGGGTACAACAACAAATGCGCGAGAAGAGTTACTTGGGATGCTTCAGGCCTTTGTAAAGCTTTCGATAGAAGTGCTTGAACATTCATCAGGAGTTCGACCAGCCACCAAGGATCGTCGCCCCATAGTGGGTAGAACAGGAGAACACGAGGCCATATTCAATGGTCTAGGTTCGCGTGGCGTGTTGTTGGCGCCGTGGTGCGCAATGCATTTGGCAGACCATCTTTTTGATGGAAAAGAGATCGACCCTGAAGTGCGTTGTGATCGGTTTTCGTGAAGTTCAGCTGCGAAGCATTGAACGTATCCTCATCTTCCAATTGTGATCAAGTCATCGAACGCTCTCGTTCAATAACCTTCTCCAAAGCCTCCTGATGGAATTTTACACTGATGCTTCCGAATGGCAAACGAACATCCGCGTTCATCAGTTTTCGCGACCCGCTCAGGTCCCAATCCAGTTGCGGATAGCGTTCAGTGAATGCCAAGGGATCACAGTCGATAACGAATTCTGCATGCTCATACCCTTCGTAATAAGGCGAGCCGCTTTTAGGTGAGGGGAGTTCGATCACCGTGATCGATCGACCTTCAAAAAGGAAGGATTCATTCAATTTGTATGTGGCGATCAATCTTCCGGAGACCATCGACTCAACAAGCAAATGAGCATGTTCCCGGAAGGTCGCCTTCATCTCAGAATAACGGACTTCCGTATCCACACGGTAACAAATGTGATCCAATTCGTATGGGCCCACATCAATGCCATGCTTATTAAGCGATCCGAAAAGTTCAGTCAGAAATGATCTTGGGTCCGGTATCATCAATGTGGTATTTTCTTGCTGATCTGCAGGACCAATGAACGGTAAATATCCGCACTGGAACATGAACGGAATAGTAACGTTGGGGTCATCCACCTTTACACCGCGTAAACCTTGAATTGCATGTTCTTTCACTCCCATTGACGGAGGTACATTTGCAGGATCCATATGCAATACACTTTCCGTCTGTTCCTTAACACCGTTGCAGTGATCGCTAGCTCAGCGTTCCTGATGACCTGCAGCCTCATCCGCAACAACGTGAACACCACGAACATAGAACCCTCGGACCCACGCTGGTCAGTGATCGACAGTCTTACCAAGATCGGTCAATACGCATCGGCATTGGAGCAGGTGAACGGTTTGCTAACGGATGCTCAAAGCCGGAACGATTGGCGCACCGAATTCAAAGCATGGATGTATCGCGGGACGTTCGAACAACGGACCGGAGTTGAAAGAACAGAGTGGTTGATTGCATTGGAAGAACGTTCGACGAACGCCAATGTGCCGTTAAAGCAAGTGTTGCATTCGGTTATTGGTGAGAGCTATTGGAACCTATACCAACAGAGTCGCTGGCAGGTGTTGCAACGAACGGATCTTGCGTCCTCTGAAGATGTACTGGATAGTGATCCAAGCACATGGACACAGCGCCAATTCATGGCGAAAGTGATCGCGGAATACGCGGCGTCCGTGGAACCTTATGATACATTGAAGCAGATCCCATCGGCAGGTCTCGGTGAACTATTGGGTAATGAAGATGGCGCGGTAGAATTGCGACCAACGGTATACGATCTATTGGGAAGACGGGCTATCGAGGTGTTCGAAAATTCCGAGACACGGCTAACGGAACCGGAGTGGCGGTTCAAGCTGGACGACCCGTTCTACTTCGAGCTCTTTGAAGCATTTGCATGGAAGAAGATCGCGCATCGCGACAGTACCTCGTGGGAGTATAAGGCGTTGATCACTTTCCAACAATTGGAGCGCAGCCACTTGGCGGATGATGCTCCGGTAGCGCTTACCGATGTTATTCTCGACCGCTTGTCATTCGTGCGGGAGCATAGCACATTGTCAGATAAGGATAGCTTGTACTACAACGCTCTTTCCATTTTGCAGAGCAGGTTGTTGCGGTTACCCGCCTATAGCGAAGTAGGTGTTGCTATGGCTGAATGGCATAGTGAACAGGCCAATAACTATCAGCGGTTGGTCGGTGATGCATATAAGGAAGAGCGGATCAAAGCACGGAATCTGTGCGACACCGCGATCGCCAAATATCCAGAGTCCTATGGCGCAATAAAAGCCGCCGTATTAAAAAAGCAATTGGAGCGGCCTTCATTGCAGTTGTTCGCCGAGGAGGCAGTTCCCGGAAATGCGGGATCGATCATCGCCGTGCAACATGCCAACGTAAAGAAACTGTGGTTGCGTGTTGTGAAGGATCCGCAGGACATCAACGATGACCAGCGGTATAACGGTGATCATGGTAAAGAACTAACAACTAGGAAATCGATCCGCGAATGGTCTGTTGACCTCCCCGATGATGGCGACATGAATGCGCATCTGACCGAGTTACCCGTCGAAGGATTGCCTTATGGTCGTTACGCGATCCTGATCAGCGACAGTGCCACTTTCAAACCCGAACGGGACATCCTGGTCTTCGCGAATTTCTGGAGCACCGATATTGCTGTCGTTGATCGTTATCACGGAGCCGATCTGGATCTCTTGGTTTTGGACCGAACAACCGGCAAGCCGATCAAAGGTGCGAAAGCATGGGCTTATGTTAGGAATAGGGATTACACCGGGAATCGCCGTTTCATTGGAGTCGAAGAATTCACGACCAATGAAGAAGGGATGGTCCGAACATCGCTTAAAGGACAACAAGGGCAATTGATCTGGAGTGTATCCATTGGTGATGACAAGTTCCATACGGGATCGCGCTGGATCTACATGGCGGAGCATAGTGAACAAGAGGAGTCATTGCGCACATTCATGTTCGCCGATCGCGCGATCTACAGACCAGGGCAGGAAGTATTGTTCAAAGGCATTGTCACTGCCAAGAATGGAACGAATACCAGAGTAAAAGCAGGGTACGCAACACAAGTGAAATTCTTTGATGTGAACGGTGAACTGGTTGACACCTTGAATGTGACGACCGATGAATACGGTTCGTTCCATGGTTCATTCAGAACACCGCAAGGCGTGCTTACCGGTGGCATGCACGTTGAAGAAGAACATGGGTCCGTTTATTTTCAGGTTGAAGAATACAAGCGCCCAACATTCGAGGTGTTGTTCGATCCGATCACCGATACACCGAAACTGAATGCTGAAGCAACCGTTACTGGTGTTGCTAAAAGTTACGCAGGTGTTCCGTTGGATGGTGCTACTGTTCAATGGACGGTGAAGCGGGGCGCACGTATGCCATGGTGGTGCGGCTGGGGATGGCGTGGATTGCCGTGGGGCAGAGAAACACAATTGGCCAGTGGTGTTGCCGAGTGTGATGCGGAAGGGATGTTCGTCATCAAGTTCATTGCACAACCGGACTGGATCTTTCCGCGCAATGCGGATCCAACATTTTTCTACACCGTAGAAGCGAGTGCGGTCGATATCAATGGAGAAACGCAAACAAGCACAACGACGATCAATGTCGCATACCGAAGTGTCGACATTGTGATCAATGGTGGCGATGCGATCGATCGTTCGGTAACGGATAGTTTGGATGTGCGCGTAAAGAACTTGAACGGACAGGATGTCGATCTACCGATGGACATTACGATCGTTGAATTGCAGGCGCCTGCTGATGCTCCGTTCCGAGATCGTCTGTGGGAACGACCCAATCGTTTTCTGCCAGGCCAGAAAGACCTGAAACATGAGGATCCGATGAACTGGCCGGTTAAGCGTGTACACTTTGAGCGGGACAGTGTGCGAGCGAATGGCAAGAAGACCTTCTTGCCGGAATTGGATGCTTGGACAGTTGGAACTTATCGGATCGATGTGAGCGTGAATGATCCACAAGGGATACCGGTGAAAGCGAGCAAAGTGATCACCATTTACGATCCAACAATACAGAATACCGGATTCGTGAACGATGCATTTCACGTGGAATTGCTGAAGACAACCGTGGAGCCGGGTGAAAGCGCAGCGATATTAATAAGCAGTGCGCTCGATGAATGCCGCGTACTGATGGAGGTTGAACGCGACGGTAAGATCGTTGTGAACCGGCGCATACTTTTGAAGAAGGGCCAACAGCTATTGGAGATCCCGGCGTTGGAACTGGATCGCGGTGGTTTCGCTGTGCATTTTGTTTGTGTGGAACGCGGACTACAACACATGTCGACACAATGGATCGATGTCCCATGGAGCAACAAGGAATTGAACGTGGAATGGCAAACATTCCGCGATAAATTATTACCCGGACAAGACGAAGAATGGCGCTTGAAGATCACGGGACCGAAGAAGGAAAAAGTAGCCGCGCAATTGCTCGCTGTGATGTACGATGCATCATTGGATCACTTCGTGCCGCACAACTGGAACCTATCGATCTGGCGAAGTAATTCAGCACTCTTGGGTTGGTCGCGTGCAGAGCCATTCGGGCAGGCGTATGGGCAAGAGGTGTATCGCAATTATGCAGGCGCTGCGGATACATCACGGAGGTATCCGTATTTGGAAACTTTTGGTATGGGCCGGTATCGCGGGGTAATGGACTATTCGGCTCAAGGTCAAAGAGGTGTCGTAATGCATCGGAACTCAAGAATGGACGCTGATGCGCCTGCTCCTGGATTATTTGCAGAAGATGAAATGAGTATCGCTGCATCTCCTGTAATTGACGATGCGGAGGCCGGTGGTCTTGACGAAGAGAGGTTGGATAAAAGCCCAGAGCCGCCATCCACTCCGTCTGCCTCCACACAACAACCCCTACGCAGCGACTTTCGCGAGACGGCATTTTTCTTCCCCGTTCTACTTACCGATCGCGATGGCTCAATCGTATTGCGATTCAAAACACCCGACGCATTAACGCGATGGAAAGTGTTGGGCTTGGCACACACGCCGGACCTGAAGATCGCGAACTTCAGCAAAGAGACCATCACGCAAAAACCGCTGATGGTGGTGCCGAACCTGCCGCGCTTTTTACGGGTAGGTGATCGGATAACGCTGACCGCAAAAGTGAATGTGATCGAAGGAGGTGAAGTACTCGGTGATGCAACGTTGGAGCTCTTTGATCCATTAACGAATAGAACTGTGACGAACGAGTTCGGAATAACGGAAGCAGTGCGGAATTTCAACGCTGGACCAGGCAAAAGCGCGTCGGTTGAATGGGACATTACCGTGCCGGAAACATGGAGCGTTGTTGGCATACGCATTTCAGCATCCAATGGCCGGATCGGAGATGGTGAAGAACGCGTGTTGCCAGTTCTAACGGACAAAGTATTCGTCACCGAAAGTTTGCCGATCGCCATAACGAAGGCGGGCACAAAGACCTTCACGCTCGACAAGTTGAAGAATACAACGAGCACCACATTGAAGCATCAGAACTTGAAATTGGAGTTCACACCGAACCCTGCTTGGTACGCGGTACAAGCGTTGCCGTACATGATGGAGTTTCCGCATGCATGCGCCGAGCAGACGTTCAGTCGCTATTATGCGAACAGATTGGCAGGGCATATTGTTGAAGAGCGTCCGGTGATCGAAAGCGTATTCAAAGCGTGGAAGGAACAGGCGGAAACGAATGGGAATGAAGGTGCATTCCTTTCAGCACTTGAGAAAGATCATGAATTGAAAACCGCTGTGCTGGAAGAAACACCTTGGGTGTTGAACGCGAACAATGAAACAGAACGCAAGCATCGCATTGCCTTGTTCTTTGATCTACAGCGTATGGGTTCCGAAGAAGCGATCGCACTGAAGAAATTGCAGGATATGCAACTGGATAATGGTGGGTGGCCTTGGTGGAGCGGCATGCGCGAGAGCCGGTATATAACGCAGCACATTGTTGCGGGCTTCGGACATCTGGAAAAGTTGGGTGCATCGGACCTGCGCACGGATGGGCCAGCACAGCGCATGTTGCAAAAGGCCGTACAATGGTTGGATGCCGATATCGATCGAGGATACAAAGAGCTGGTGCAGCGGAACAAAGCTGAAGCACTGGAGAACTATGAGCCGAGCATACTGGATATCCACATGCTCTACGCACGTAGCTTTTTTGAACGTTGGCCGATCACAGGCGGAACGAATACCGCTATGGAATTCTATAAAAAGCGATTGGCCGCGACATGGTTGCAGAACGGATTCCAAGGGCAGGCCATGGCCGCGTTGGCATTGGATCGGATGGGAGATCATGCAACCGCGGAGCTGATCATGATATCGCTATCCCAACGGGCAACTCGGAATGAAGAGCTCGGTATGTATTGGAAGGAATTCAAAGGCGGATATTCCTGGAGTGAATTTCCGACGGAAACACATGCGTTGATGATCGAAGCATTCCATGAAGTGATGAAGGATGATCAAAGCGTGGATGCGTTACGCCAATACCTGTTGAAACTAAAACAGACCACGGATTGGAAAACGACGAAGGCTACATCAGAAGCGTGCTACGCGTTATTGCTAACGGGCAGCGACCTGCTGGAACCGAAGTCGCAACCGGTCATCAAAGTGGGTACGGAGCAAATACGAGCAGATGCACAGGAAGCGGGCACTGGTTACTTCACACAAAGCTGGAGCGGAGATAAAGTGAAACCAGAGATGGGCGCGGTAACGATCACCACATCCGAGGACGGCGTTCAGTGGGGCGCATTGCATTGGCAGTACCTGGAGCAAATGGACAAGGTCACGCCGCATGAAAGTCCATTTGTCATCAGCAAGAAAGTGATGTTGCATGAGCAAACGGAGAGTGGTCCACAACTGATCGCATTGAACAAAGCACGCAACCTGAAGGCCGGCGATCTGCTCACCATGCGTATCGAGCTAAAGACCGATCGATATGTCGACTACGTGCATTTGAAAGACCTGCGAGCGGCAGGTCTGGAGCCAACAGTAGCCATCAGCGGATACAATTATCAAGGTGGTCTGGGCTATTACCAAAGCATCCGGGATGTGGCCATGCACTTTTTCTTTGATCGGATTTCGCCCGGAACGTATGTGTTCGAATACGACCTTCGGGTAACACATGCTGGTGATTTCAGCAGTGGCATTACCACAGCGATGTGCATGTACGCCCCGGAATTCAGTAGTCACAGTGAAGGCATCCGTGTTGCAGTGGAGGAGTGATCACGGGTTGGTCTTACGGTCTTAGGAATGATGGGAAGTCGCTGATCTGGTTGACGTTGTCCCACAACTAGGGTTAACTTCGCGTCACTTTTTTTCAGGATCCCTCCACTGAGAATACCATAAACCGCCGGCCAATTCTCCCAGCAGGTTAACCGAAGTTCATTCATGTTTTCACGTTTTCGTCTTGCGTTCGTTGTATTGTGCGCATTGCCATTGACAAGTTCAGCACAGACTCGCTCAGTGTGGTCCGATCAATCGTTTCCAGCGGCCATCGCTAATTCCGGAGAGCGTCGCATCACTCCGGAACAAGTGCGTTACGTGACGTTGGATATGGCTACGTTGCGTTCGCAATTGGCACAAGCTGCAACGGGTACGGTCCTGGATCGTCGATCAGCGACAACGACCATCTCCTTGCCAACACCAACTGGTGGCGCTGCCGATTTCCGTGTGCTTGAAGTGTCCATCATGCACCCGGATCTACAAGCGCAATTCCCGAATATCCGCACATACAGTGGGGTAGGAGTGGATGATGTTGGAACGACCGTGAAGTTGGATATCACTGAACATGGTTTTCATGCCATGGTCATGCCACCTACGCGTGAGGCATGGTTCATCGATCCGCTGTTCGTTGGCAACACCACGAACTATCAGGTCTATGCGAAAAAGAATTTCGTGAAGACGCACACCACTGAATTTCTCGGTTGCGGCTATGATCAAGTGAATGACCTGGATGCTGCGGCATTGCAGACACGTCAATGGATCGAGCAGATGGGAGTTGATCGCGTGGGCGATTGTCAGTTACGGACATACCGTTTGGCATTAGCATGTACCGGCGAGTATGCTGCATTCCATGGCGGAACCACTGGCGGCGTTATGTCCGCTATGACCACCACGATGAACCGCGTTAACGACATGTTCGAACGCGATGCGACGTTGACGATGGTATTGGTTGCGAATAACAGTAGTTTGATCTTTTTGGATGCGGGAACAGATCCATTTTCCAACGGCGACGGTTCTGCAATGCTCGGCGAGAACCAGACCACATGCACCAATGTGATCGGTGGCGCCAATTACGACATTGGCCACGTGTTTAGCACTGGTGGAGGTGGTATTGCCTCATTGAACTCTCCGTGTTCCAGTTCACGCAAAGCACAAGGTGTAACGGGTCAATCCAATCCGGTCGGTGACCCGTTCGATATTGATTACGTTGCGCACGAGATGGGCCACCAGTACGGAGGGAACCATACGCAGAACAATAGCTGTAACCGTGCATCCACTGCTGCGGTTGAGGTCGGTAGTGGTGTAACCATTATGGGCTACGCAGGTATTTGTGCACCGAATCCGTTGAACAACAGCATTGCCATGTTCGGTGGTTACAGTATGCAGGAGATCGCAGCGAACGTGACCAGCGGGACAAGTAGCACATGCCCGGCAACAACGACCATCATTGGAGAAACCGCTCCAACTGTGAGTGCTGGTGTTGACCGGACCATTCCAAGGTCAACACCCTTCGTACTGACTGCCATCGGCAGTGACGCACAAACCTCCCAGACCCTGACCTATAGTTGGGAGCAGATGGATAACGCTGTTGCGACCATGCCACCGGTTGCTACCAATACCGGTGGTCCAGCATGGGTCCCGAAACTGCCTACCACATCACCCGTGCGCTGGATGCCGAATTTGGATGATGTGATCGCGAACAACTCACCGACCTGGGAAGTGCTATCAAGTGTTGGTCGTACGTACAACTTCCGTGTGACCGTTAGGGATAACCTGGACAATGGCGCGTGCAATGATCAGGATAACATGGTGGTTACCGTAGCTTCCAACAGCGGGCCATTCCTTGTTACGCAACCCAACACGGCAGTATCCTGGCCGGCATTGTCGTCACAGACGATCACTTGGGATGTGGCCAACACAACAGCTTCGCCGGTAAGCTGTGCGAACGTGAACATCCTGCTCTCCACCGATGGCGGTCAGACCTTCCCTACCACACTTCTTGCCAATACGCCGAACGACGGCACACAGACCGTCACCTTGTCGAATTCGCCCAGCACCACAGCGCGTATCAAGATCGAAGGCGCGAACAACATCTTCTACGATATGTCGAACACGAACTTCACGATCTCCGCATCCAGTCCGGATTATTCGCTGAACGTGACCGACGCTACGGCCTCGGCATGCCAGCCGAGCAATGCAACATATGCCGTGCAGATCGGCTCCTTGCTTGGTTACACCAACCCCGTTACGCTCAGCACCAGCGCACTTCCTACGGGAGCAAATGCAACCTTCAGTACGAACCCGGTAACTCCAGGGGGTAGCACTACACTGACTATTTCGAATACTGCAGCCGTAACCCCCGGTACGTATGCGATCACGTTGAATGCCACCAGCGCAAGTGGCCCGCGTAGCTTGCCTCTGACGCTTTCTGTTCTGGGGTCACCAGGTCAAGTAACGTTGTTGGCACCTGCGAATGGAGAACCTGCAGCAACCGGCCCGCTTACGTGGAACGCCGACCCGAACGCGGAAACCTACACGGTTACCTTAGGATCGAATGCGGCAATGACCACGGTTCTTGAAACAGGGTCAGGCGTTGTCGGAACGTCGTATCAACCTACAACGGCCAATGCACCGAACACCACGTACTATTGGAATGTTCGGGCGGTGAACACCTGTGCAACGGCAACTCCGAGTGCAACATGGTCATATACCACTTCGGACTGTCAACCTGTAACGGTTCAGATAACGTTGGACCGGTATGGTGCGGAAACGACATGGACCATTAAGGACGCATCGCAGAACACCGTAGCGAGCGGAGGACCTTACACGACGGTCGGGACGAATGGGGAATACCCACAACCTGATATACAACTCTGTCTTCCAGCGGGATGTTACGACCTTACAGCGAACGATTCGGCCAATGATGGCTTGTGCTGTGCATACGGTAATGGATACATTGCTGTGCTGGATGGTGTCGCGCCTTTAGCGTATGCGGGCAGCTTTGCGAATACGGTCACCGTCAATTTTTGTGTGGGTGGAGGTTGTGTGACTACGTTCCCTTACGCCGAGGATTTCGAAAGCGGCTTGGGAGAATGGCTTCAGAACTTCGGCGATGATATGGATTGGACCCGCTTGTCGGGATCAACGGCATCGAGCAACACAGGACCTTCCGGTGACCATACCACGGGAAGTGGGTTCTACCTATACACGGAAGCGAGCAATTCCGGCAATCCATCCAAGGTAGCCGAACTTATTGGCCCTTGCATTGACCTTTCTGGGCTTACCACGGCGAACATGACCTTCTGGTATAACATGCTCGGCGCGAACATGGGTACCTTGAATGTTGATGTATGGAATGGATCCTCATGGACCAATGGAGTGTTCAGCATCTCAGGGGCGCAAGGCAGTAATTGGATACAGGGTACAGTGGACCTGGACCCCTTTGTTGGCAGCACCATTCGAGTTCGTTTCCGAGGGGTCACCGGAAACGGTTTTGCTAGCGACATGGCCATTGACGATATTCAATTCGATGGTTCTGCTACGCAACAAGTACTAATTTCTGCCAAAGCGTTTCTACAAGGACCTTATGTGGAAGGAACCGGCCTTATGAACGATGACCTGCGTGCAGCATCGCTGGTGCCTTTGAATGAACCATACACCCTCCCGGATTTCCTTCAGGTACTTGGCGGTGGTGAAACCACGACAAGCGGTGTCCTTGGCGTTACAGGTAATGATGCGATCGTTGATTGGGTGCTATTGGAGCTTCGTTCCGGAAGTAATTCCGCGCAAGTAATAGCTACGCGATCAGCACTGATCCAACGCGATGGAGACATTGTTGATGTGGATGGTGTTTCGCCTGTTTCATTTCCTGTTGCGACGGCGAATTATTACGTGGCGGTCCGTCACCGGAACCATTTGGCGTGTATGGCGGCAGCTCCTGTGTCCTTATCCGCAACCACCACCTCGTTGGACTTCAGCACGGTTACAACCTTTGGAACGGAAGCACAATTGGTCCTTGGTGGTAAGAATGTCCTGTGGGCAGGTAACGTAGTTGTGGATGATGAGGTATTGTACACCGGTCAGGGCAATGACCGCGACCCCATTCTGACCTTGATCGGGGGAGTTGTACCCACCAACACTGCGGCAGGCTATCACTTGGAGGATGTGAACATGGATGGTGTTGCCCGGTATACCGGTACCAATAACGACCGTGATATCATCCTTGAGAACATCGGAGGTACGGTTCCTACCAATAGCCGTGCAGAGCAATTGCCGTAAAAGCCTGTTCATGAGGTCTTGAACAAGCTCAAGGGGTATAGTATTGTGCGATTTGGCGTTATATTCGCCATTATGAAGCACAGTTTACTGATCCTCTCCTTGGTTCTGTTCGGGGCTTGTGGTGATGGGAAAAAGGATGTTGCCGATGGCCAGGCCCAAGCCGAAGAAAAAGCGCAAGGGCTGATCGTGGACCTGGGTAAGTATGACATGCCACTGATCGTGGATCTGGGCGATCCGGCAACGCTAGGTGTGGATACCCCGATAGTCAGATGGAATGAGGAGTTCGGGCGGATGGAAGTATCCGGTGGCGAGCATTTCGAACTTACAATTTCGGAGGAACCTGCGGATATGGATCGGCTGAAGTCGGACCTGGAACGCAGCATGCTTCAACAGAATACCATACTGGAAGAAACCCCGGAGAAGATCGTCTACAAAAGCCAATTTCCGGACGATGATCTGGTCTTCATCCATTTCCAACAGGTAGTAACGGTAGGTGAGCGTACGTTCATTGTCCGCGATGCGGATCAAGGGCGCTTCAACGAAGCCGATGTGGCCCGTATGAGCAACGCAGTAAGTACCAAGACCCCAGCATGATGTTACGGGCGCTCATAGCTGCGCTTTTCGTTGGTCAGCTGCTCAACGCGCAAGCGCAGGCCAGCAACGAACAATGGCTTAGTGGCCTTAAAGCATATTGGGAAGAGATCAATGCGGAGTACAGTGACCCCATGCACTCACCTTTGTTGGATGAGGACCGGTCACACTTTACGGAGCTTGAGCGCTTTGAGCCTAACAGCGCGTTTGCGGTCACTGCCCAGTTCAAGGCCAAACAAGGCAAGGAGTTCGGCATGAAAACCTCCACGGATCGGGTGCCGATCTACCAATCGGTCGGGCGTCTTTCCTTCAAGATCAACGGTAAGAAGTACAAGTTGACCGCATACCGGAACGTGGAATTGGGCAAGCAGGAGGAATACGCCAATTACTACTTCGTACCGTTCACGGATCTCACGAATGGGGACGAAACGTATGGAGGGGGACGGTACATAGATCTGGAAGGCCCTTTTGAAAAAAATGTGGCCTTGGACTTCAACCGGGCGTATAACCCGTATTGCGCTTATAATGCCAAGTATTCCTGCCCGGTTCCACCCTCTGGTAATCACCTTGATATCAAAGTGTTAGCAGGCGTTAAGTTGTTCCATGAATAACGGGCTGTTCCACTGCCGGGTCATCACGAACGTGCATCTTCTGGAACGGGTCTCAATAAAAGCATTGGCAAAAATGCTCCGGATCCCGTATCCTTGCAGTTAGTTTAGAAGAACTCCCTATGCGTCTATTTCATCTTTTGCTTGTCGCTCTACTTGGTCTACCAAGCTTTGCCGGTGTACTTGTTCTTGAAGGAAACTTCCAAGGTAAGAACCTGTTCGTACAGAACCCGTTCTCCGAAGCTGGTGTCGGTTTTTGTGTATTCGAGGTAACAGTGAACGAACAGATCGCTACGGACGAGATCAACAGCAGCGCTTTTGAGGTGGATATGAACAACTTCGGATTGAAGTTGGGCGATAAAGTGGTGATCAAGGTCAAGCACAAGGATGGCTGCACACCGGTTGTTCTGAATCCTGAAGTGTTGAAGCCCAAGAGCACCTTCGATATGGTCAAGCAATCGATCGGAAGTGATGGCACATACACATGGACCACCGCCAATGAGACCGGTGAGCTTCCTTATATCGTTGAGCAGAAGCGCTGGAACAAATGGGTGAAAGTGGGCGAAGTGATGGGCGTTGGCAAGCCGGGTGAGAATGTCTACACATTCAAAGTAACGCCGCATTCAGGCGAGAACACGTTCCGTGTTAAACAGACCGACCTTACTAAACGCGCTCGTTTCAGCGAAGGTGTGAACTACACGGACCCAAGTGTTTTACCGGTTACCTGGTCGCCGCTTAAGCCAAAGGATGTGATCACATTCAGTGCGCCGACCTTGTTCGAGATCTACGATCAGTATGGCAACATTGTAAAACGTGGGTATGATACCACCGTTGATGTAAGCACGTTGAAACGGGATATGTATTACCTCAACTACGATAACAAGACCGGCGAGACCTTCACCAAGAAGTGATCACCGTTCACAACACAGTTGAAGCCTCTCTTACCGGGAGGCTTCGTTGTATCGTGCAGTTCAATCACCACCGAGCTTCCACATGATCCGGATAGAACACATCGGCATAGCCGTTAAAGACCTTGAAAAGGCGGAAGAACTTTATGCGAAGCTGCTGGGCACACCGAGCTACAAACGGGAGGCTGTAGAGAGCGAAGGTGTGATCACCTCGTTCTTCCAAGTAGGTCCGAACAAGATCGAGCTATTGGAAAGCACCAAGGACGATGGCCCGATCGCAAAGGCCATTGAAAAACGCGGAGAGGGCATCCATCACATTGCCTATGAAGTGGCCGATATCCGCAAGGAAATGGCGCGGCTGAAGGCAGAAGGATTCACCCTATTGAACGAAGAACCCAAGCGAGGTGCGGACAATAAATTGGTGTGTTTCATCCACCCGAAAAGCGCAGGTGGCGTGTTGGTGGAATTGTGCCAGGAATTGCCACAGGCAATTCCGTAGGGTCGGATCATGGTCCGACCGGCATAACGGACACCAACAGCGCGTTGCCTGTGGCTACGCGCAATTCGTTGATATTCCTAGCCTAAGGCGACACAACCAAACCCAATCGCGCAACCAATCCGATAATATCCTCCTTCCCAAGGTCCAGGAACTCTGCATGCAGTCCTGCCTTACGCGCACCCTCCACATGGTGGAACGAGTCATCAATGAACAACGTCCGTTCAGGGTCCGCGCCGTGTGCTTCCAGCACAAAACGGAACGCATCGGCATTCGGTTTCCGCAACTGCATTTCACAACTGTAGTATGCACCGTGGAACAGGCTCTTGAAATCGGCAATGCCGTTCTCTCGCGCTATGATCGCTTCAAAGGCGGGTACGTGGATCGCATTGGTATTGCTCAATAACAGCACTTGGTAGTGTTCCTTCAATCGGGCAACAAGCGTTAAGCGTTCAGCTGGTATGGAACCCAACATGGCGTTCCAGCATTGATCGATCTGTGCATCGGTGAGTCCGGAGGAATGGAGCTGGCGGATCCGGTCGCGGAATGCCGCAGGGCTCAGTTCCCCGGTCTCGAAACCATCGAACAAATGGTCCTGTTGTGCCTTGCTGTAAAGCGATTCGAAATCCGTGTATCCCAAGGCCTTGAATGCGTTGGCAGCAGCGTGGTAATCCACATCGATCAACACGCCGCCGAGGTCCAGAAGGATGGTTTCGTACTTCATTTTTTCAACGGGCGAAAATAGCGCCTACTTTTGCGGCCCTGAATTCGGGCCCATAGCTCAGTGGTCAGAGCAGGGGACTCATAATCCCTTGGTCGCAGGTTCAAGTCCTGCTGGGCCCACACCATTCCGATGCGGCATGCACACGAAGCAGTGTGCATTGCCTGTATCACGGACGCACGGCGTAAACACGCATCATCAGGTCGTCGATCTGAAAACGCCCTTCTCCGTTCTGGTTCCAGATGTAGAAATGGAGCGCATCACCCTCCTGCAATTCGGGGACAGGTATCCGCAGGTCCAGTGCTTTCCAGGTACTGTCCGTGAGGCCGGTCATGGGCTCCATGCGGAACGAATTGTAATAGCCCTGTGAACCATCTGCATGGGAAACACTGGTCACACAAAGCGCTTTGGATGCTTCACCGGCCAGGACCTCATAGCGCATGAAGCCGACCTTCAGATAAATTTCACGACCGGGCGGAATGGTACCGGCCGGCGCAGTAAAGGATGTTCCATAATCCCGGTGGACATCGAATACGCAAACACTGTCTCCGCTGAACGCGTGGTCCATCCGCTCGAGGTGTCCCCCTGTCCAATAGCGCGCGGGCCGTTCCAGGTCGGTGCATTCGGTTAGTACAAGCTCCATCCCATTGGGGTGGTACGGCGCTTCTTCAAAGCGACCGCCAAGGCTGAAGCGGTAAGCGTCATCGGTCTTCAGAAAAGTGTACGCGTACTTCTCCGCATCCATGTGTTCATGGTGGATGATGTCGTTCCGGTATTGCCAATATTGAAAGAGGAACAGTCCGATGAAGGTCAGAATGAAAACCCGTGCAG
Source organism: Flavobacteriales bacterium (assembly GCA_017987115.1). Taxonomy (GTDB): domain Bacteria; phylum Bacteroidota; class Bacteroidia; order Flavobacteriales_F; family PHOS-HE28; genus PHOS-HE28. The sequence continues at coordinate 9,184 of JAGNUG010000010.1, read as the reverse complement.
CGGTCCACCAACGTGGTGCAGCGTGTTGCAGGACCAGTGCAGCGGAGATCAAGAGAATGGGGTAGTGATCGATGTACACCCGACTAGCGAAGCCACTGCCGTAATACCAGATCCACCAGCAACTGATCACGTAGGTATTGACGATCCAATACAACACTGTGAACCCCGATCGGGTGCGATCCATGCGCCACAACAGGAACGCCGGACCAGCCGCCAGCAACAGGAACGGCGACCAAACGAATAACCCGCGCCGGACCCCGATCAGTACTTCGTAGACCATCGGCCTATCCCAATAGAACCCTTCATTACGGTACCCCCATTCGAACCAACTTCCGGTCTGCGCATGCCAGAGAGCGGATTGCAGACCGACGATCAGCAACACGATCAGTGCGGAAAGCAACAAGATGTGCCAACGTTGCACCAACCGTGCAATGAGCATTCCCGTATTCGACCCGGCCACTATAGGTACGGCTAGCAGCACCAAACCGTTCACGGGTCGTATCAAAATGATCAGTCCGAAAAGTGCGGCTGCGGGCAAGGCCCAACGCAGCGCATCACCACTGGCCAACTTGTGCACCAACAGCAGGAACACACTGATGGCGCAGAACGAATACACATGGGACCACCCCGGCTGTATGGCCACGTATTGGAGCAGCGGTGTGGCGGATCCGAGACCAAGGATCAGCCAAGCAATGACCCCATCGCGTACACCCAAGCGCAGGAACACCGCGCGCAAGGCCAACAGGCCTAGCAGGTAATACACCCAGCCCCCGAAGCTGATCGCCTTCATCTCATACGCACTGTAGCCATCGCGCGGAGCGGTAGCATCCAGCAACGCCAGCCCATGACCAACAGCGTACCACGGCGCCATGGCGATCGCCGTACCGCAGAAATATTTGTTCAAGGTGCCGTTGGGTGTGTGCTGCACGTATTCGTATGCGGGCGGCTCATGGCCAAGGTCGTTCCGCAAAAACGTTGACGTCAGGTAGCTATAGTAACCCTTTGCATCACTGCGGATGGTGTCCTTCCACCCATCGCCGTTCTCGCCGATCCACAGCCCGTTCACCGATAGGACCACGGTGCAGATCATCACCGTGAGGATTGCAAGCCAAGAACGAGAGCGCATGATCGATCGCATGGTACGAAGGCGTGAAGATGGTGATCGAAGTTGAGAATAGCCGTATGGAGATCTTCAGGACCAGTCGTGGTGTTCTTTATGAGCCCTTGGAACCCAGTTTCCCCACATGTGGGTATTGTAGCGGAGGGGGCTCTGCCGGACATTTGTATCGTCACTATCACACACCCTCCCCACAATGAAAAAGCAAGCCACCAACCTCTTCCTCTCGGCCCTCCTAACAGGTCTTTGCGCACTGATCGGCCTAGGTCTCTTCGCTGCTCCCGGCAACGAGACCACCACGGATAAGTTGGTACTAACAGGATGGTTGCACATGGATACCCTGGATGCACATGACGTGGTTCTTGCAGTTGAATTGGGTGATTCTGAGTGCATGTTCGCCAAAGTGCAGCCGAACGGTCATTTCGAATTCCACGTACCTGTGAACGTAAAAGCCCGGTTGATCTTCTACAAGCCCGGCTTCATCACCAAGTCCGTTGATGTGGATACCCGCAATGCTTTGAACACGAAAGACGCGCAGAAAGCCAACCACAAAGTGGATTTCGATGTGGTACTTGAAGCCAACGAAACCAACCGCGGACTTGAATATGCTGGTCCTGTAGGAACCATCACCTTCCTGAACGGTTCAGGCCTGATGAAAGTGAAACACGACCGCAAGATGGTTCCGGTAGAGACCATGGCCGCACTTGGTGAGTAGGTCAAATCGAAACATTCTTGAATTGCAAGAAGCCCCCCGCCATAAGGCGGGGGGCTTTGTTCGTTGTTCCATCCTCAACGCCTGCGCGTTCTTATTAAAAGCCGGACCTTTACGCTGTATGGAACGCCTATCGTTCACGAGCGTATGTTGCTTGCTCGGTTTATTGGTCTTCGCGCAGCCGGCACGGATCATGACCTGGAACGCGCTTAACTTTTCAACAGATGCGCAGGATAGGGTCGTCTATTTTCAGACGGTCGTTGATTCGCTTCAGCCGGATATTCTGGTTGTGCAGGAGGTGGAGGAAGAGCCTGGTGCAGCTTACTTCCACAGTGCGGTGCTGGGCGGTAGCATGGCCATGGCGCCGTTCGTTGATGGGTTCACTACGGACAATGCGTTGTACTACAATGCTGCTGTGTTCGAGGCCGTCGCCAACATTCCTATTCAGACAGACCTGCGTGATATTTCCCAGTTCGTATTGGTGCACCTGGCTTCCGGCGATACGCTGCGGGTGTTCTCCGTGCATTTGAAATCCAGCTCAGGTGTGGAGAATCAGGACCTGCGCTTGAACGAGGTGAATGCGTTACGCGCGGTCACGGATCTGTTGCCACCGGATGCCTATTTCATCGTCTGTGGTGATTTCAACATCTACGGTTCCAATGAACCGGCGTATCAACGGTTGTTGTCCACCACTGGGAGCGGTTTTTTCATCGACCCCATCGTGCTGCCGGGTACATGGAACAATGTGAACTACGCGCCGCACCACACCCAAAGTACGCGCAGCACCGCGTTCGGCGGAGGCGCATCCGGCGCCATGGATGATCGGTTCGACATGATCCTCTTCTCACCCGGTTTGCTAGCAGCGAATGGTGTGAGCTATGTAACGAACAGCACCTGGGCCGTTGGTAACGATGGGCTGCATTACAACCAAAGCATCAACGCGATGCCGAACGCATCCGTAAGCCAGACGATGGCCGATGCGCTCTATTATGCCACGGACCATTTGCCGGTCGTCGCGTCCATCGAGTTCTTCAATAGGGTGTCGGTAGCTGAACGTGCCGCACTGAATACGCTCACGGTTTACCCCAACCCATGCTACGGAACGCTTACCGTAGAACTACCGAACGATCACACGTCAACAGTAAGCGTGTTGGATGCAACGGGCAGAATGGTCCATTCCGACCAAGGAGCTGGGTCGCATGCGTTGGACCTGAGCTACCTGTCCGGTGGCGTATATTACTTGCGCGTGAAGAGTTCGAGCGAAGAGCGTGTGGTGAAGTTGTTGCTGCTATAGTGCGGTAGCGTGTACCACATCGTCCGTGAATGCGATGGATCAATCATTCCATTTCAGAGGAACGTCCGCTACGCTTTGATGTACCTTATTTGCCAACACAGGGTAGTACCCAGCCATAGCCCAAAGCATATATCTTGCGTTACCGTGCAATGGAATTGGACCGTGATGAGAGGCTTGATGTTTACACCCGGCGGAGGTTTGTCAAGTGGTGTACTGCTATGTTCTTACTAGGTTTGGGAAGCTGTCAGAATTCGATCGTTCCGGAATCTGCGGATCACCAGCAGGTTGAACACGTGTATTATCCAACCTTATTCGAAAGCATTGATGAGTTGTTAGCATTTCGCGATAATACCCCCGATCAAACTGATGGCAACATTGAGTTACGTTATAATGGTGTTTTTACGCTTTCAGACTCAATAGCCAAAGCGCTAAACTTTTTAGGATGCTCAACACTGTGGCTCAGAGTGGATACCATTATTCTGGATGTAGAACACATTCCTATGGAAAGATTATCCAACCTGAATATAGTTGCAGATGAGCTTACTTCTTTGCACCCAATTTCCTTATCCTTTCCGCGACTTCGCCTTATTAATATTACGATGTCAGATCCTTTTACTTCGAATATTTTCGAACAAGGCATTAGGATTAACACACTTATGCTTAATGGCCGCTTCAGTTCGACGCGACATTTGATTAACACTGCGTGCAGCGGTGGGCAGTTAATACTTGATAGCCCTATCTTAACTTCCGTGGATTCCTTGATTTTGAAGGAGCTGAATTTCTATATCGTTAATGTACAGGGCACGCCACTTAGTGATAGGTTGGATAGTTTGTTTCCACGGCCAGAGGATTGTTATGACGTATTGGAGATGAAGGACTCTACTACTCTAGTATTTGGGCCTTGAAAATAAAAGAACTTGTGCAGTGCAAGTTCCCAAGAAGAACTATAAGAAGCTAAACCGACGCAGGGTGAACCCCAGCCTAAACCCACGCAGGGTGAACACTAAACCCGCGCAAGCCAAACCCAAACCTGCGCCGGGTCTGTCCGGGTTTTGGCGGACGACCCTGCGCCCTTAAACCCACGCAGGGTAGTACGCAGCCATAGCCCAAAGCATATATCTTGCGTTACCGTGCAATGGAATTGGACCGTGATGAGAGGGTTGATGTTTACACTAGCGAGCCGCAGGGTCATCCGCTCAAATGCAGCGGACAGAACCACCGCCGCACGGGGCTCAAGCGCCGGCGGAAGCTTGTCTTCGGGGAGTACGTGGAATTCACCCTGCGTGGGTTTAGCACAGTTATCCTCGTTGCGTTGTTGCTTGGGTGTGGCGGCCAAAAGCATAACATCAACAAGACTCTCGATGTCGTAGATGTTGGCGGCGCATGGCTACCTGTAACTGTGCGCGTCGATGATACCCTACTACATTGCCTTGTGAAGACAGGGACGCTACAAGGATACCTTGCTAAGAAGGGTACTATCATGCCTTACCCACAGTATCGCCGTTTTGTAGTGCGCTCCATACTCCGCAACGAGCCAGTGGTCGTTGAACGAAAGGACCTTACCTACTACAACTTTGTTCCATACTCCTGCCCGTCTGACATCAGAGATCAAAGACCATCTGCTATCGCATCCAAGTACTTTGACAGGCATGGCTTGATAACAGCAGAGATTACCAATGACTCTACGGCTTGCGCAGTTGCTTCCTTAGTTAGGTCTGGTATAGTTGTTCGAGTTGACGATGAAAGTGGAGCAATCTTCGTAGACTCACTCGCCCTGATGAATATCCCCTGACGCGCGCTAACACCGTTCCCTCACGCATACGCCTTCCTAGCCTTCGCATCTGAACCCACGCAGGGTAAACCCAAGCCGTAGCCGACGCAGCCAAACCACCGCCGGGTCTGTCCGGGTTTTGGCGGACGACCCACCGCTGCACGGGGCTCAAGCGCCTTAAACCCACGCAGGGTAGTACCCAGCCATAGCCCAAAGCATATATCTTGCGTTACCGTGCAATGGAAATGGACCGTGATGAGAGGCTTGATGTTTACACTAGCGAACCGCAGGGTCATCCGCTCAAATGCAGCGGACAGACCCACCGCTGCACGGGCCTCAAGCGCCGGCGTAGGCTTGTCTTCGGAGAGTAGGTGGAAGTCACCCTGCGTGGGTTTAAAGAGTTCTATGCGATTAACAGCCATTTTCGCGCTTTCGATTTTACTGCTGGTGTTAACTTTCTCATCATGCAATAAAACTGTAGAAGACGGACTCTTGATTGAAGTTCAAAAACTAACATACACTACTCCAGAAGTACTCACCGATGACTCTTTATACATTAGCTCTGTATGGCTTGTTTACTCTATCAGTGTTCCACGCAATAAAACCGGATTGGAGAGGTTGAGCATGATGGAATTTTATGAAGAAGATCCATCAGGATGCTATCCGTTGATACGTACTACAGACTTTCCAATTTATTGTCCTCATGACAGATATTGCATTCAGGTTGCAAGTGTTCGTAATACTAATGCGCCATGCATCTCAGAGCATAGTTATAAGGAAATTACGGAAGCTGGACTTACTCTTTCTAAAGGTGTTACTATCAGGCGTTGCTCAGATCGCATGGCCATATCTAAGGCTCAATCCTTTTTTGAAGTGTCCAACCCTATTTATGCGAGTTCTGAATTTAAGCACCCTCCCAACCCCCGCTCCTGCGAATGTCAAACCTTCGCCGGGCCTGTCCGGGTTTTGGCGGACGACCAATCTTAGATAGTGCAAATAGTTGATGCGTGGAGATGAACATTGGAAGCCTTGACTCAAACGCGTGGAAGGAACAGACGATGGACTGCTAACGATCACCATTGAGCAATTCGGATCACCTCACGGAACGGGATAATGGCATTCGCACCACCTTTGCACGTGCATGAAAAAAGTGATCGTAACCGGAGGAGCAGGGTTCATTGGTTCGCATACATGTGTAGAGTTGCACAATGCGGGGTACACGCCCGTGATCGTGGATGATCTACGCAATAGCGAAGAGCGCGCATTGGAGGGTATCGCTGCGATCATCGGTAAAGCACCTAGCACGCACCGTGTGGATTGTACGGATGCAGCAGCGATGGATAAGGTGTTTGCAAAAGAAGACCCGGTGTTCGGTGTGATCCATTTCGCGGCGGATAAAGCGGTTGGTGAAAGTGTGAAGGAGCCCTTGAAATACTACCGGAACAACGTGGGTTCGTTGGTGGTGTTGTTGGGTGCAATGAAGAAACATGGTGTCCAGCGCATCGTGTTCTCATCGAGTTGCACGGTCTATGGTCAACCTGCGGAATTGCCGGTAACGGAGGCTGCACCGGATCGCAATGCGAACTCACCCTATGGCTTTACCAAAGTGGTGTGCGAACAATTGTTGCGCGATCAAAGCGTTGCGGTAAGTGGATTGAAGGCAGTGCTGCTGCGTTATTTCAACCCGATCGGCGCGCACCCAAGTGGGTCCATCGGAGAACTGCCGCTGGGTGTTCCGAACAATCTGGTGCCCTTTGTTACACAGACCGGTGCAGGCATGCGCAAGGAACTAACGGTGCACGGCAATGACTACGCAACCCCCGATGGCAGTTGCGTGCGCGATTACATCCATGTGGTGGATCTTGCTTTGGCCCATGTGCGCGCGTTGGAATGGATGGAAGAACGCACTGCGCCGGTTTGCGAAGTGTTCAACATCGGAACGGGCAACGGCATTACGGTACTCGATGTGGTGAACACGTTCATGAAGGTGACCGGTGTTACCATTCCTTACACGATCGGGCCACGGCGACCGGGCGATGTGGAAAGCGTATATGCCGAGACCAGCAAGAGCGGCAAGGTGTTGGGTTGGAAAGCAGAACGCGGATTGGATGATGCACTGCGCGATGCCTGGACCTGGCAATGCGCGTTGCAGAAAATGTGATCACCATACTGGGCGTTGCCTAAGGCTACGCCCCCGAGTAGGCTCACCGTAGCCTGTGGCTACACGCTTAGATCAACTAGTTGTTTTCTGCAATGGTGAAGGTTAACTGACCATCTGATCATTTGAAGGATATCACGACCCCACCTCCAGGACCAAACAACCATACGTACAAACGATGCCCAGCGCAGCACCTGTATGGATCTGCGCTGGCGTATGATCGGTGATCAACAAGCGCATTGTTCCAAGAACACCTACTGCCAATATCGATCCGGAGATCACGAAGAAAGCATGCAGGTCGTGCAGTGTTGTGAGTCCGCAGACCGCTCCAAGCACGCCACCGATACCGACCATGTGCGCACTGATCTTCCACTTAAGCGTGATCACCGTTGTAAGCAACAAGGCAACGAATACGCCGATGAACAACGAGCTTACGGTCCAGTGGAGCGGTGTGCGTTGCAGCAAGTACCACATCATGCCGTAGTAGATCAATGTTAGCATATAGGGTCCGATACGATCGCTGCGTTCCGGCATCTGCAAGCTGCTGATCATGCCGGTGCGTAATAAGAGGAAGGTGCTTGTCAGTGGGAATGCGATCGTCATCAAGGCAACCATACCGAAGATGATCCAATGATGTTCCGGTGGCAAAAAGAACGCCACATGCGGGTCCACCTGAAAGACCAGGAACACCATGTAGAACGGCATGAACAGTGGGTGCAGAGCAACAGAAAGAACGTGGGCGACTGCGCGCATGATATTCCGGGAATGGATCACAGCTCCTTACGCAGACGCGCAACGGGCAACCCAAGTTGTTCGCGGTATTTGGCAACCGTACGGCGCGCAATGTTGTAGCCTTTTTCCTTCAACAAGGCCGTGAGCTCATCATCGGTGAAGGGCTTCTGTTTGTTCTCTGCGTTGATCGCTTCGTGCAGGATCTTCTTCACCTCGCGGGTACTTACTTCCTCACCGCTATCCGTACTCAGGCTTTCACTGAAGAAGAATTTGAGGATGAACGTCCCGTGGTTGGTCTGCACATACTTGCTATTGGCCACGCGACTGATCGTACTGATGTCCAAATGAACACGTTCCGCAATATCCTTCAGGATCATGGGCCTCATCTTGGTCTCATCACCGGTAAGGAAGAAATCCTTTTGGTATTCCATGATGGCGTCCATGGTAACGAGCAAGGTGTTCTGCCGCTGCTTAATGGCATCGATGAACCACTTTGCGGAATCCAGCTTCTGTTTGATGAACTGCAATGCTTCGCGCTGTTCCTTGTCCTTCTTTCCTTTGGAGTACTCGGAGATCATATCGCGGTACGCACGGCTCACACGAAGTTCCGGTGCATTGCGTCCGTTCAGCGAAAGTTCCAATTGCCCTTCCACCTCGTTCACGATGAAATCCGGAATGATCTCCTGTGCTGCGCGATCGGTACCGCGCATGGTATTGCCCGGCTTCGGATTCAGGTGAACGATCAGCTCAATGGCTCCGCGCAACGCATCCTCATCGATCTCCAACTTGTCCATGATGCGCTCGTAATGCTTCTTGCTGAACGCCTCGAAATGTTTGTCGATGATCTCCTCCGCAATGCGTTGATCCAAACTGTGCGGGATCCGTCTAACTTGAATGAGCAAGCATTCTCGCAGATCCCGACCACCCACACCGGCAGGGTCCAATGATTGCAATAAGGAAAGTGCCTTGTCCAGTTCTTCCCGTTCACAACTAATGCTTTGTGTAAAGGCAAGATCGTTCACGATGCTATCGAGATCACGGCGTAGATAGCCGTCCTCATCCAAATTGCCGATCAGGTTCTCGGCAAGCATCACCGTACGATCATCGCTGCGGCGCAAGGAGAGTTGTTGGCGCATGGCATCCTGGAACGTAGTGCCACCTGCAAGCGGGATCTCGCGCTGCTCATCATCCGGTCCAGTATTTTTGGCACTGAGCTTATAATCCGGCGTTTCGTCGTCCTGGTAATAATCGCTTAGATCGAACTCGTCGCGTTCGTTCTCCTCCTTGTCGTTCTCGTCGGTGGTTGCAATATCCACGTTCAGGTCATCGTCCTCATCCTGGTCCTCCCCTTCCTCCAACGCTGGGTTCTCTTCGATCTCCTGCTTAATGCGTCGCTCCAG
>JAGNUG010000082.1 GCA_017987115.1 Flavobacteriales bacterium | reverse complement strand
TGTCCGTTGCTGGTGCATACTGGCGCGGAGATGAGACCCGCAAACAATTGACGCGCCTATACGGCATCACCTTCCCAAAACAAAAGGAACTTGATGAATACCTAGTGCTGCTGGAAGAAGCAAAGAAGCGCGACCACAGAAAGCTGGGTAAGGAACTGGATCTGTTCACCTTCAGCGATAAAGTGGGCCCTGGACTACCCTTATGGATGCCCAAAGGCACGGCTTTGCGGGAACGGTTGATCAACTTCATGAAGACCGCACAGGAAGATAGCGGGTATGAATTGGTAAGCACACCACACATTGCGCACAAGGACCTCTATGTGACAAGTGGCCATTACGAGAAGTATGGCAAGGATAGTTTCCAAGCGATAAGGACCCCGCATGAAGGTGAGGAGTTCATGCTGAAGCCTATGAACTGCCCGCACCATTGCGAGATCTACAAAAGTCGCCCTCACAGCTATAAGGAACTTCCTATTCGCTATGCTGAATTCGGTACGGTCTATCGCTATGAGCAAAGTGGCGAATTGCACGGACTAACCCGGGTAAGAGGATTCACGCAGGACGATGCCCACTTGTTTTGTCGACCGGATCAAGTAAAGGATGAATTCATCAAGGTCATTGACCTGGTACTGAAGGTATTCAAGGCTCTTGACCTACCGAATTATGAGGCCCAGATCAGCCTACGCGATAAAGTGGATCGTGCTAAATACATAGGCAGCGATGCGAATTGGGAAAAGGCCGAAGCTGCGATCATAGAGGCAAGTGCTGAGAAGGGCCTCAAAACGGTTATCGAATATGGCGAGGCGGCGTTCTACGGACCCAAATTGGACTTCATGGTCAAGGATGCTATTGGAAGGCGTTGGCAGTTAGGAACCATCCAAGTGGACTATAACCTACCGGAGCGTTTTGACCTTGAATACGTTGGTAGTGATAATTTGAAACACCGTCCGGTCATGATCCACCGAGCACCATTTGGTAGCCTGGAACGGTTCGTAGCTGTGCTTATTGAACACTTTGCTGGAAGGTTCCCATTGTGGCTTGCACCGGAGCAAGCTATCTTGCTTCCGATCAGCGATAAATTCAACGGAGCGTGCGTAGATGTCGCCCGTATGCTTAAAAGTTCCGATATTCGCGCCTCCGTAGACGAGCGGAACGAGAAAATTGGACGTAAGATCCGCGATGCGGAACTCGCCAAAAGCCCGTTCATGCTCATTATCGGAGAGAAAGAAGCTACTGACGGCACGATATCCGTACGGGAACATGGTCAAGGCGATCTTGGCGTAATGACCCCGGAAGCATTTACTGAACTGGTGAATGCACGGATAAAATTGCAACAAGGAATTTCAGAATAACGAATACGAACCAAAACAAACTAAGTGGCAGGACCATTCAAACGCCCCAGTAGTGGCAAAAGCAGACGACCATTCCGTGGTCGTGTAGTGAAGGAAGACCCACACCGGATCAACAATAAGATCACAGGTGTTAACGAGGTCCGTGTTGTTGGAGAAGGGGTGGAACAAGGTGTATTCCCAATTGCCCATGCGCTGCGCATGGCAGAGGAGATGAGCCTTGACCTTGTGGAAATAAGTGGCTCAGCGGATCCACCGGTCTGTCGGATAATTGAGTACAAGAAGTTCTTGTACGACCTGAAGAAGAAGCAGAAAGAGATCAAAGCCAAACAGGCTACCATTGAAATGAAGGAAATTCGTTTCGGCCCTAATACGGACGAACACGATATCAACTTCAAACTGAAACACACACGCAAGTTCCTGGAAGAGGGACACAAGGTCAAGGCCTTTGTATTCTTCCGCGGAAGGAGCATCGTATTCAAGGAAAGAGGTGAGATCCTGTTGTTGAAATTCGCACAGGATCTGGAGGATATAGGCATTGTGGAAGCCATGCCCAAGTTGGAAGGAAAACGGATGATCATGTATTTGATCCCAAAAAAGAAGAAGTAAACTGCAATACCGGCGTTCATTCGCCAACCACGATAGAAACCCACGACAATGCCAAAGATGAAGAGCAAGTCCGGTGCGAAAAAACGGTTCAAGTTGACCGGCACCGGCAAGATCAAGCGAAAGCACGCTTTTAAGAACCACATCCTGACCAAGAAGGACAAGAAGCGGAAACGCAGCTTGACCAAGAAAGGATTGGTACACAAGAGCGACCATGCCAATATTCTTGATCTTCTGAAATAGAACAACCCACAGCATACCGGGAAATAGGTAGCGTAAACCAGGGCGTACAGCACCAAAGACCCTCCGAGAGGCGGGCGCTTTCGTCCAAAAACCAAAAGGCACATGCCACGTAGTCAGAATAAAGTAGCGAGTAAAGCAAAGAGGAAGAAGATCCTCGATATGGCCAAGGGCAACTTTGGTCGTCGTAAGAATGTTTACACCGTAGCAAAGAACACGGTTGAAAAAGGTCTTCAGCACGCTTACATCGGTCGCAAGTTGAAGAAGCGCGAATTCCGTGCGTTGTGGATCCAGCGTATCAATGCTGCAACACGCATGAATGGAATGAGCTATAGCGTATTCATGAATGGTCTGAAAAAGGCCAACATCGATCTCGATCGGAAGGCATTGGCCGAGATCGCGTACCATGATACAGCTGCTTTCGCTGCGATCGTGAACAAAGTGAAATAAGAACCAACGGTTCGTGAGGAAAGGGGGCTTCGGTCCCCTTTTCCATGTAACGGACCATCGGTATCACCAACCCGTACCTTTGCACTATGCGCAAATTGTTATTCGCCCTTCTGCTAGTGGCCCCAACTTTCTTATTGGCACAACCGCCTGCCGGGTATTACGATAGCGCACAGGGTCTGTCCGGAAATTCACTTCGGGTTGCGCTGCATGATATTATAGACAACCACACTGTGCTGAATTACAATTTGTTATGGAACTACTTTGCGCAAACCGATAAGCGTACAGGCACCTCTGATCAGGTTTGGGACATGTACAGTGATATTCCAGGCGGGACCCCACCTTACCAGTACTTCTTCAACATAGATCAATGTGGCGAATACAACAGCGAGGGCGATTGTTTCAATCGAGAACATAGTTTTCCAAAGGACTGGTTCGGCGACCTGGCTCCAATGAATTCAGACCTGCACCATTTATACCCTACGGATGGTTGGGTGAACAATAAGCGCGGCAATTTTCCATATGGCGAAGTAGGGAGCGCGGACTGGACGGGACAGAACGGCTCGAAGACCGGAATGAACGTGACACAAGGCTATAACGGAACCGTATTCGAACCTAGGGATGAGTTCAAGGGCGACTTTGCCCGAACCTATTTCTATATGCTTACACGTTATTGGGGACAGACCGGTTCGTGGTCATCGCCCATGCTCGTAAATGGAGACTTTAGCCAATGGGCGGAAGCCATGTTGTTGGACTGGAATACGAATGACCCTGTAAGTACCAAAGAAACCGACCGTAACAATGCCGTGTATAACTTCCAGAATAATCGCAATCCATACATCGATAACCCACAATGGGTCAGTGCCATTTGGGGACCGGTTGCGGCTATTACAGAAGAGCAATTGGATCAAGCGCGTGTATGGCTGAACAATGAGATCCTGATCGTGGACCTGAGAACAGAAGCAGCCCAAGGCACCATAGACGTGTTGGATGCCACGGGACGCACTATTGCCACCGAGCGTCTTACCGGAATGCGAACATCACTTGAATTGAAAGCTAACTCCGGATTGTACTTCGCGGTTATCCGTGTAGGTGATGTTAAGACCGTGAAGCGGTTCGTTTTTTAGATCAGTTGGCAGATAGCAGAAGAAAATCCACCGTTGGCAGTCGGCAGTGTGCAAACCATAGCTGGTGCCGCAGGCCTTTGCCCACTGCCAACTGTAAACTGCGAACTGATCTGCTCTAAAGAAGCTGTCCTGCAATAAAACCTGTCGTCCACGCCGCTTGGAAATTGAAGCCACCTGTCACGCCGTCGATATCCAGTACTTCCCCAGCGAAGTAAACGCCAGAAGCTTTCGAACTGGCCATGGTCAGCGGATCCACTTCGGCAAGGTCCACGCCACCTGAGGTAACGAATTCTTCTTTGAAGGTAGTCTTGCCCCGCATCTGATAGTGATCATTGGTCAGGAGGTCGATCAACCGATTGCGCTCCTTCTTAGCCACTTCTTCCCACGTCTTGTCACGATCTATTCCTGCCTTATCCAATAGAAAGATCCATAGACGTTTCGGCAGGCCGAATGGATCGGCATTTTCGGTTTTCTTTTTGTGAGATGTACCCTCTCGGTCCAGCAAGACCTTTCGCACGGCGTCTTCATTTTTACCTCCGAGCCAATTCACCTGAACAACATGATCATACCCAATGTCATGTAAGGTTCGTGCACCCATCGCACTCAACTTCAATACAGCCGGTCCGCTGAAACCCCAATGGGTGATCAACAATGGGCCGATGTTCTCAAGCTCCGTTCCGCTCAAGCGAACACGTGCTGGATCCGCAACAACACCCATGAGTTCCCGGATGGGTTCATCGGGCAGGTTGAAGGTGAACAGACTTGGAACCGGTTGCACGATCGAATGTCCCAGTTCTTGCAACCATGCATACCCTTGCAATTTGGGGTTGCCGCCAGTGGTAACGATCACTTTATCGGCTACAATTACCTGATGGTCAAGTAGATGCAACTTCCACTGGGTACCCGAACGCTCCATGCGCACTACTCCACTCTTCAACTTTACCAGCACACAAAGTTCAGCTGCTGCGTGTTGCAAACAGGATACAATGGTCTCTGAGTTGTTCGTTACCGGGAACATCCTACCATCTGTTTCTGTGTTCAGATCCACACCGTGTTGCGCAAACCAAGCGATCGTATCACGTACGTTGAACAAGTTGAAGGACTTTCGCAGGAACTTCGCACCACGCGGGTAAAAACTGGCCAGTTTTTTCGGTTCTGGGCAATTGTGGGTCACATTGCAGCGCCCACCGCCGCTAATGCGCACTTTACTCAGCAATTTATCGCTCTTCTCCAACAGGACCACATGAGCATCGGGATGATGATGCTTTGCGCTGATGGCCGCGAAAAAACCTGCTGCTCCGCCACCGATCACTACAACTACCATGATGCGAAGAAGATCCTTGCTTCAAAGACCTACTACTGGTCCAGCTTAATTACTTGCACTGCTTGTCCTGTACCAAAGACGCGGATCGTATACACCCCGTCCGGTTGTCCACTAAGGTCGAAGCGGGCGGTACTTGCGGATGCGCGTTGCGTAAAGAGTTCCCTACCCTGTGCGTCGAATACCGCAGCAACTGAACCGATCGGTAGTTCAACCGATACAAGGTCCCGCGTTGGATTGGGGTAAGCCATGGTCATCTCTTCTGCTCCCATGTCATTGACTGCAGTTGATAGCGGTCCACATATTGGATCGGTACCACAGACAAGATCCGCAAGGAATTGGGCGATGAACCCGGTGGATCCTTCAGGGTCGGAGGTCAAATAACCTACATGTCCGGTTCCAGGATAGCTCAGAAAGCAATTGGTCACTCCGATATTGTTCATCCGTTCATGAATGTCATGCGACCCGGAAGCGATAAGCCCAGTAGGAATTCCAATGACCGAAACCTCCTGTGTATAGCAAGGCACAATGCCATCGCCGACTTCATGGACACTGGCCAACGGAACATCGTCTGGAATTATGTAGGAAGTATCTGCAATTGCACCGCTAAAGCTGTAGCATGCGAATACATCACTGGAGTAACCAGGACTACCGCTGTTCCCTTCAATTCCTCCCAGCGCGGCAGCTTCACCAGCCAATATCGCTGGCATTTCACTGTCCTCATCCAAATAAACCGCATGTATTGCACTGATCGCGCCAGCTGAAACGCCTCCGGTAATTATGCGATCCGGATCGATGTTGAACGGGTTGCTATCCTCCGCAACGGACTTTCTCAAAAAGCGAACAACCGCCTTCATATCGTGCGTTCCACGCATGACCGCACGTGTTGTGGTCGCTCCATTCGGCAAGAAGAACCCAACACGATAATCCGGCGCAACGGCCACGTACCCGAGCTTTGCGAATGTGATACAAAGATCTGCCACGTCGCCCCGTGAACCAGCTATGAACGAGCCGCCGAACGCAACGATCACCACAGGCCGATCAGTCATAACATCACCAACCGGTTGGTAAACATCCATCCGGAGGACTTGGTTGCCCCCACTTACAGCAGTATTGGCACCATAATCAACGGTGGTCATGCTGGTTTCCGCGAAGAAATCCAGATCGGTGTACCGTCCCGAGTCACATTCCTGTGCAACAAGAAGAGAAGGCGAAGCAACAAGTACCAGGGCGTAACAGAATGATCTCATGCGGTTTGATTGTGTAAGAATTGCGTGTGAAGGTAGTGGATCAGGGAGGATGAAGTCGAATGCGAGCTTGATGGACCTAAGCAACTATTTCGTGCGAGCATTTCCAGATGGTGTGGGAGGCAAAGCAATTTGGTACTATAGTTACTCATTTTGCCTCACACCAAAGCGTAGAACACGTCATGGCACGCTGTTTGAAAACACCGTGTGCAAGGCACCCCAAAAAAGGAACCATGAAAAAGCTCATCCTCACCCTAACCTGTTTAGTTGCCATTGGCGCAGCAAACGCACAATTCCAAGTGAATCCTCAATTAGGGGTCAACTATCAACAACTGACCAACCCTGCACCGAACGTTGAGTACAACGCCGCACTGGGCTGGCAATTGGGTGCCGACTTCCGCATCGGAGATCGGTTATTCGTGCAACCCGGTGCATTCTTCGGCCGCAACGCCACATTACAGAGAACAACGCTTAGCGATACGTTGACCGTAGAAGGGAATCTGGTCCGGACCAACTTGAAACTAAAGGCCATGATCGGTTACCGCATTGTGGACACGTATCAGTTCGACATCCGCTTTGCCATGGGACCAACCTATGATGTGCTGCTCAGTGTGGACGATAAGAACGACAAGATCGGATACAATGCAGGCGATTTCAACAACGGTTCCCTCAACATCGATGCAGCACTTGGTTTTGATATGGGTCTGTTCACGTTGGAGCCTAGCGTAAGCTTTGGACTAAGCCGTGTGTTCAACGACAACCTCTTGGTACGGGATATCGATTCCCGTTACCTCACCTATGGACTTACTCTTGGTGTGAACTTCGGGAACGACGATAAATAAACGATTGATTAGCTATTGGGATGATGTGCCGATCAGCTGAGAACAAAGAGATCACTAGCTGATCGGCGTATCGGCAAATTCCTTCTTCTTGTTTATAGCAGGCGGGAGCTGATCAGCTGATCAGCTACTCATTCATTTTACTGTATTTTCTCCAGCTTTGGACCAGCTACCATAGCCGCCCTCCAGGTGTTTTACATCGTATCCTTTGCTTTCCAGGAATTCTTTGGCTTGGCCGCTTCGCCCACCTGCTTGGCAGTATAGGAGCACAGGCTTCGCCGGATCAAGGGCAAGAAATCGGGTTTCATAGTCCTTTGCCGACCAATCGATATTTGTACTGCCTTCAAGGTGTCCACCAGCATACTCGCCCGGTGTTCGAACATCGATCAGAATTGCCTCGCCTTTAGCAAGTTCGGTCTTGAACTGCTGAATATTCAGATCCCGATCAACCTTACTGGTAGAGGAAGATTGGGAACAGCCACTAATGCTGAGCGTTAGTACAGATAGTAAAATGATCAATGTGCGCATCGTCAATTGGGGTTTGATCACAAAGATGCGGATGGAGAACGCAGGAGTGAAATTTCGTTCTGTGACAATTCACACGGTCCGGGACAATGCTCGATCGGCCTCATTCAAGGGTCGATAAGTTCTGCTAACCTGAACCTTCGAGGGCCTACTACGTATATGGGTTCATGAATGCGCTCCACACTACCCTATTCATACTTGCCGCGGCTGGTTCGTCGATGACCAACGCACAAGCAGATGGCATGGTAGCCTATGTCCCAAGAACGCCGATCGCCAGGACGGCGGATGATACACGTGTATCTTTCGTTGAAAGCGCGGTTCCGGGACAGATGGAAGCCGTGCTACCCTTGGATGCGAATCGAGTGGATATCCTCAATTCCCGTGGAAACATCCACCGCACCTACGGTTCAACAGAAATTGAGCACCTCGAATTGAATAAGCTGCGTGCTGGAACATGGACGCTGCGCGTCCATACCAGCGAGGGCCTTTTGGTAAGGCGTTTCGCTATCCTCAACAGAGGGACTATAGTCTGGAACCTACCGGAACGCAAGCACAAACGTGGTCGTAAGCAGACCCGCCAGCGACAACTTGGAGCTGAAGATCAGTGATCCATAGCGGATCAAGGCGCTACGCGTATACCCTTCATCTGGAGCCGTTCCAATCCCTCAGCTGCCGCGTTGAACGCGGGTTGGATCGCTAAGGCTCGCTTGTAATCCACATAAGCACTATCCAGCAACTCATCCATTTCGAATGCTAGTCCGCGGTTATAATAGGCCTGTGCATAGTTCGGCATCAACTTGATGGCCATTGTGAATTGTTCGCGTGCGTCAGCAGTAGCCGTATCGTGGACCAGTTTGATATAACCCGTGTTGTACCATGCCAAGGCATTATTCGGTTCAAGCGATTTGATCCTATCGTAACAGGTAAAAGCAATGCTATCCAAGCCCTGCTCTTGAGCGAACATACCCTTACCATACAATGCCGTGGTATTGTCCGGCTCTATAGCCAATGCCGAATTATAGTAATCCATGGCCAATTGATCGCCTTTTTCAGCGTGAAGTACAGCCAGCTTAAGCAATGGGTCAAAATAGTCGGGATCTTGTTCAATGGCAGTACGATAACTACTGATGGCCTTCGCGGTATCACCGGTTTCTTGATAGATGAATCCTTTGATATGATACCCTTTGGCTCGGCCCTGCTCAAGTCTTAACGCGTCGTTCACAAGGTCCATCGATTCCTGATATTTGCGCTGGAACAATTTCATTTCCGCGAGTTTCAGTTTGGGTTCTGGATCATTCGGACCTAGCCTGATCGCGTTTGACAAATACTGTTCCGCTTCAGGAAGTCGGATCTTCATGTAGAACAGATCCGCTAATCCTATGTGGTAAGCAGGCTCCAAACTATCCAACGCTATGGCACGCTTGTAATCGTTCACCGCAGATCCGAGACTATCTCGTTTGAGCTGCAGTTCCGCGCGTTTCGCGAACAGCGAAGCATCCGTAGGTGACTTCAGTATCAACTGTTCCAACTCAGCTAGTTGAGAAGAGACCGGATCCTGTTGATCATCCGTAGCGATCGGGTCCTTGGTTTCATTGGTACTACAAGCAACCAGCAAAGCAATCAGCAAAAAATGGAAGATCAAGGATCGGTTCATCATCACATAAAAAGAAGACCCCGGCGCACTCCATCGCCAAGGTCTTCAAAAGTAGGCGGTATTCTTCTTCAGGCAGTTACCGGTTCTCCGGCCTTACCTACCGCTTCCTTGATCTTCGCTTCAACTTCCTCACACAACTCAGGATTATCCTCCAAGAGTTGTTTCACCATATCACGGCCTTGGCCGAGTTTATTGTCCATGTAACTGAACCATGATCCGCTTTTCTTGATGATGTTCAATTCCACACCCATATCAATGATCTCGCCGGCTTTGCTAATGCCTTTGCCATACATGATATCGAATTCGGTCTTTTTGAACGGTGGTGCAACTTTATTCTTCACCACCTTCACGCGGGTACGATTACCGATCACGTTCTCTCCATCCTTGATCTGTGTCGCGCGGCGAATATCCAATCGGATAGTGGAATAGAATTTCAAAGCATTACCACCTGTGGTCGTCTCCGGATTACCGAACATGACGCCGATCTTCTCGCGCAACTGATTGATAAAAATGCAGCAACATCCGGTTTTGCTAATGGTTCCAGTAAGCTTACGCAATGCCTTGGACATCAATCGCGCTTGCATGCCAACTACACTATCGCCCATTTCACCCTCGATCTCTGCGCGAGGTGTCAATGCAGCTACGGAATCGATCACCAGAATATCGATCGCGCCGGACCGGATCAAGTTATCGGCGATCTCTAGTGCCTGCTCCCCGTTATCCGGTTGGCTGATCAAAAGATTCTCGATATCAACACCCAACGCCTCTGCATAAAATCGATCGAATGCATGTTCCGCATCAATGATCGCTGCAATACCACCAGCACGTTGTGCTTCTGCAATGGCATGGATAGCCAGTGTGGTCTTACCGGAAGATTCGGGTCCGTAGATCTCGATCACTCGTCCTTTCGGATATCCACCAACACCAAGGGCCAGATCAAGGCCAATGGACCCGGAGGAAATAACTTCCATTTGTTCAACGGCCTCATCGCCCATTTTCATGACAGCGCCTTTCCCGAAGACCTTATCCATCTTATCCATTGTAAGTTGAAGCGCCTTCAACTTGTCCTTATTGATATCACTGGCCATTTTGGTTCTTTTGTTGTTGGTTGGTGGAGTGTTAACTTCTTCGGACAACGGTCCGGTGTGTTCAGTTCGTTCTTCTTTTTTCTTTGCCATTACTCGTTGTAACAGGTCAGTTCGCACGAGCTTGTTCGTGTTTACCCGTCCTTCAGTATTTGTTGCGAGTGGACCTTGCTTCGTACACCCGTGATCAAGCGCTCAATAACTCCTTTCTCATTGATCAAGAACGTGGTTCGATGCAGTCCTTCATATTCCCTCCCGTACAATTTCTTCGGCCCCCATACACCGTATGCATTCACGATCTTCTTTCCCTCATCCGCTAGCAGCGAGAAAGGTAGGTTGAATTTAGCGGCGAATTTTTTGTGACTTGCAGTTCCATCCGGGCTGACCCCAATTATCTTGTAACCAGCTTTTTTCAATGCTGTGTGGTTATCTCTCAAGTTACAGACCTCTACGGTGCATGTAGGTGTATCGTCTTTAGGATAGAAGAATAGTGCCACTTTTTTTCCTTTAAGACCAGCTAAGGAGACCATTTCGCTATCCTGATCCAAGGCAGAGAACGCGGGTGCTATTGAGCCTACTTTGGGCATGTGATCTGGCAACATGATCTATTGACGTAATTTCTGTCGACTTGCTGACGTGCAATTAAGCACGGCAATTCTGATCTGCCAAATTTTCCGGCAACAAAAGTTTTGAACAGCCACCAAAAATCGCACTACGGAGATTTCAAAAATTGAATAGGAAGCGCCAAATATCTTCGACGAAGCTCGTATGATCATCGACAAAAACTTGACACGCGCTATTCGATCTCCCTAGGTTTGC
Organism: Flavobacteriales bacterium; assembly: GCA_017987115.1. Lineage (GTDB taxonomy): Bacteria > Bacteroidota > Bacteroidia > Flavobacteriales_F > PHOS-HE28 > PHOS-HE28. Next base: position 4,154 of record JAGNUG010000082.1, on the reverse strand, counting down.
CCCACACGTTTCGGCAGATCGTGCCTCAGGCTGACCTCTGAATTTGCTTGGATCTTTAAACAAGAACCAGCAAATGCGATCCAACAGAACACCAAAAAAATCCGCAGATGCGGTAACCCTGAAACAACCGGCCTCGGTGATCGATCAGGAATTCATCGGGCTTTGCCTGATGCTCATTCTTGTCATCGTTGGTCATCTGGTAACAATGCAATGACCAAAGAGTCGACAAGGCTTCAGCTCAACTTGAACGATCCCACTGTGCAAACTCCTCCAACACTGTGAAACCATGATGATGACCATCTACTCTATGCAGCAGCGAACTGCCCTGACCTTAGCACTAGCTTTTGCTATAACGCTTAGTGCTCCGCTATCCGCTCAACTAGCGCATCAGCACCGAGATCCGGTCCGACCGGAACAAACGCATTCGCATGACGACATCGATGCATTGTTGAACAGGCACGACCAAGAGATCCACTTTACGCAGAACCAAGGGCAGTTCTCCAACACGGTACTTTATCGTGCCGACCTACCCATGGGCCAAGCCGTGGCTACGGAAGAAGGAATGCTGATGACCGCTTTTGACCCGGACGCGGTACTTGCTCGTCAGGACCAAGGGATCATCATCGAGGAAGAGATCAATCGAGGCCTCCCGATCCGCGAACTGAAGTGGCAACAAAAAGGACACGGGTGGTTGATGCATTTCCAAGGTGCATCTCCGGATATGTACATAGAGAGCCAGCTAGCGCATGAGGGGACGACCAACTATTTCTCGGGCGATCACAGTGCCCAAGGTGTTCAGACCTTCCAGGAGATCTGGTACAAGAACGTCTATCGCAATACCGATGTTCGTTACTACCCTGCTGCTGATGGATCGTTGGAGTACGACATCATCTGTAAGCCCGGAAGTAACCCGAGCAATATCGCCATCGAATTGAAGGGTATTGATAGGGTCAGCGTTTCTGACAAAGGTGAATTGGTCATGAGCACCAGCCTTGGTGATATGAGTTATCCTGCTCCGATCGTGTATCAGCGGATCAATGGGCGCGAGATCCCTGTGAGATCGAACTACGTGATCTCAGGTAAGAATGTGGTGAAGTTCGACCTGGGGAATTACGACAAGAACGAGCCTTTGGTGATCGATCCGATAGCCATGCGATGGGCAACTTGGGTGAATACGAACAGTAGTGGTGATAATCATGGTCACTGCATTTGGGTGGATCCCAGTGATGGAGCTATTTACGTAGTAGCTCGTGTGATCGGCACTACTGATCAGATCACAGTGGGAGCATTCGATACGAGTGCGAACGGCAACTTGGAGATCATTATCGGCAAATATCTGGAGCCTGCAACCATTGGAGCAAGCGGTACGCGTGTATGGCAGACCTATGTTGGTGGTAACGGCGATGAGAACCCCTATGCCATGGAGCAAGGCGGAGATGGGAACTTGTACATAACCGGATATACCAGCAGCACGAACTTCCCGCTGATAGGTGGGCCAGCTTTCAGTGGAACGAGCATTGATCAGCAATCACAAAGCGGCGCTGATGTATTCGTGTTGAAGATCAACACAGCAGGTAATTCGATAAAAGCAGCTGTAATCGGCGGAAATAGTGGAGACGACTCATATGATCTTCGCCTAGCTGCGAATGGCGATGTGATCGTTTGTGGAACAACCAGTAGCACGAACCTTCTTTCGGTCAATGCTGGAAGTGGTGCGACCAATAGCAATAATGGCAATGGTGATGCTTTGTTGTTCCGCGTTAATAACGACCTGAGCTCACTGATCTGGATGCGCAATTATGGTGGATCTGGTAATGACCTTCCCAGTATCATGGCACAGGATGCTGTAACCGGAGACATTTTCGTTGGTGGCCACACCACAAGTACGAATTTTCCTACGACCGCAGCACGTCAAAGCACACGAGGCGGAACCCAAGCTGGATTCTTGCAACGCTTAACTTCTGCCGGTAACACCGTATGGTCGTCGTATTTCTCCTCGGACAATAGTGATGCCGCCAATATTCTCTGTATGTCGCTCAATAATGCTGGGAACGAATTGTACTTCGGAGGTGTTACCACAGGCCTTCCTTCAAGTAATATCTCGGCCAGTGGTGTGCATGACAGCTCTCACAATGGCAGCAATGACCTTTATGTATGTCGCATGGGGCTGGACCAGACATTCATCAGCAGCACATACGTTGGCGGAAGTGGCAACGAGGTGAACATGATGGGTCTGAATACCGACCAGAACGACGATGTATATGTATTCGGCTATACGAATAGCACCAACTTCCCTGTAAGCAGTGGAGCCAACATGCCCTTACAGGCCACGAACAATGGAAGCAATGACAAAGTGTTCATCAAACTGGAAAGTGACCTGAGCGCACTTGAGTTCAGTACATACTATGGCGGCACCGGAGATGATTACGATCCAGTCGGCGAACGCGGTATCAAATTCAGCAATTGTCGAATCTATACGATAGTTACCTCGCGATCGAACAATATCCCATTGACACAAGGTGCCTTGAACACAACACGCAGTAGTCCTACCTCGCGTTACGAGCCAGGATTGGTCGTTTGGGCAAATCCACCTGACCTATTGGGCAACACCATCACAAGTCCAGCATATGCGATCTGCGCAGGAACCACTCCAAATGATATCATGGGATCAGTGCCGAGCTACGTTCTCCCGACCGTTGTGCGTAACAATAGTGCATCAGCCTACCCTGCTTTAGGTTCTGCGGCGACCTATCAATGGCAAACAAGCCCGGATAGCCTGAACTGGATGAATATCCCAGGAGCAACCGGACAGAACCTATTGGGTACGCAACTAGGTCCCATTGCAGCTGATACATACGTACGCCGTGTAATTGGTGGAGATGCATGTATTCTTGCCGGTGCTGCGGACCAAGTTGTTTCAGTGCGCTTGATGAAGCTACACACAACGATCACGAACGTCACGTGTAACGGAGCTAATAATGGATCCATTTCCGTGATATCGAACGGCCTTGCTCCATTCAATTACGATTGGAGTAATGGAGGCACAACTGAGATGATCACAGGGCTTGCACCTGGTCCATACACGATCACGGTCACTGATGCCGCAGGTTGCTCTGAAACAGTAACGTTAAACGTAACAGAACCTCCTGTGCTTTCAGGCCAAACGTCTACTTCAAGTGCCACATGTAATTCAGCTAACGGAACGGCTTCTGTTATACCAACAGGAGGTACGGCACCCTATACTTACCTATGGAGTAACGGTACCACCACTAACCTGATCAGCAGTGTCGCTAGTGGACCATATTCAGTTACCGTAACCGATGCAAAAGGTTGTACTGTCGACCTGGATGCATTCGTTGGCGAAACAGGTACACCAACCGTGGATGCAGGTTCGGATCTCGTGATCACCTGCGCTACTGGATCACAGATCAATTTGAATGGCTCCGGAAGTGCTGGTGTTAGCTTCGCATGGACGGCTAGTAATGGTGGTAACATTCTTAGCGGTGCAAATACGGCTGATCCGCTTATTAATGCAGCTGGAACCTATTCATTAACAGTTACGGATCCACAAACGAATTGCACATCCACGGACCAAGTTATTGTTACTTCGAATACAGGAGTACCGAACATAATTGCAACCGGAGGTGGTGAACTGACGTGTACTACAACATCATTCATCCTTAATGGTGGGTCCACAACTGCCGGTGCGACCTTTAGTTGGAGTGGACCAGGAGGGCCCATTGCGACAACAGAGGACATTACTGTTGACGCTCCGGGAACCTATACGCTTACAGTAACGGACCCTGAAAATGGTTGTTCGAATTCAGCAAGCATTGTGATCACACAGAATGTATCACTTCCAGGAGCAACTGCGACCGGTGGAACGCTCACCTGCACCAACACCAGTGTAACATTGATGGGTACCGGTAACGGAACCTTCAGCTGGAGCGGTCCGAACTTCACCAGCACGGAACAGAACCCAGTAGTTGGCGCAGCAGGAACATACATGCTTACCGTAACCGGAACCAACGGTTGCACAAGCATGGCCGAAGCAGTAGTCGATCAGGACGATGATATCCCAGGAGCAACCGCAACCGGTGGAACACTCACCTGCACCAACACCAGCGTAACACTGCTAGGAACCGGTAACGGAA
>JAGNUG010000081.1 GCA_017987115.1 Flavobacteriales bacterium | reverse complement strand
GGAATCGACCCCGTTGATGCGTTCCACATACCAATCCCTGCGACCAAAGTCCTCATAGAATGGCTTGCGTGTGCTGCCCTGTCGCAAGTCACCGAAATCACTTGCCGTGATCGACGTAAAGCTTGCAAGTTTCATTCCGCGCAGTTCGAAACCAGCATGTGCGGTCTTTTCATTGTTCGCAGTAGAATAACGCACGAATGCATCACCGACGAAAGCATCTTCCGTGGTTCCCAAGAGCTTTGGCGTTCGTGTGGTAAACGAGATAACACCACCCAATGCATCACTTCCGTAAGCGACAGAAGCCGGACCGCTGATCACTTCCACCTTCTCCAAAGCATTCTGATCCATCGTAACGATATCCTGCAAGTGTCCTGCGCGATAGATCGCGTTGTTCATTCTGACACCATCGACGACCAAGAGGATCTTGCTTGCTTCGAACCCTCGGATCACCGGGCTACCACCACCTAGTTGGCTTTTTTGCACGAATACGGTGCCGCTGTTCTGAAGCAGATCCGCAGTGCTCTGCGTTTCATATTGACGGATCTCTCGTGCTTGGATCACATCGATCTTCTCCGGTACATCCCTTTTCTTCTCCTGGAATCGACTTGCGCTTGTAACGAATTCATCCAAGGTATACGCCTGTCGATCCAAAAGCAATTCACCACCAAGCGCGATCAACTGATCATAGCTGAGCAACATTGTGCGATAGCTCACATGTTCAATTACAATGAGATCAGCACCTTTGAATGGTTCAAGATCTACTTGTCCCTTCGCATTGGAAATTGAACTCAGCTTCGGCAATTCACAACTGAATGAAACACCCTCGACCGGAGCAAGTGTGGCCTTCTCGGCAATGGTAATGATCTGCGTTTGACCTAAGAGCGGAGCATTGAATACTATCAGGCTCATAGCGATCATCCAGGCTTTCGCGGCGGAGGTCCGGGATCGTGTTTCACCAGTATTGAAAATTGTCATGCAGGAAATGTTCTGGTCTTCGACCCGGGTACTACATCATCTCTGTAAAGGGATGGCCGGGCGGCAAATGTATTTAGACCACACGACAATTTCGGATCAGCAAGGATCAATTTAGCACTGAGTGCATGTTTTCATTTGATGGACCGCATCGAACCGGGCAGATCCTTGGATCACTTATTGGCAATATCCTGTCCCAGCAACGTAACGGAACCAATACCCTCGCGGACGCGGATACGTTCCCCGGAAGCAATGAATTTGTAGACATAAACACCGGTCGGTGCAAGGTCACCGTTACCGAGGCTACCATCCCACTTTTCATCGGGTGAATTTGCAGTGAACACAGGCGCCCCCCAGCGATCGAAGATCGTATAGGTCAAACTCTGCACCTTGTAACCGACCGGACCCCAACCATCATTGATGCCATCGCCGTTCGGAGTGAACGCATTCGGGAAGAAGATCTGGGACGCTGGTGTAATGAAAACACTATCGACATCCGAACAACCTGTGGTTGTCGTAGCAGTCACTGTTGCCCAATATTCATCTTGATCGGCGAAGGTGTTCACGACCGGATTACCGAAAGCGGATCCGCCTGAGCTGAAATCCCAAGCATAGGTCGCGTTATCCGGATCACAAACTGCATGCAACTCGAATTCATCGCCCTCAATATTTGTTGCATAGATCGTTACTACTGGGATCTCCACACGTACAGTCACGTTATCGGAAACCACATCACCGCAGCCGTCCGTGACCTGCACGGTAAAAGTGGTATCTCCAAGTGGATAGACGATCATCGCTTCCGTCGTTTCGTTACTTGGTGACCATAGATATGAATATGTGCCTGTACCAGACCCGCCTGTTGGTTCCGCTAGCAATGTTGCACTACCCCCTTCGCATGCCCAAACAGTATGTGGAAGATCCACTCCGAGTTGTTCAGGTGCATGAACCGTAATACTCCCACTCGCACTGCCGGAACAATTATCGATCACGGTCAGCGTATAGGTCGCTTCCTCGGTCACTGGCACGTTGTGAGATGCCCCATTCCCGATCACTGTTCCGCTTGCATCGGACCAGGCATAGAAGTATTGGCCATCACCACCGGTGATCGATGTTGCATAAAGAAATGCATTACCTCCATAACAGTTCACTGTAAAATCACTTGGAACGACCACCACGATCGGATCAACATCCGGTGGCGAGACGACAATAGCTGCGATCCCAACAGCATTGCACGCATCATTCACAGTAACTTGGTAAGTGCCTTGATCGCCGTTCGATACTAGTGCAGTAGACGTTGTTGAAACCGTTGAACCATTCATGACCCAGTTGTAGGTGTACGGCTCGATACCTCCTGACACGGATAAGACGCTAAGTTCAAGCTCACCTTGACAAAGCAGATACAGGTCGTCTGTCACAGTAATATCAAGTGCAGCTGGTGGCGGAACCGAAACAGTTACCGTTCCTTGTTGTGACCCGCCGCAATCATCGCTCACCGTAAGCGTATACGTACCGGCTTGTGCTGCGGTGACCTGGATGTTCTGTGCGGTACCGACCACTGCTCCATTCAAACTCCATGAGTACGACAGCGGTGGTGTTCCACCAGAGATACTTATCACGTTCAATTCAACGCTGCCTACACAGGTCAACTCCACATCACTTGTTAACGTCATATTGATCGGTGGACTCAATGGTGCCCCCACGACCACATTGCCTTGCATGGATCCACCACAATCGTCACTTACCGTGACCGTATAGGTACCTGGGGCATTGTTGGGTACGCTATAGCTGGCTCCATTTGAAACCACCGTTCCATTGTATGACCAGGTTTGTGTGAACGGAGGCGTGCCACCTGCAAGGTTCAAGACTGCAATATCGGCAGTGCCATTGCATGGCAAATTGAGATCAGGTGTAAGGTTCAGCGTGATCGCGGGGCTCACTGGCGATCCGACAACAACATCGCCCTGCATGGATCCACCGCAGCCATCAGTCACCGACATGGTATAGGTGCCTGGAGCATTGTTCGGCACAGTGTAGTTGGCTCCATTCGCAACCACGGATCCGTTGTACGACCACGTTTGTGTGAACGGAGGCGTACCACCTGCAAGGTTCAACACTGCAATATCCGCAGTTCCATTGCAAGGCAAATTCAGATCGGGCGTAAGGCTCAATGTAATTGCTGGGCTTACCGGTGCGCCGACGATGACCTGCTCTTGCATGGTACCTCCACATCCGTCCGTAACGGTGGCGGTATAGGTACCATTCTGTCCTTGGTCCACAGTGATCGTTTGATCTGTACTGATCACATTTCCTCCATAACTCCATTCATAACTGTACGGAAGAATGCCACCAGTAACATTCAGAATGCTGATATCAACACTGCCGCTGCATGGAAGGTTAAGATCCGGAGTTACGGAAACATCCATGGTGGGGCTGCTGAACGCATTGGCTTGCAGAAAAACACCGCTATCGTAGTACGTATCAAGTGCATCACCAACGGCAAGTTTGATGTGGTATTGTTGCCCGCATTGCACAGTAGCGCTGGCCGTAATTGAGGTGGTCAATCCATCGAATTGAATGTAGTAAGGATCACTATCGAACGGGAAGGAATACCCATCACCGTTATCCACATAATATTGCGGGTAGTCGAAATTGTTCAGCGTATTGATGCTTACTGGGGTAGATGTACCGGGGATCAATGCGATGTTGACCGCACCATTTGAGAACGACCCGTTGATACCTGGACCGCTCAAGAAAAAGCCGAACACATCATTGAATTGATCAACGAATTCCAGATACTCTTCCGAAGCAAAAACGAAATTGAAAGAGACCTGGCTACCGGATGGAATGAAGTCGAACTCGAGGACAGCCGCGTCGTTGATCATTTCACCATTGGCCAAGGTTTGAAGGTCTGGATCGGTATTGCTGAATGCGATGGGCGCTTCAGCATTGTCATAATTATTCGGACCGAATGCTACTTGCGTACCACCGGTTGCCATGAACACGCCATTATTGATCCCTACGTTCGCATTGGAACTATTGAATGCCGACAGTTGTTCGTACACAGCATTACCGGTGCTGCCGTTAAAGGTGATGTTGCTCACGGCCACACCACCACCCAGAAGGACATTCTGGACAAGCGCAGAGGCCGTTTGGGAATTATCGATCGCCAACTGGGCCTTCGCTTGTGATGTGATCAGGAGCGTAAGTAGGAATACCGGGAGATTGAAATGGTTCATGATCCGTTGTCTTTGTGAGGGCAAAACAACTTCGACCTGCGAACGGAGACGAGCGAGAGTGAGCAAGTGGCGGGACATAATGAGCAAGTGGCGGGAGAGTACCATTGCCACACCACAAAATTGCGAAAACACGCCCTCTAGCTCAATCCCCAATTTGGGGGATTGCCTTTATAATGACCTGATAATAAGAAGGATGCAAATCAGAAAGAACTTCAACCACACCATAACACTCCAAAATAAACAAGATCTGGATCAAGCTAATGGAGCGAAATAGTCCATAAGCACACTTTGGACCGGTCCAGATAAACCTAGTACACGAATAAAGTCCACTACTCAGTATCGTAATTGTACAAAGGTGGACCAATGGCGCAATTGAGTTCCGTAACGGTAAGGGTTACCGCAGCACTTACACAAGGAGCGTTTCCAGGAACCGTGTACACATAAGCCCCTGAAGCATCTGTTGCCGGATCATAAATGGCTGAATGTGGAGCGCCCATGTAAGTCCATGTTCCACCTGCTACTGGGGTACCAGCTAATTGGGTGAATAGGTCCTGTGGCCCTAAACTGGCGCAGAACGAAAAATTAGAATCCACCCCGGCGTCGGGTGCTTGGTTCACGAAAAGAATGATCGTGCTGGAGGAAGCTAAGCATGGTGCTTGTCCGATAACGGTGTAGGTATAAGCCCCTGAAGGATCAACGGCAGGATCAAAAATGCCCGAAACAAGTGCACCATTGGGAGAAGTCCAATCTCCTCCTGGATCGGGAGCTCCCCCTAATGCGCCATATAGAGCGAAAGGCGCACTATTACTACAAACGGTAAGCGTCCCACTGGTACCTGCATTGGGTGGTAACACGGCGTTGTAAGTTACTATTGTACTCGCGGTACACCCACCTTCAGTCACGGTATACTCAGCCGCATTGGCTCCATAGGTGATCCCGGTATAAAGCCCGCTTGGTGGCGAGACCCACGTTCCGGACCCGGATACGATCGTCCATGTACCTCCTGGATCAGGCGTTCCCCCTAACATTGTTTCAAAATCAACAGGTTCCACGATACCACAAATAGATATGGAAGTACCCATGCCGGCATCAGGAGTATGAAAATTCAGCGCTGTAGCACTAGCGGCACTTTGCATGACGGGCATAGTGCTGCGAACACGCACCAAGTATCCAGTACCGTCCGTGCCAAGAGGAGCATTGCATGAGATCAACGCTGACCCTGTTCCGAATTGCGATCCGATCATGACGGGTGCGGCGAACGAACCTGTGGCATCCGAAAGTTCAACAATGAAATTATTCCCCGCAACGAATGCACCAGCGGCTTGGAACGATACATCGAACGACACTCCGGGACAAACCTCACTTATTGCTAACGGATCCAAGGTGATCTGCGCATGAGAGAACACTCCAAAGATCAACGAGAGCGAGAACAGTAAGGATCGTCTCATCATTACCATCAACTTTGGTTCATTCAAGAATAGGAACACACGCAGATACAATTGGATCTATTGCACGCGCACCACGCGATCTACTTTTACTGTTCGGTCCTCTTTTAACGCGGCTTTGATCAGCGCTTCAATGTCATCGGCCATTGAAACTGATTCTTTTTCTTGCGTCACAATGAACCGACTTTTCATTTGCAAATGGTCTGGTGCCATTTGTTGGATCCGAAGTTCATACTGTGCGCCCTCCGAGTGAACGGACGAGTCATTGGTTTCTAATGGCAGCATTGTCACAGGTTCATCGAAGTAGAGGTCAACGATGCTTTGATCTTCTTGGATGAAGTCCCAATAGAACGGTGAATCTCTTGTGGACGCAACAAAGTTCTGGGGAACAACGTGTTGGATGAAGCGTCCAAGATCTATGGTAAATGTGCTATCCGGTACAGGTGATACCATGTTCGTCATTCGTACATCAGCACTGGTCATGAATCGGAACGGTTGGTCGGTATTGAGCATATGCTTCCCTTTGCTCAACGCGACGATGCCTTTCACATCAAATGCTTGTGAACCATACAGAGTATCCACGGTACTATCAATGGCATTGCCCAGATAAGCAGGCCTACCAAGCGTGCTGAACTGTCCGCTTAAGTACACCTTGACATTACCGACGGTGGCAGTTGAATTGAGATCGACATTCACCTTGTATTCAACACCGCGAACATTCTCTGTCGCTCCTGGTTCAGGAAGATCAATGAAAACAGGTGGCCCTGGAAGATCCTGTATAAGCGTCGTTAGGTTTACGGTAAGCGCAGGTGTTCCTTGCCAATAGAAGGGCAATTCATCCGCAAGTAAGCCTTGATCACGTTGTTTTGGATGCATCCACATCAATCGATCTCCATTGCGGATCGCGAACAGGAATTCACTTTCCCATAAAGGTGTCAGAAAGTGGTCATTCATGGAACCGACCCGCTTATCAAGAACATACGCAGTGCTGTAGTCCACTTTGAGCTCGTTGATCAGTTTCGCATAAAGGTCATAGCGGCTTATCCTTCGGATGCGCTTCTCGTCCAATTGTTCACCGATCTTGGCAAGCTTACGGTCCAGGTCCAAGTACCAAAGCCGATCATTCTCATAACTGAATTCCTGTGCGATGTTGTTATGCATAGCTGCCATGCGTTCCGCTGCGGATGAAGCAAGGGGGAATCCAGCTACGCGATCTACGTAAGCCTTGAGCAATTTGTTCTGTTTATCAAGCACCACTTTCCTTTGTGCTACCTGCTTCCACCAGAGCGCGCGTTGTTCGCGCGACCGGATAACGTATTGCCAATAAGTTTGTTTCACAGGCAAACCCGTATAGCGATCACGCCACCAATAGCGCTGGTCATCGCTTTCCATTCGGAACGATACAAAAGGCAGATCGTTACTCGGTCGTGCGTTGACCTCATCCATACATGCTTTGAGGTCGAAGTGATCCCATTTCAGTGTGATCTCATTCTTTTTCTCCGAGAACTTAAAGTAGGATGTGCCACCTACTATAAGTCCGTGTTTTTTGTTGTACTGGACCTCAACATGTTGCTTTCTGATGGGCATTGATCCATGAAAGAACATGCGCCAACTGGTCAACTTGGTCCAATTATCCACCCAATATTGGCCTCTCCAACCCAAGCTATGCGGGTAATTCGCGTCATAGGGCAACATGTATTTCCAGGTAACTTCCACTACGTCCCCCGGAAGAATACCCTGCACATCCATGCGGCATCGCCATACATTCTCGATCGTACGCATTGCTTGCACTTCGCTGTTCAAGATCCTGGTGAATACAGGAAGTTCTTCCCAGGATCCATCTGGTCGGATCACGCGTGCGGCAAAGTGATCCAACCGAACATTCATCCATTGCGGATCGGGGACCACTGAACGCTTGTCCCACGGCGTATCACGTTGATCGAAAATAGGGTCAAGGCTTTCAGGTAGATGGAAACGCCCGTGATCAAGGATCCCTTTGGTGGAAGTGAACTTGATGATGCGTGTCCGTTCAAAGAAGAGGGCAAGGAATTCCGGTTTGTTGTTCCGGAAGCGAATTGAAAGGTCATCGGACAGAACGATCGCGCCGGACCGCTCACTCAACGTATCATTATTCCATGCCGACTCCCAGTGCGGCTCTGCTGACCATGCGTAGGTTGCTGTGTATGCGTTTCCGAACTGGGAACATGCAGCTTGGACCGATCCAAACAGGATCACTACGAAAAGGAAACACCGAACTACTTCTTGCGGAAGAATAACCGGATAGGCACTCCGGTAAACCGATAATTCTCGCGCAGCCGATTCTCCAGGAATCGCTCGTAGCTTGGTTTTATGTACTGCGGCAGATTGCAATAGAATGCGAATGAGGGAACCACCGTCGGTAACTGATTTACGAATTTAATGGAAACCTGCTTCCCTTTGTACATCGATGGCGGCTGATGCTGAATGATCGGCAACATCAGGTCATTCAGTTTCCGCGTGGAGATCCGTCTCTTCCGGTCTTCGTAAACCTGCATTCCAAGTTCCATGGCCTTCAGGATCCGCTGTTTGTCCGTTGCGGATACGAATAGTACAGGCACATCCGTAAAAGGTTCCATCCGGTGTTTTACCTCCGCTTCGAATTCCTTGGTGGTATTGGTATCCTTCTTGATCAGATCCCATTTGTTCACCAACACGACCAACCCTTTACCGTTCTTCTGGATCATGCCCAGGATGTGAAGGTCCTGCTGTTGAATACCATCCTGTGCATCGATCATGAGCAAGCATACATCGCTCTCCTCAATGGCCCTGATCGAGCGGATCACGCTATAGAATTCGATATCCTCATCGACCTTTTGCTTCTTCCGGATCCCTGCCGTATCGAGCAACATCACATCATGCCCGAATACATTCCACCGCGTGTTGATGGGATCACGCGTGGTTCCGGCAACAGGCGTTACAATGTTCTGTTCACGGCCAAGCAGTGCATTTACCAAAGAGGATTTCCCAACATTGGGTTTTCCTACGATCGCGAATTTGGGGATCTCAACCTCTTCCTCTTCCGTTGGTTTCGAGAAGCCCTTTACCAACGCGTCCAGAACTTCACCAGTGCCAGCACCACTAGTTGATGCCATGGTGAATACTTCGCCCAAACCAAGGCTATAGAATTCGGCAGCTCCATATTGTTGGTTATTCTCATCCACCTTGTTGACGACCAGGATCACCGGCTTCTTCACTTTTCGCAACATAGTAGCGATCGCTGTATCCATGCCGGTAACACCGTGTTTAACATCCACCATGAAAATGATCGAATCGGCCTCATCGATCGCCAAGTTCACTTGCTTACGGATCTCTGCTTCGAAAACATCATCGCTGCCGCTGATGTATCCACCGGTATCGATAACGCTAAAAACCACTCCGTTCCATTCGGCCTTGCCATAATGGCGATCACGTGTAGTTCCTGCAACATTATCCGTAATGGCTTCCTTGCTTTCGATCAAGCGATTGAAGAACGTGCTTTTACCCACGTTCGGCCTACCAACTATTGCGACAATATTTCCCATGTTCCAGATCCCGCCGATCCCGACGGGAAGCTATCAGTAACCGTATTTGTTCAATTTATCAGGGCTTTCACGCCAATCCGGGTCCACTTTCACTTTAAGGTCAAGGAACACCTTCCGATCAATGTATTTCGAGATCGCGATCCGCGCTTGGGTCCCCATCCGTCGTAATGCATTACCCCCTTGTCCGATAATAATGCCTTTCTGCGTTTCGCGCATGACGATCACATCTGCTTGGATCTTCACGATCTCCGGAAGGTCTTCATAACTGTTCACGACCACTTCCGTGCTATATGGTATCTCTTGCTTGTAATTGGAGAGTACTTTTTCCCGGATCAGTTCACTGATGAAGAACCGCAAATTACGGTCGCTGAGCTCATCCTTCGGAAAGTAGGCTGGATGTTCCGGTAACTGAGCTATCAAATAGTTCTTGAGTTCCTCCACATTCAATGAATGCAATGCTGATAACGGGACGGTCTTTGCCTCCGGGAATTGCGCTTGCCAAAGTTCCAAGGAGGCCAGTATCTGGTCCTCTTCACCCATATCTACTTTATTCACAAGCAGGACAGTTGGCCCGGTATAGCGTTTAGCACGTTTCAGCAATTGTTCACTTCGTTCAGGGCGCTGTCCCAATTCCACCATGATCACGAGCACATCAGCATCATCGAGCGCTTCTTCAACCGCACCCATCATGCGCTGTTGCATGGGGTATTGTGGATCGAGAATACCGGGCGTATCGCTCAATACCAGCTGATAGTCATCGCCATTGAGTATTCCGAGGATCCTGTGTCGCGTGGTCTGAGCCTTGGAGTTCACGATCACCAGCTGCTCACCAAGCAGTGCATTCAATAGGGTACTCTTGCCTGTATTCGGCTCCCCGATGATGTTGACGTATCCAGCTTTATGTACCATTGACCGCGCGAAGGTCGTGAATGTTCCGTCCACCGCACTTATCAACCATTCCCGGGCGCTAAGGCAGAAGGGCTCATCTTCGGAAAGATGGTGTTCGGGCCTCTGTGTGTAAACCTGGAGTCCCATAAAATGAGCGCAAGAATTTTCTTATTTAACCAAAAGGTTATATACATTTGCGCCATGCTAGCTCAAGACCGTCTGAGTTCCACGTTCCAAGCGCTTGCTGATCCTACGAGACGCGCCATCCTTGCTCGCCTGTCTCAGGGCGAGGCTTCAGTGACTCAGTTAGCGGAGCCCTTCAGCATGAGCATGCCAGCCATCAGCAAACACCTCAAAGTACTGGAGCGCGCGAATCTCATTTCGCGAGGGAAAGAAGCGCAATGGCGACCGTGCAAGTTGGAAGCCGCGCCGTTGGAGGCCGCTTCCGATTGGGTGGAACAGTATCGCGCCATGTGGGAGGCCCGCTTTGACCGTTTGGATGCATACCTACAAGAGATACAGGCTAAAGGAAAGAATGCCACAAAACCACGTTCGGCCAATGGACGCAAGAAGACCTGAATCCGGATCCAGTGCGGACACCAAGGACCGCGAGATCGTCACCACACGTGTCATCGATGCACCACGCGAACTGGTGTGGAAGGCATTTACCGAGCCCGAAATACTTGCCAAATGGTACGGCCCGAATGGATTCACACTGACAACGAAGGTGTTCGAATTCGTGGAAGGCGGCGATTGGATCTTTGTGATGCACGGCCCGGATGGTCGGAACTATCCCAACATCGTTCACTTTATCGAGATCGTTGAACCGTCACACATTGTACACGACCACGGCGACGGTGAGGGCAAGATCAATTTCCAAGCGAAGATCACGTTGGAAGAGGTAGGCAGCAAGACGCGTGTCACCTTGCACTCGGTATTCCCAAGTGAGGAAGCGCGTGACTTCGTGGCTCGGGAACACGGTGCAGTTGAAGGTGCGGAGCAGACCCTTGCTCGTTTGGATGCGCTGATCACGGAGATGCACACGACCAAATGAATACGATGCGGAAGGATAGCTATGAAGAGGCGGAGACGATCCACCAAACGTCCATGCCGGCGCATATGATAAGCCGTTCGTTGGCTAGTTCTGAAGCACATGTTCGCAACGTGCTATTGGATCCAGAACTGCGGAACATCTGGGCCGGATCCGGTGCGCAAATGACGAGTGTTCCTCTGGTCACCGTGGTGCATGGTGAGGTGTTAGTGAAGGAATTCGTGCAAGGCCAAGTGATCAACATGAGGATCCATTTGCAAGAGCACACGACCGGTTGCGCTGTTGATGTAGAACTACAGGTGGGAGCAGAATTGGATATCGCCAGCATGTACGATCTGGGCATCGATGACCTTTGGGAGGCGCGTTTATATGCTATCGCTGATCTACTGGAATGTCGAACAATTCGCACAACCAATGGACCCCGGATACCAATGGACCAAGTTCAGCTAACACATAGACATCATTGATCCATGAGCAAGCATGCACTCTTCAATTTCATCGTTGAGAAGAACCAGCACACCATCACCGTGGAACGCTCCTTCAATGCACCGCTTGAGCTGGTGTGGGCCGCTTGGACCGATCCAGACATCCTATGCAAGTGGTGGGCACCCAAACCTTACCGGTGCGTGATCAAGTCATTCGACTTCAGCGAAAGTGGCCGTTTACTGTATTATATGGAAGGGCCGGATGGTGATCGGCACTGGTGCTTCTTCGACTTCGAGACCATTACTCCCAAGTCTTTCTATTCCGGTAGCGATTCCTTCTGCGATGAGCAGGGTGTAGCAAATACCACCAAGCCCGTGACCATTTGGGAGAACCAGTTCAGCGAGACCGATAGAAGTACAATGGTGCGCTGCCACCTTCGCTTCGAGTCTGCCGAAGACTTGGAGCAGGTCATCCAAATGGGCTTCAAAGAAGGATTCACCAGGGGCCTAGATCAGTTGGAGGAATTGCTGGCTTCGAACTAAAGAACGACAAAACGGTCATGGACACGAGTAAAGAACCACTTTACCACGGCACCAAAGCAGACCTGATGGTGGGCGACCTGATCGCGCCGGGATTCAGTTCCAACTACGGACAGCGGAAGAAGGCAAACTACGTCTACTTCACCGCTACGCTTGATGCGGCGATCTGGGGTGCTGAACTGGCGGTGGGCGAAGGACCGGGCCACATCTACATTGTAGAAGCGATAGGATCCTATGAAGACGATCCGAACCTCACGGACAAGAAGTTCCCAGGCAACCCGACGAAGTCGTACCGAACGAAGGATGCCTTGCGCGTGATCGGTGAGGTTCCTGAGTGGCAGGGGCACGGATCGAAACAACTCAAGGCCATGAAGGATCATCTTGCGCGACTCAAAGAACAAGGCATCGAAGCCATAGAGGACTGACAAGCAACAACATGAAAGGGTGGAAGGTTTCCCAACCCGACAAAACTCCTATACCACCAACCATAGAACTATGAGCAGCATCACCCGCATCACGATCTCGGCTTTCGCAGCGAAGCCAGTTGCACACGTCTGGAAATGCTGGACCGACCCAGCACACATCACACAGTGGAACGCCGCCAGCGACGACTGGCATTGCCCAAAGGCCAGCAATGACCTGCGCACAGGAGGGAAATTCTCCTCCACCATGGCGGCACGCGATGGTAGTTCCAGTTTCGATTTCGAAGGCGTTTATAACGATGTCCAATTCCACAAGCGCATAGCCTACACCATGGGCGATGGGCGTACCTGCGAAGTCCTCTTCGTGGAAGAAAATGGAGGTACCCGAGTGACGGAATCCTTTGATGCTGAGACCGAGAACAGTGTGGAGATGCAACGGGGCGGTTGGCAAGCGATCCTCGACCGTTTCAGGGCACATTGCGAAGCCCAAAATTGAACGAAGATCACCATGAGCATTCGCTTCGACCCTGCCGTCAACGCTTTGTTGGATGAAAACAAACACCCTTTGCGCAAGGAACTCGATCGGTTGCGCACGATCATTCTCGATGCGGACGATCCAATCGTGGAGGGCGTGAAATGGAACGCTGCCAGTTTCCGGACAACGGAATGGTTCGCCACGCTGAATGGTCCGAAGCAAGTGAAGGAGGCAACGATCATCCTTCATGCTGGAGCGAAGGCGAAAGGCACGGATGTGAGGGCGAGCATGACAGATCCTTCGGGCATGATCAAATGGCTTGGTGCCGATCGTGGCATGATCACATTTTCATCGACGAAGGAAATTGAAGCAAAACAAAAAGAACTCACCGCGCTGATCAGAGCATGGATCGCACTTATCTGAACAATTACATGAACACCACACCCGAGATCATCTCGACCAAAGAACAACGAACGGCCGTCATCCACTTGGTCATTCCCGGCCGCGATATGCCGAAGTACATGGATCCGGCGATACAAGAGATCCTGAAGGTCTTGAAGGATCAAAAACTCGAGCCTGAGGGGCCGATGTTCTCCTACCATCACCGGCGTCCATCGGATACATTTGATTTCGAATTGGGATTCCCAGTGAACGGATCGTTCAAGCCGGTAGGACGTGTTTTACACGGCACGTTACCCGGAGAGAAGGTAGTTCGTTCGGTTTACCAAGGCCCATATGAACAGATGGGTGAAGCGTGGACCGAATTACAAACTTGGGTGCGCGAACGGAAATTTGCCGAGACCGGTCGCTTCTGGGAAAGCTACTTGAACAACCCGGAAGAGGTGAACGATCCGAATGAGTATCGCACGGAGCTGAATTGGGTGATCGGAAAATGAAGGAAACGTTGGACAGACCCATTGTTGCCTTCGAGACCGCACAGGCCTTGGATGCATGGTTGGAGCACCATGGCGCTTCCTCACCGGGCATCTACATCAAGATCGCGAAGAAGGATAGTGGTATACTTTCCATCACTTATGCCGAAGCGTTGGAAGTAGTGCTTTGCCACGGCTGGATCGATGCGGTCCGAAGGACTTTTGATGACAAGCACTTCATTCAGAAATACACACCGCGCGGTCCACGTAGCATCTGGAGCCAGATCAACAAAAAGAAGGTGCAAGCGCTGATCAAAGCTAAGTTGATGCGACCGGCAGGGCTTGCTGCCGTGAAGCGCGCAAAAGAGAATGGGCAGTGGGACAAAGCTTATGCGCCTGCCAGCACCATCACCGTGCCTCCGGAATTGGAAGCCGCACTGAAGAAGAACAAGAAGGCAGCGGCATTCTTCAAGACCTTGAGCGGCAGCAACCGATATGCGATCCTGCATCGGCTACACGCGGCGAAGAAGGAGGAGACCCGCGCCAAACGGCTCGCGCTTTTTATCGGGATGCTTGAGCGGGGTGAGACCATTCACGGACTGAACATCAAAACAAAATGAGTGCAACGCTCAAGCCGGACCTCCAGCGCAATAGAACAAACCAACACCTATCTCACTGACCAAACCAACAACACAATGGCAAGTACCAGCACTTACCTGTATTTCGTTGGCAAGACAGAAGAAGCCTTTGCCTTCTACAAAGAAGTTTTTCGCTCGAATTACACAGGCGACACCATGCGCTTTTCGGCAATGCCTGCAATGGACGGACAACCTCCTATGTCGGAAGCGGACAAAGCACTGATCATGCACATTGCATTGCCGATCCTTGGCGGTCACAAACTGGTAGGCACTGATGTGCTGGAAGAACGATTGGGCATCAAACTGAAGGTCGGCAACAATGTCCAGATCCTATTGGAGCCGGACACCCGGACAGAGGCGGACAGGCTTTGTAAGGAATTGTCCGAAGGCGGCGAGGTGGATATGCCCTTGGGGGAATTACCCTGGGGCGACTATTACGGAAGTTGCATCGATCGCTTCGGTGTGATGTGGGTGTTCACTTGCACTGGGAAGAAGTAGTTCGCGAAAAACGAAGAAACGTTCAAACAACCAACACAATGACCACCCAGATCTTTGTCAACATGCAGGTCAATGACCTCGCAAGATCGAAAGCCTTCTTCGAAGCGCTCGGCTATTCGTTCAATGCCCAATTCACAAACGATGATGCGGCTGCGCTGGTGATCAGCGATACTATTTACGCAATGTTGCATACTCCCAAAAGCATGACACGCTTCCTTCCGAAAGGGAAGTCGGCAGCCGACGCAACTAAACACACCGAAGTGCTCTTGGCCCTTTCCTTCGAAAACAAGGATGCGGTGAATGTCATCTTCGACAAGGCCATAGCGGCTGGTGCAACTGAATGTCGTCCAACCGAAGATCACGGCTTCATGTACGGCCGGAGCTTCAATGACCTGGATGGCCACGTCTGGGAAGTATTCTGGATGGAGCCATCGGCTGTAAACAGTTGATCTGGAACTGAGATG
>JAGNUG010000080.1:7948-15561 GCA_017987115.1 Flavobacteriales bacterium | reverse complement strand
CAACGTATGCTTCGGAAATGTCTTACCCGTTGTTGGTGTGATCGTGATGTCCTGATCGAACGGACTGTAGATCGAGTCGACCAGGTCACCGATCCCGTTCAACGTACTCAGTACAACGACCATTGCGCCGGTCACTACAGCGATCACCACAATACTGATCAACGTGATCACATTCACCGCGTTCTGTGAGCGCTTGGCCAACAAATACCGACGAGCGAAGAGCAGCGGGAGGTTCATTGTTCGATCAGATGGTCAGAAATTTGATGATCAGAAAATCCAGAACCACAAATTGCGAAAGCACTGTAAGTCTCTTTGACCACCAAGAAGCCATTGTCTGATCATCTGATCTTCTAATTTTCTGATCGACTACTTCCATGCTTTAACGATCAATCCCGTACCTGTGCTGTGCTTCATCCGGACATCGAACATGTTCAACACGAATGCGATCGGGTAGGCGATCAAATAATAGAAGGGAAGTGGGATGAAAAACAATTTGCTCGCCTGCAACATGAGCAGGGGCCACTTCATGCTGAGCTTCCAGCTGATCTTGCCAGGTGCGCCATAACTGTATCGCGCTTCAACTTTCGTGAATCCATTGCGCAAACACTTCGCTTCGATGTCGTTGATGTTATACCCATCGCGCACATGTTCTTCAATGAATGACCCTTCACCTTCCTCATGCACATCACTACCGCCTTGGTCGCTTGGTGTGCTGATGATCAACATGCCACCGGACTTGAGCGATGTGCTGTAACACCTTAACGCCGCTTCATCTTCGAGAATGTGTTCCATGACATCCACGCAAACAATCAGTTCGAACGTATCCGGGTTCGTGAATTTGGTAACGTCACCAACTTCGAATTTTACTTGCGGCCGACCGATCTTTTGGAAGAACGCATTGCAGTCCGCGACCTGTTCATCTTTCACATCGATCGCTGTAATGTTCCATTGTTTGCTCTGGCTACTCAACCAATACGTGTACTGGCCGAATCCGGCCCCAGCGTCGTAGATCGCTAGTTTTCGATCACGCTTATCAGCAGCCCATTTGGTAAGTTCCCGCTGGATATGCCATGCTCTTAGTAAGAGCAGGTCCAGAAGGCCGTAGAAGATCTTGCGCAGAAATGGCGTTCGGTTAAAGACCACGCCCAACCGACGTTTTACCGGATCGTATTGCATGATCTAGCCTTTCTTCAAGAGTCGGTCGATCTCATCGGCGCGGTCCAAGGAGTCATCGATGTAGAAATTCAATTCCGGGACAATGCGCATGTGTTTCCCAATGCGGCCTCCCAGCTGCCCCCGTAAACGGTGGGCTTGCCCCTTGATGATATCGATCACGCTTTGCTTGTCCTTCACCGGAAAGAGGCTCAGGTAGACCTTGGCCAATCCGAGGTCAGGACTGATCCGAACGGCCGATACCGTAATTAGCCCACCCGGCAGGAAATTTCGCCCTTCCACCTGGAAGATCTCTGCTAGCTCGCGTTGCAGCATGCTATTTACCTTGTTCTGTCTTAAACTATCCATTGCTGGGCGAAGGTAGTGGGTGGGTTCCGTATCGTCCTTACCAACAGCCGGACCTAACCGGTAACTTCGCGACCTTCAACCTGAATGCGTAATTTCTTCCGCATACTCGCTTATGGCAAGCCATACAGGCATTTTGCCGCGCTGAACGCCGTGTTCAACTTGTTGGGTACGCTTTTCCACCTTGCCTCATTGCTGCTGTTCATTCCGTTTTTGCGGTTGTTGCTCGGCCAAGTACAGATGGTGCACGAACGCCCCATTGCGTTATGGACCCGTGAAGGATTGGAAGGCACGTTCAATTGGGGACTTACCGTTCTGATCGAGGAACGCGGTCAAATGGGGGCGTTGTTGGTGATCAGTATTTGTGTTGTGGTGCTCTTTCTCTTTAAGAACTTGTTCCGGTACCTCGCGCTGGTAGCGATCTGCAATTTCCGCAATTTGATCGTACGCGATGTGCGCGCTGCCATCTACGGGAAGATGATGGCGCTGCCCTTGAGCTACCACAGCGGCGAGCGGAAAGGCGATCTGCTCTCGTTGATCACAAACGACATGCAAGTGATCGAGTACTCGGTGATGTTCTACATCGAAATGGTATTCCGCGAGCCGATCGCCGTGATCCTCTTCTTGGCGACCATGGTGACGCTTTCTCCTCAACTCACCTTGATCTCATTGTTGCTTTTGCCGATCAGCGGTCTATTGATCGGTCGCATCAGCAAAAGTTTGAAACGCCGAAGCAGCCGTGTTCAGGAAAAGAGCGCTGATGTATTGGCTCGCGTTGAAGAAACATTGACCGGTATACGCGTGGTGAAAGCCTTCAACGGTGAGGCCGATATGGAACGACGTTTTGCGCGGGAGAATGAAATGCTGGCTAGAAGCAGTATCGCCATGCTCAATCGGCAGGATATCGCATCGCCATTAAGCGAGACGATGGGTGCTGCGGTCATGGCGGCCATTGCATACATCGGTGGTTCGTATGTGTTGGGTGACTCACCATCCTTGACCGGTGATAGCTTCCTCGGATTCATCATCATCTTCTCACAATTGTTGGCACCCATCAAAGGGTTCTCGCAAGGGTATTCAGCAATAACACGCGGTGGCGCAAGCGGTCAGCGTATTTTCGATCTGCTCGCAGTTGAAAATACGGTAAAGGAAAAGGTGGGTGCGAGACCGATTGCCGCATTCACTGATCGTATCACCTACGAGAAGGTCTCATTCGCTTACGATGCTGTTCCAGGTGGGACGAATGACAATACCTCCACCACTGTGCTGAACGAGATCGATCTGGATATTCCGAAGGGGCATAGCGTTGCATTGGTAGGCATGAGCGGCGGAGGGAAGACCACCATGGCTGGATTGCTTCCACGCTTCTTTGATGTTACAGGAGGTGCCTTGCTGATCGATGGTCATGATATCCGCGACCTACGGATCAACGACCTGCGTGCCTTGATGGGGATCGTTACGCAAGAGAGTATTCTGTTCAATGACACCATCGCGAATAACATCGCCTTCGGAACGCCGGGTGTGGCCATGGCGGACATTGAACGCGCTGCAAGGATCGCGAATGCACATGACTTCATTGTTGCAATGGATGGCGGCTACCAAACGAACATCGGTGATGGCGGGAACCGGCTCAGTGGTGGACAAAAGCAACGGATCAGCATTGCGCGTGCGGTGTTGAAGAACCCTCCGATCCTGATCCTCGATGAAGCAACAAGTGCGCTGGATACCGAGAGCGAGCGACTGGTACAGGATGCGCTTTTCAAGATGTTGGAAGGCCGAACAAGTCTGGTGATCGCACACCGGTTAAGCACCATTCAACATTGCAACGAGATCTGCGTGATGCAGGATGGACGGATCATCGAACGCGGTACCCACAAACAGTTGTTCGAGGCCAATGGCCAATACCGGAAGCTTTGCGATATGCAGGCTTTCGCCTAGAAACCGTTCGTAACCGGACCATCGTTGATGCTCACCCAAAGATCACCATCACAAAGGATCTTTGGTCTGGATGTCATGCGTGCATTGGCGATCATTCAGGTCGTCTACAGCCATTCGCTTGAATTGCTTAGAGCCCATTGGCCACCGGACCTTTCCGTAAGTTTTGTTGATGGTGTTGATCTCTTCTTCGTCCTCAGCGGATTCCTGGTGGGTGGTATTTTGCTCCGTTCCGTTGAAGAAAATAAATTGCCTTGGTACAAAGCGCTATTGGATTTTTGGCAACGGCGTTGGCTTCGCACGCTTCCGAACTACTACTTATTCTTATTCGTGAACATCGCACTGGCCTATGCAGGTGTAACACGAGGCGTACTTCACACAAATACATGGGCTTATTTCCTCTTCTTTCAGAACTTCCACATTCAACTTGGGCTCATGTTCTGGGAGTCGTGGTCATTGGCGGTTGAAGAATGGTTCTACTTGCTTTTCCCGATCGCTGTGCTTGGTGTGTTGGGTTTGATCAAACTGTCTGCACGTTACGCGTTCTTGTTGGCGACAATGGCCATGATCATATTTCCCACGGTGATCCGCTTTTCCTACATCGATGGGATTGACACACTCTTCCAGCAGGACCTGATCATCCGCAAGTTGGTCGTGAACCGTTTGGACACGATCGGCTTTGGTGTCCTTGCTGCTTGGATCCATCATTACTATTACGCGACATGGAGTAAGCTGAAGTGGGTCGCACTCATAGTGGGTGTAGTTGGCTATTGGCTCGCAACGGTACCATGGACAATGGCCAATGTTGCCTATTTATCGACATGGTATTTCACGTTCATGAGCATTGCATTGGCCATGACATTGCCGGTTCTTTCTTCGTGGAACTCAATTTCGAAGTATGCCAAGCCCGTTGAATTCCTGAGCAGGATCAGCTATGCACTTTACCTCGTGCATTTGCCCTTGCGCTACTTCTTCTTGGATGCCGCCGAAGGACTTTCAATGGCTGGTACCGTTCTTCTTTACGCTGGGTTTTGGGCGACTTCCATCCTTGCGGCCGCAGCAGTTTACCGCTGGTTTGAGTTGCCGTTCATGCGGTTGCGGGGGAAGATCTCGGAGCGGTTGAGGTAATCTATAAACTACTACGAATTCTCGATTCAATTCCCGTATTTTTTATCTAAAAGTTCGATCAACTTATTGTTCATGGTGTCTTGTCGGTCGATCTCTTTATCGAACCGATCAAGGATCTCGCGGATAAATTCTTCACTCACCACGTGTTGAACGAAATGAACGCCATTTCCACTACCGATCTGAGTTCCGTTGGCATGCTGGATATTAATGGATCGAGGGTCTTCACCGATCAAGTCCTCAACGGTGATCTCTAGTATTTCTGAGATCCTCTGAAGATGGGTCGCCGTTATTTTGATCTCCCCATGTTCGATTCTGCAATAGGAACTCTGTTCCATGTCCAGTTTTGCAGCCATTTCTTTTTGCGAAAGTCCGCCTTGTTTCCGATGTCGTTCGATATTGGCACCGATCTGTTTGTCTGTGATCATCTCGTTATGCGATAGTGGAATAGCATATTTAAGAAATGCCAAAATAACAAAGGATATGTCATGTTGACAATGTTTATGTTATTAGTGTCAGAGAGTTTTGTCATCCCATTAATCAGCCACCAACCTTTCACATGATAAACATGAATCTACTTCCTCGGTTTTCAGTTCTTGGTTCAATAAAGCGTTCTATGTACGGTGGATTTCATTTAGTTTTGGGACTGTTTGTGATAACAGCCTTCAGTACTTCTTGTAGAAAAGACATTCATGAGGTTGTTCGATCGGGTGCTGTATCTAATGCCGTTACTCCTAAACTGGGCGAGCGTTTTAGGCCTTCAAAGGAAGATGTTATGCCACTGATCAAACAATTCAAACAAGTTAAAACAGCTATCGCTATTGGCGTTAAGTCGGATGGTGAAAAACCAATACAGGAAGCACTCTGGTTGAATGAGGCGTTGATGAATTATGAGAAGGGTGATGCAACGAAGGTCGGAGATGATTGGCTTGAGGGTACCTACACCTACACCTTTCCGATCAATACGAAAGCAGATGGGTCAGTATGGGTAG
The DNA here is from genome assembly GCA_017987115.1 of Flavobacteriales bacterium. GTDB lineage: Bacteria > Bacteroidota > Bacteroidia > Flavobacteriales_F > PHOS-HE28 > PHOS-HE28. The sequence continues at coordinate 9,991 of JAGNUG010000080.1, read as the reverse complement.
ATGATGGCGAATTGGTTGCCTCGTATGACAATGCCAAAGATGCAATTATTGCACTGCTCGGCGAGTCCAAAGTATACATGTTCGATCATGAGATTATGTCAGTGGAAAATGGCGTTGCTACCATTGAAATAAAATGGCTAGATAAGATCGAAGGTGTTGGTGACGAAGAATTTTCAGGTGTATCATGGGATGGGACAGGGCTTGGGTGTATGAATGCGGTTCAAGGAGCATACGCGATTGATTTTTTAAGGCGTAAAAACTTTCCGGGACAGGCTATAGCACCAGGGGATGTTGTAGTGTCGATTTTTAGTTGGTTCAACAGTGTAACTGACATTCGAGGGTATTCACTTGGGTATCCATATTATTATGGAACGAATCTTTCGTTTGGTATTGCAGGTACTGGGCTGTTGTATTCAGGTCCCAACACAGGTTTACCCATTTGCTTTCCTGAACAATGGCAGCGATACTTGGAAGTTAGACAAAATACACTGGATTTTGCGCAACTTAGACCATATGAAAGTCTGGTAAGGGAGAGTTTTGAGTGGAGTTACTATCAGCGAACAGGAACCGCATTTGAGTATGGGAGCATTTTTTATCCAATGGGTCCATACGACCACACGTGGTATTGGACGATCGGAATGATTGTTGGAGCAAATGAATGAGTATCTCGAGTAAACAGCAACCCGCATGGAAAGGTCAATGTTGAATCTTCTGTACGTTGGATTTTTTCTTTTAGGGTGTAATACGTGCTTTGGGGTAAGTTGTGTGACAGTTTCTGATGGTAGTTGGAATGACCCGGCCGTTTGGGATTGCGGTTGTGATATTGCGACATGCGACACCTTGATTGTTAGCCATGCGATGCAAGCAGCAGGTCCAGTAACTGAGATCAATGCAGCATTCTTGAAAGTTGAATTGACGGGATCAATAATTGGTGAAGGGCAACTCTCAGTATTTGGAACTATGTATAATTACGGAATGGTCGATGCTGTTCGGTTGTGGTTCTTCAGCTCTGGTACGTTGCGTAACTATAATGGCCTTGTGGCCGATGTATTCATTAATGTGAAGGATACGTGCTTCAATTATGGTTCGATACAAGCGTCTGATTCACTTGTGAACGGGGTTGGCAGAAACATGCACAATTGGGGTACGATGGTTTGCGGTAATTTCCACGCGTTAGGCGGAGTTCATAACCTTGGTTCATTAGCAACAGTGACCGCCAATAAGTTTTGGGGAACAGCATTGAACAACGAAGGGGCATTTTACGTAGATACTAAAATGCAACTATCAATTGTGTACAACTATGGTTCGCTCGATCTTGGCTCCTTTGGCACGTACAATCATTTCGAGAATTATGGAACTATGCTCTGCAGCGATTCGTTGGTCAATGGCGTACCAGGGTTTCTGACCAACTCGATCATTGGTGGGAATGCTGTTGTGCAGGCCCGCATTTTCGTTAATCCGCCTGACTGCAACATAACAGGATCGGGTAGTTTGTGCATATCGGAAACTTCGATCAATGAAGGTTCGATCGAAGGAAATTTGCACATCTGCGATACTTCTCCAACGTCGATAGAGTGGCCATATTTGGACATCAATACGGGTACTGTAGTAAGCTTCACTTCGGTATGCGAAGTTGGTTATTGCTCCGTAGGGATCGATGAACAAAATGCGATCGGTGAGCTGGTCAGTTATCCGAACCCCAGTTCTGGCGATGTTACCATCGAACTTGGTACTATTGCCCAACGGGTAAGTTCCGTTACCATTTTCGATGCCATTGGTAGACTTGTTGGAACCATCCAAGGTTCGTTCTCTGAACGTACCACATTGCACCGGAATGATCTGGAACCGGGCACATACGAATTTCGAGTTGGCGATAGGAGCGGTTCAGTGATAGCAATCACGCGGGTCATCTTTGTTGATCAATAGATAATTCGTCCTCACTCCTTCTTCTTGAACAAACGATCAAAGAAGCCCGGGTCTTTCTTCACCTCTTCCTCGATCTTCGTGTAATCCGCTGGCTTGGTATGATCGGGTTGCGGATCC
>JAGNUG010000080.1:0-7848 GCA_017987115.1 Flavobacteriales bacterium | reverse complement strand
TGATCAATAGATAATTCGTCCTCACTCCTTCTTCTTGAACAAACGATCAAAGAAGCCCGGGTCTTTCTTCACCTCTTCCTCGATCTTCGTGTAATCCGCTGGCTTGGTATGATCGGGTTGCGGATCCACTTCCACTTGTTCTTTATTTGGTTTGAACAAGTCTTCGAAGAAACGCTCGATCGCAGTGCCGCTGCGACGTGCATCACAATCCAGATCCACTTCAGTATTGGCCAACCAGTCGAACGACCGGATGTAACGTTTGCGCAGATCAGGTGCTCTTTCAATATCCTTCAACACCAGACCAACGATCGGCAACGCCAAATGACCTCCCGTTCCATTCGCACCTTGGAAATGCACGTCCGGTTCGAATGCGCCAACCCAAGCACCTACGACAAGACCTGGCGTATACGTCACGAACCATGCGTCGCTGTAGTTCTGTGAGGTGCCGGTCTTTCCCGCAAAAGGCCCTATGATGCCATACCGGCTGCGTAGGGCTGTTCCGGTTCCTTGGTCCACTGCACGTTGCAGCATGGTGGTGATCGATGCTGCGGTCGCCTCGCTCACGGCAACGGAACTTCGAGATGGTTTCGCTTCGTAGATCACCTTTCCTTTTGCATCGGTAATGCGCGAGATCAGTTGTGGACTTACGCGCCTGCCTTTCATTGCGAACGCGCCGTAAGCCGGAACGATCTCCGTTAGCGATACGTTGGTCGCGCCCAAGGCCACCGCGGGTTTTGCTGCTTCGCCATAGGGTATGCCGAGTGACTTCATCGTTTGCCGAACGGTATCTGCTCCGGTCCTGAAATAAAGATCGACCGTGGGTCGGTTCATGCTTTTGGCGAGCGCATACCAGAGCGCAACTTCACCACCTATCGTATCCCGATCGAAGTTGTCCGGTGCCCAGTCCTCGAATTCGGCGTAGGTCTTTTTCTCATTGTCCAAATAGGTGCAGGGCAACATGCCACGTTCCAATGCTGCGGCATAGATCACTGGCTTGATGGTGCTTGCGATCGGATGCCGTGCTTGCACAAGATCGTATGGTAGATAGCGATGGTCATTTCCACCTACCCACGCACGTACGGCACCGTTGCTGGGGTCCATCATCAATACAGCTCCGTTCAACAAGGTCCGGTAATGCCAGAGGCTGTCGCGGTAGCTCAAAGTGTCCACCACGCGTTGGTCATGTTCGTAGATCTCCGTGATCAATTGTGCATTCGCTTTCCATTTCTTGGAAGGCTTTTTATTCTGCCGCTGTTCCCAATACTTCCGCGCTTTCGAACCGCGTAGTTCGCGGTCCAACTTGGGTTGCATCGTCGATAAATGCTCATGGACCGCTCTGTATGCACTTAGCTGCAAGGCAGGGTCCAAGGTGGTCGTAATGCGCAGACCGTCCTTCTTCAGATCGTACTTCGTCCCGCTTTTTTCTTCGATGGCATCGAGGATCACATTCGCTTCTTGTTGCACTTTCGCATTGAAATATCCGTAACGGTCGAATGAATCCACGCCGGAATAGCGCAAGGTGATCGGTAGCTTTTTCAAACTGTCCGCAGCAGTTGAAGTAATGTAGTTGCGACCCTGCATCAAGCCCAACACTTGATCTCTTCGGCCTTTGGAATTCTTCGGATTCAGTCTTGGATTGTAAGTGGTGTTCGCTTTGAGCATTCCCACCAGCACGGCGCTTTCCTGCACGTTCAAGCGGTTGGTGGGTTTACTGAAATAACGATGTGCGGCAGCTTCGACACCATACACGTTCTCTCCGAATGGAACCGAATTGAAGTAGAGCACGAGTACCTCGTTCTTGGTGAGCATCCGTTCCAAACGTTGTGCTACCAGCGCCTCCTTCATCTTGTTGACCGGCGTGGTGAGTATGCCATGTTTGCCTCGTCCATACAGGTTCTTGATGATCTGTTGCGAAATGGTACTGCCACCGCCGCCACTGCGATCACGACCCAACAACGTGCGGAAGAACACACGTACGTAAGACCTTCCGTCAACGCCTTCGTGTGAGAAGAAACGGGCATCTTCCGTTGCGACCAACGCGTTGATCAAGTGCTGAGGAAGGTCCTCGAATTTCACATTGGTTCTATCCTCTGCGAAGATCTTGCCGATCGTTGAACCATCATAGCCAAGGATCAATGTGGCCTGCTCATGCCGGATCTCCTTGAAATCATCTTCTGACGGCAACTCACCGAACAGGCCACTGCGTACGCTCTGCATGAACGCAAAGAAGCCGATCAGGAGCGCGGCAAAGAGGATCAGTACGAGCTTGACCCAATTCACGCGTACACCAGTATCTTTTTTGGTGGACTTTTTCTTCCGTTTCACGGCCATCACCTGGGGTTATTCACCCCCTTCCAGGTATTCATCCTTGAACAAAAGATCGCTCTCGTATGGATAGCGAGCTACATGCAGTGCCTTAATGCGCTCGTACAACAACTTGCGCAGCCCATCTATGTTCTGACGATCGGCAGCGCTGATGAAGATCACTTCTTCGCCTTCCATGCGCGCCATCCACGTGCTTTTCAACTCCTCCAGAGTGTATTGGTCCACGCTTTTCGGAGCAAGGTCGTCCGGGTCATGTGGCGTGGGTTTGTAAGCATCGATCTTGTTGAACACCACAATGACGGGTTTATCACCCGCTCCGATCTCGTTCAATGTTTGTTTCACTGTGGCGTATTGCTCTTCGAAATTGTGGTGACTGATATCAACGACATGCAACAACAGATCCGCTTCGCGTGTTTCATCCAACGTGCTTTTGAAACTCTCGATCAATTGTGTGGGCAGCTTCCGGATGAAACCTACTGTATCGGACATCAGGAACGGCAGGTTGCTCAATACGATCTTCCTTACAGTAGTGTCCAGCGTTGCGAACAATTTGTTCTCCGCGAAAACTTCACTCTTGCTCAACAGAGTTACCAACGTGCTTTTACCGACGTTCGTATAACCAACAACGGCTACGCGGATCAATTTGCCACGGTTTCCACGTTGGGTGGCCATTTGGCGATCGATCTGTTTCAATTGCGCTTTCAGCAATGAGATGCGATCACGCACCAAACGCCGGTCGGTCTCGATCTCCTTTTCACCCGCTCCGCCACGCGTTCCGGTGCCTCCACGCTGCCGTTCCAAGTGTGTCCAGAGTTTCGTGAGGCGCGGTAACATGTATTCATGTTGCGCCAATTCCACTTGGGTCTTTGCGTGTGCCGATCGTGCTCTACGTGCGAAAATATCGAGGATCAATCGCGGTCTGTCGAGGACAGGTATGCCAAGAACTTTTTCCAGATTCCGTTGTTGCGCTGGTGAAAGCTCATCATCAAAAATAACGGAATCCGTTTCGTTGTCCTCGATCCACTGCTTTACTTCCTGCAGTTTTCCGCTCCCGATGTAATAGCGGCCATCGGGCCGTTGCATCTTTTGCGTAAAGCGCTTCAATGATGTGATATCCGCAGTGCTCGCAAGGAATTCCAACTCGTCCAAATACTCCTTCAACTGTTTGTCGTCCTGCTTCTCCGTGATCAAGCCAATGAGTACAGCAGTCTCGGTCTTCCCCGAGAATTCCAACGGGTCTATCATTCTTTCTTGCGAAGGGTCTCCACGTATGCGGCAACCGCTTCGATCTGCTTGGTGGTCAGGATGTTCTTGTACGGAACCATATTGCCTTTTCCGTTCGTGACCATCGCAATGATCTCTTCCGAGGATAATACGGATACCGTAAGGTCATTGGCCTCTCCCATTCCAAGATCACCAGTTGCGCCGTGGCACAGTTTGCAATTGGTCGCATAGATCTCGGCACCACTTGGGCCTCTGGTATCAGCCACATCGGGAGCATTTTCCGTTCCATTGCTGCAAGCGATCATTGCAACGGTGAACAAGATGGGCAAAAAGATCGGTCGCATCACAGCCATTGGTACATGTGATTGAATTTAGCCATGAACGGCCACGGGATCATAGCGAACATGAGCAATAACCCGATCAGGTAGAATACGGCTATGCGCAGTTGTTTGGCCGGTTCGGTAGTCGCTTTCTTACTTAGAATGCGACCGATCGTTATCAATGCAACGGCAAGGATCATCGTACCGATGTGTTCCATTTTCCAGAATCGGAGCATGTCCGAACCTGCTCCGAACCGCTCTTCGAATGAGCCAAAGCGGGTCAGGTAGAGCAAGAGACCGATGACCAGCTGTACATGGCAAAGGATCATGGCGATGATCGCAGATGCACGTTCCCAGGAAAGGATCGGTGACTTGGCGAGATAGCCACGTAATGCAGCGAGACCTGCAATGGCAACGCCACCAAGAACGGCATAGCGGAGCAAGCTGTGAATAAAGGCGAAGAATTCCATACTGGTCGAAAGGGTTGATCTGGTTCCGGAGAGCGGCGCAAATTTAGTTCTACTGGGTTAAGGTCCTAGAGGCTGCACGATGTATTTCAGCAAAACGGATGCATGGTTGCTTTGTGAAAACCCTTATGTGTCCCATCTACACGGAACGGTCTGCATATCTTGGGAGGGATAATGCGAAGACCATTGGTTGTTCTGATCTCGCTCATGTCGGTGATAACAGCGATGGTGATCTGGTGGAATAGTGCGATCCACTTTGCTCCTCTTCCGGGATCCTCTGCTGAACAGGGTCAGGTTGATGCAATGCTTGCTTCACTCAACCCACGCATGCACAACGGCGTGCCGGATCGCATGCAACGCTTATTTCCTGAAGGTGAGGCGTTCAGTTATGCCTTGTATGGCCTTGCAAATTGTAACACTACCCGTTGGTGTGATCATGATCTTAAAATGCAACGGATCGATGAAGCACGTAGGGCATTGAATGAATTGGAAAGCGAGCGCGTTCGTGCACGGTTCCCGGCGTTGTTACCACCGGTACATGGCATTTTTCATGCAGGCTGGTCAGCTTTTCTGCATGGATCGATCTTGCAAGCGAGCGGGATCGGTGCCATTTCCATCGAAGAGCGACAAGCGTTCATTCGGCGTTGTGATACGATCGCGTCCACCGTTGTAAACGCACCGACCGCGTATCCGGAGTCGTACAACGGCATGGCTTGGCCCGCGGATGCAACGGTTGCAATGGCGGCACTGGCACTTCATGATCGCATTCTGCCAGATCGATACGCGAATGTGCGTCGGGCATGGGTACAACGTGTGCGGCGCACCATTGGTGATAGCAGCGGAGTGGCCCATGCATGGGATCCGGAAACCAACGCGGCGTTAAGTGAAATGCGCGGGTCGTCGTTGGCCTTGATGTGCCTCTTGCTGCCCGAGATCGATAGTACGTTCGCGAACGAACAATTCACCGCGTTTTCAGATAATTTTTTCGACGAGATCCTAGGCGTGCCGGTCGTTAATGAATTTCCCAAAAACAGCTGGGGCAAGGGCGATATCGATTCCGGACCTTTGATCTTCGGCGCTGGGCCGGTTGCCATGATCGTTGGCGCAGGTGCGTGCAGAACGAATGGCGATGCGTTCCACGATCTGGAAATGAACAGTACCGTGGATGGTTTCGGTTTTCCACTTGGTACCGATGAACGGCGTTACTTATTCGGTGCAATGCCCGTCGCGGAGCTGTTCATTGCGTGGTGCCGCTCCCAACCGGTGCATGCGACCATGGAGCGACCAAGACCCCGGTTCCTGCGGTTCCATGGTTATTCAGTGTTGCTGCTTATCCTGATCTGGTTGCCGCCCTTTATTTGGTGGCGCAGACAACGGACAGCCCGGTGAGCCGTTCAATAACCCAACTTCTCACGCACCCTGTCCAGCACACCGCGTGCAACAACGGTTGCTTTCTCAGCGCCGATCTTCAGTTGCTCATCCAATGTGGGAAGATCATTCATCAACCGGTTGTACTCTGATCGTTCGTTCTTGAATCCATCAAGAAGTGTCGCGATCAATTCCTTTTTCGCGTGACCGTATCCATAGCCACCAGCCAGGTAATTCTTCCGCATGGTCTCGGTACCTTCCGGCGAACCCACCAAGCGATATAGCGCAAAGACCTTGCACGTATCCGGGTCCTTTGGCTCTTCCAACGCTTTGCTATCGGTCATGATGTTCATGACCTCCTGCTTGAGCTGTTTCTCTGGTGCGAACAGACTCAGCAGATTGCCTCTGCTCTTGGACATTTTCTCCCCATCGGTTCCGGGAACCGTCATCACATTAGTGTCGATGAGCGAATCGGGTAAAACAAAGGTTTCACCCATCAGATGATTGAACCGTTCCGCGACATCCCGTGTCATCTCGATGTGTTGCCTCTGGTCCTTTCCTACGGGTACCACGTTCGCATCGTACAATAGAATGTCCGCTGCCATCAGCATGGGATACGTGAACAGGCCCGCATTCACATCCTCCAACCGGTCCGCCTTGTCCTTGAAACTATGCGCCAATGTCAACCGCGAGTAGGGGAAGAAACAGCTCAGATACCACGTCAATTCAGCCGTCAAAGGCACATCGCTCTGGCGGTAGAACACCGTCTTCTTATGATCGAGGCCACAAGCCAGCCAAGCCGCTGCCACGCCGTACGTATTGGTGCGCATGATCGCTGGATCCTTGATCTGTGTTAGACCATGCAGGTCCGCGATGAAGAGGAAGGATTCGTTCCTGGTATCGTTCGCCATGGCAATTGCCGGACGGATAGCTCCTAGAACATTGCCCAGATGTATGGTGCCGGTTGATTGGATCCCGGTCAGAATTCGTGCCATGGGGCCAAATTTAGCGCGCCATCGTTCGTTGGGCCGGACTTTCCACGAATTGGCCGGTACCGCAAGTCGCTCAGAAAGGTCGAATTATCTTCGCGACCCTTTTGGGACCATGGATCAGAGCGTTGATAATGAATTCCGGTCGCAGATCCTTACCCCACAGGATCGCGTAGCCACGAGTGAGAGCCGCAGGAACACGGTGTTCAAGCTGGCCTTCATGCCGCTACGCGTATTGTACAAGCTGTGGTTCGCACTGGTCTTTTTTCTTTCGTTGGCGATCCTTTATATCCCATTCCGGATCCTTCTGCACCGTCCGGACCGCTATCAACGGGCGTTCCGACTGAAGCGCTGCTGGGCTTATTTCCTGCAATGCGGTTCCGGTGTGTTCGTTCGGGTCGAGCGCAGAGGTGAGTTGCCTTTAGCACCGTACATCATCTGCTGCAATCACAGCAGTTACCTGGATATTATCCAGATGTATAATGTGGTGCCGCACTATTTCCTGTTCATCGCGAAATATGAACTGCTCAATTGGCCACTCTTCAACATCTTTTTCAAGAACATGAACATCACGGTGAACCGCAGTGACCGCAGTTCGGCCGCGAAGGCATTCCGCAGAGCAGCGCAGTCCATTGACCGCGGCACCAGCATCGCCATGTTCCCCGAAGGGGGCATTCCGCCTTACGCTCCACGTATGAAGCCCTTCAAGGATGGTGCATTCAAGTTGGCCATTGAAAAACAAGTGCCCATAGTACCCGTAACGTTCCGTGACCATTGGCGCTTGCTCGGTGAACCTACTGAATTATTCAGCAGAGGGCGGCCCGGGATCTCGCGCACCATCATCCATCCAGTGATCTCAACCAAAGGGCTTACTGAAGCCGATCTGGTAACTTTGCGGCAGCAGGTGTACAACATCATCGAAGCACCGCTGCTTGAGGACCAATGAAGATCGACGAAAAGACACTTGACAGGATCGCGAAATTGGCGCAGTTGGATTTCAGCGACCCCGCTGCACGCACGGCTATGATCGCGGATATGGAACGGGTGATCGGTTTCGTGGAAAAACTCAATGAGGTGGATACGAAAGGCGTTGAGTCCTTGATCTTCATGACCGATGAAATGGATGTGCTGCGGGAAGACGTAGTTGTTCCGGAG
>JAGNUG010000079.1 GCA_017987115.1 Flavobacteriales bacterium | reverse complement strand
ATACGCTCTTTTGGTACTGCAAGAATTCAGCCATGTGCGTTCAAAAGCACCCGTTCGCTGATCTTTATATCTTCGGGTATTACCGGGACGGAACGAAATACAACTACTTTCGGTGGGACGCTACTAATTCGGCATGCCGTGGATTGATCACTGATCTGCAAGGCAATGTGGTGCAGCGCCCATTTTCAAAATTTTGGACCTTCAAGCAGTACCTCGCCAAGGACCTCCTGCTTTTGAGCGAAGGTCAAACCAAAGTGCTCAACGCTCCCGTTAGAGCGATCCATGAAAAGGTGGACGGGACGATGGGGATACTCTATTGGGTGGATGATATTCCGTACATCGCGGCACAGCGCTCATTCACCAATGCAAAGGCACTGAAAGGAACACAGATCCTTCATGCGAAGTACTCCCATCTTTTTGATCAATTCGATAAGGCGCTCACGTACGTGTTTGAGATCATCTACAATGAAACAGCCATCCTTGTCCAGTATGATATGGATGAAGAGCTGGTCCTTATCGGATTGATCGATACAGAAACAGGCCAAGCACTTCCGTTGGAAAATTGTACAATGGGCTTCAGAATGGCCAAGGACTTCACTTCCATTTACGGTTCTTACAAAGATGAACTCGGAAAGCTTGAATCACTCGATCTTCCGAATGCAGAGGGCTTCGTTGTGACCTACCAAGACGAAAGTCGCGTTAAGCTCAAGTTCCCCTCGTTCAGAAAAGCGCATGATCAGTTTGCAAAACTCCTCTCGCTGCGCAGGGCACTCGCCCTTTCCGAACACGCGATGTTCCCGGCACTGCATACGCCCCACTTTTCCGGACCCGATGTAAGTAATTGGACGCAACCGCAATACCAAGACAACTTGGTAGGCTCAAGGCCGGTCCACCACATGGTAGGTTTTGAATATTGGATGGAGTACTGGCATAAGCGCCTGAACATGGAGAACCGTATCCCTAGGTTCGACGAACTTGTTGGAAATGAATTCGATCTGAGCCAACGCTTAAGCGAAGAATTTGTGCATGACACCCAAACGTGGAAATGGAAGCAACTGAGATAGCCATATCCTGCGGTGTGGTGTTGTTGCACAAGAACAAGATCTTGATCGTTAAGCATACGAACGAGTTTGGCGGTGGCTACTCTATCCCCAAAGGTGGTCTTGAAGTGGGTGAGGACATTCGTAGTTGTGCGTTGCGCGAGTTCATTGAGGAAACTGGTGTCATTTTACAGGACAGTAACCTATCTCTGTTCCCCGAAGTTTTGCACATCATGGACCGGGATGGGAATGTGGTGAAACGCGTATATTATTTCATTGCTCGTGTGGACTTGGAGGCTTTGGCTAAACAAGGTGCTGTAACAAACACCAAGAATGATAAGGAGATCGACAGAATCCGACTTGTCACATTTGAACGGGCGGAAGCTCTAATGCCGATTTCACAACTTTCTGTTCTACATCATATCGAACACTGCTTTTCGCCCAAGGAGTTACTATTCCTCATCAAGTCAAAGCTCATTACTCGGAACTTGGACTTGGATAACGGGTTGTACATCTACAACTATTCCAATCGATGCAAGGAGCTCAACTATTGGAACTATACGACACTCAGTTGCCGTGGATTGATCCTTGACCGGAACTTCAACGTGGTGGCCAGACCTTTCAAAAAGTTCTTTGAGTGGCAACAACTCCCTACCGAGCTACAGTGCTATCTACTGTCGTGTCGACCGGATCTTTCGATCAAGGCCTACGAGAAAATCGATGGCACGCTGATAATTCTGTTCAACTACCATGGACAATGGATGCTCACGAACCGGCGCCACTTTAACCTTATACAAACCCATCATGCGCAGCTGCTATTCAACCAGCAATTGGGCATGGCATTGCAAGCGTTGGATCCAAACCTGACTTATTTGTTTGAGAGTACCGTACACTACGACTACAATATAGCTATAAAAGATCGAGAGAGTCTTGTGCTCCTATGTGCCGTTGATAGGGCGAAGGCGTGTATTCTCTTACCTGAAAAGGAGGGCCCGCACTTAGGGCAGGTCAAGCGCCAAGATTTGCTGGATTACAATAGCAAACCAGTTGACCATGAAATTGAAGGCTACGTCTACTATTTGAACGACCAGTACATGATCAAGGCGAAGACGGACTGGTACCTGGAGGCTCGACAGAAGATGACGAACTACGGTGCATAAGTTCATCACCATCTTGATAGATCGTGTTTGCCGCAGTCTGCACTTTCCAAGCGTTCAATCAAGCAGCCAGACTCGATAATATCTATAAAAATCAAAGTAGCCTATCATCGCGTAAAGCACAAAAGTTCCGACTAGAAATAAGGCGTTCTGAGATGTGAAGTTGTACTTTATTTGGAATAGTCGCCCAATTGCAAACCATACCAAGCAAATTTCGACCAGTACAAAACCAGAATCGAACAGTCCTAGAACCATACTTGTATTTACACCCAATTCTTTTGGATTGAAGCGTAGCCAGCTAATCATTGATGGGTAGTAAAAGCAGAAATAAACATAAGGAGCAAACAGCACCACAATCCCGAAAATAGGAAGCAGTGATATCAAGCTGAATATCGTTTTCATTTATGGTGGTAAGAAGATATTGTCCCATTGTGTATCATCCACCCCGAAATCAGTCCGTTGGCAAGGGTTGCCATATTCCATAAGCCATTCTTGCATCCTTTCAAGGTCTGAATCTTCCAACAAGATGGAATCGTCTGAATATTGAGTACCATAAAAGCTGTCATAAACCGTTAAGGTGCCGTATCCATCCGTGACCTTATAAACATGACCGCCGACCTTAAATGCATCCAAAGGGACGTCTGTCCATTCACCAGGAGGTACAATAACACGGTCATATGGTGTATCATAGTCGGGTTTGCCATATAAGGTTTGACTCGAATTGTTATACGTCCGGCTTTCAAATACCGAGGGATTTGTGTTATTAATGAACTCAAGATCCGAATAATCCGGAGACGTTTGTCCATTACCCGGATTCCCCGAACTACCTTGCCCGTTCCCACCTTCATTCCCACCGGGATTGGAATCACCTCCTGAACCACCATCCCCCCAATCAGAGCCACCAAAACCGTCATTGCCCCAGTCCATTCCAGAATCCCCGAAATATGAAGCCCAGGCCGCATCAGAGGCAGTGGGGTGCCCTCCGGAATTAGGTCCCCCAGAAGGCCCTCCTGAATTAGGACCACTACCTGATGGATTCCCACCAGGATTTGGGTCCGAGAGTGGCTCTCCATAAACAGGGCTCAAGTCATGCTCGTTGAACCCGATGATCGGTCCATTGCCCCCCAACAGCTTCTTGGTCGAGAAGTCATCCACCGAAGGAAAGCTCTTCTTGAGCTCTTCCATATTCATCTTCATCCGGTCATTCATCACGTCGGGTCAATCGAAAAACCAGAACCAATAGCCGCCTGGATCGAAGTACCATAGTACGGGGATGATCAACGCAACTGCTATGAGTACTTGGACGCTCCACTTGCTCAGACTCTCAGCTGTTAAAATGGTTGATGTTGAGAATAGGGGTATTAATCGATGTACTAATAGCATCACCACGCCAACGATTACCATCAAGCAAGTTAGCGGTAAGACAGCATCGCGCAGAAGGTCGTACAATCCACTAAGGCCAATGTTTTTCGGGTCATTCCACCATAGAGTGCCTTCATACGTACCGAGCACAAGTGAAATAGGCCAGAATGAATAAAGCAGTACATAGCCAATCACAGTCAAAACGGCCAATATATTTGCGATTCTACGGAGCATCGAACAGGTCTTGCCAAGTGGGATCCGGAGGAGTGTCTAATACGCCTCCGCCCCAATACTGTATAATGCTGCCCCCAGTGCTATAGTTGGTTGTGTAATTTCCGGCATTAACTTGAACCCAGCCGTAACCATTGACGAACTTGTAAACAATTCCATTTATCTGCAATCCATCAATTCCTGTGTTGATTGTGCCGTCAGGCGGAATGGAGATGAAATTCGGGGTACCTGCTGGAAAATTGTTTTCAGGCTTAGCATAGATGGTAGCGTTGGTATTATTCTGCACTGTATATGGTTGGGAAGTAGGCGTACTGTTGTTCAGCCATGGCAATTCACCTTGCTGACCTTGGCCACCGGGATTCCCTGAACTATTCTGTCCGTTCCCCCCTTCAGACCCACCGGGGTTGGAATCACCGCCTGAACCACCATCCCCCCAATCAGAGCCGCCAAAACCGTCATTGCCCCAGTCCATTCCAGAATCCCCGAAATATGAAGCCCAGGCCGCATCAGAGGCGGTGGGGTGCCCTCCGGAATTAGGTCCCCCAGAAGGCCCACCTGAATTAGGACCACCACCGGATGGATTCCCACCAGGATTTGGGTCCGAGAGTGGCTCTCCATAAACAGGGCTCAAGTCATGCTCGTTGAACCCGATGATCGGTCCATTGCCCCCCAACAGCTTCTTGGCCGAGAAGTCATCCACCGAAGGAAAGCTCTTCTTGAGCTCTTCCATATTCATCTTTCGATTGGTGGCCATTACACCGGCTTATACTCCCAAGTATAACCTTCTGCGATCAACTTGAAAAGATCCGTGCGCTCCGTGCTTGCCATTAAGGAGTAACCCGATGGTAGTGAAAGTCCTCCTTCGAAGATGATTTTTCTGCCATAGGCTGGAACAACGGCGGTTTGTTTCGATTCTGGTACGCGAAATTCTCTTTGTAGTTTGATGTTACCCTTATCATCCTTGATGAACAGGCGAATCATTCCATTGTCCGTATTCCCGATAGCCTTGATGGACAATGAATTTATTCGCGTGCCGTTTAATGTCCCAGTAACAATGGTGCCCAATGTCCCAGTTCCATCTAGATTGGAGTTTGCTGTATCTATGTCGTTCATGGAAGTAACCGCCACTTGCTCCACCTTCGTCTCAGAACTTGGAAAGTCCCAACCGAGGCATTCTGCGAACACATTGAACGGTTCGGCTTTCTCGGTGCTAGCTAGCAGTTTCCAATTCTTCTCAAGGACAAATCCCTTCGGGAAATTCACGACTTGGGATATGGCAGGCACCGTGCCTGAACAAATACGAGCACCGATGGTCACTTCTTCTAAGAGCTTAATGGTCTTCCCAGGTTCTTCGACAAAGAGCCGCACCATGCCCTCTGTGGTCTTGTCTGATGCTTTGATGACCACCTTATTGACAGTAGTGTTCCCTTTGGAAACCACAACTTCTGCAAGGGTTCCAGTACCGTCCAAGTTACTGTTGGGTACATCCGCAGTTGTCATCCCGATCGCTGCGTTGTATTCAATATCATTCCGTGCCATGGCTATTTTGTGTTTGGTTGGTTATGCAATTACGCCGCCAGCGTTTGCTTTTGTATGTCGAAGGTAACGAACGATCCTGCCGATCAGTACGGCCTGTTCATAACTCTTCGCCAGCACCACCACATAGGGGTCTCTCGCTTTTCAAAACTACAGCTCACATACGAAGAGCACTGTATCATTCACAGGATCTTTTCGGTGGACCTTGAACCCATGTTTGAGAAACCATTTGATATAAAACCTGTTTCCACGATTCACACTGACCCAAACCCACCTAGCTCCATGGCTCTTTGCGACTTCAAGCCCCCTTTCATTGAGCAAGGTGGCTACACCCATTCTTCGGTAGCCCTCGTTCACGAAAGTCGATTCGAAATACACATCATCCTTGGTTCGAGTGTTCCAACTGACCGCAGAGGAGCCGATGATGACCCCATTCTTGAGCACAACTAGCAGGATCCTCTCAATATCAACTCCAGTGTTATGCCATTTGCACTCTTGGTCCAGAACATCCAACTGCTGCATGATTCTTACGTGTTTAGTTATTTTCCCGCATCCGGCGGAGAGTTCGACTTGAATACGCCAACATTCTGTTCTCTAGTGGCCAAGATAGGGTAGTTTGTTAGGCTGTAGGACAAATTACTGGCCATTCGTGTCCATTATTTGCGCTCACTAAGTAACCGATCGCTTCGGCCCGTTCCCCGATCAAGTCCTGGATCTTATGGAAGCGATCCGCCTGCGTTGGTTGGGCGAAAAATTAGGGCTGGAAAAGATCGTATTAAAGCAAGGAAAAATGATCGGCACGTTCATCGCTGACCAGAAACACAGCTTCTTCGAGAGTGAGACGTTCACTGCCTTGTTGCGCAAAGTGCAATCGCAACCAAAGAAATTCAACGTGTATGAAAAAGCTGGAACGTTACACGTTTCCGTGCAGGATGTGAAGAGCGTGAAGCAAGCTAAGATGGCGTTGGACGGGGTGGTGATGGAAGAAGCTTGATGCACCCATCACCACTACCTTCGCGTCCATGGCGCAGAATAACATCGACCGCACGCGGATCGACCTCAGCTTTCTCAGCGGACCACGCTCGCGTTGGAAGGAGACCAAGACCGTATTCCACATTCTACAACAGTTCGTTTATGGCTTCCGTAAGCTTCATTTCGTTGGGCCGTGTGTTACATTCTTCGGCAGTGCGCGTTTCAAAGAAGATCATGAATACTACGAGGCGGCAAGGTCAATTGCTCGACGCGTAGGTCGTGTCGGCTTCACGGTAATGACCGGAGGCGGCCCGGGGATCATGGAGGCGGCGAACCGTGGGGCACGGGACATTGGTGCGACAAGCGTAGGATGCAACATTGTTCTGCCCCACGAGCAATATGCGAATCCATATTTGGATGTGGAACTCACCTTCGATCACTTCTTCGTGCGCAAGGTGCTACTGTTGAAGTACAGTATCTGCTTTGTCGTAATGCCTGGTGGTGCAGGTACAATAGACGAACTCTTTGAAGTGGTGACCTTGATACAAACAGGAAAAGTGAAGAACTTTCCAGTGATCCTTTACGGTCGCGAATATTGGGCAGACACCATGCGGCAATTGGAACATATGTATGAAGCAGGTACGATCGGTAGGGAAGAGTTGAGCTTTGTACACTTAGTGGATTCGGTGGAAGAAGCTACGGATAAACTCCAGGAACAATTGGTGGATATGTGGAAAGAGCGAAACGGGAAGAAGGATACTCCGAAATGGTGGTTCCTCGAAGAAGAAGTTAACACTCCGGTAAAGAAGAACACGGATCAGGTAACAATACCTTAACGCTCCACCAAGAGTAACTACACACCCTATCCGGACCTTTGCGGCGCGGTATAGATCACTTAGATCCATCGCGCATGCATGCAACGAATTCTACTCACCGTATTTGTACTCCTTAGTGGATTTTTCGCCTTCGCACAGCAAGGCACGATCAGCGGTAAGATCACCGCGAACGAGGGCGGACGGGTTGAACCATTGCCATTCGTAAGTGTTGTGATCAAAGGCACTACTACTGGTGCAAGTACGGATCTGGATGGTAACTATTTCTTCAAGGCAGAACCGGGCGAATATTTAATGGCCGTGAGTTTCGTCGGTTTCGAGACCGTTGAACGGAACGTTACGCTCGTAGCTGGAGGTTCGGTTACGGTTGACATCGAAATGGCTGCTGCCGGCATGCAAATGGAAGAATTCGAGGTGGTTGCCAAGGTGGATCGTGAACGGGAATCCGTGCTGTTGATGGAACGGAAGAAGACCACCGACCTTGTGCAGAATATTGGTTCTCAAGAACTGAAAAAGAAAGGTGCTGCGGATGTCGCGGAAGGTGTACAAAAAATTGTTGGGCTAAGCACCGTAGGAGGCAAATACCTGGTTGTACGTGGTCTCGGTGACCGGTATAATGCTGCCTACTTGAACGGACTTCCGCTTCCGTCTCCGGACCCTGATACCAAAGTGGCTCCACTGGATATTTTTCCAACACAAGTAGTGGGAAGCATCAATGTTACCAAAGGATTCACGCCCGAGTTCTATGGGGACTTTTCCGGAGGCGCAGTGGATATTCGAACCAAACGTGCAACGGGCGAGAACATCCTGCAAGTAACCCTCGGTGGTGGCATGAACACACAGACCACGTTCAAGGACTTCACGACCTACAACGGTGGCAAACAGGACTACTGGGGCATGGATGACGGCGCCCGTGATATACCTATTGGCGTTCTTGGCAACAACTCGGTGATCAATGGAGAACAGTTGAAATTCCAACCGAACTTCAACCCAATAACGCGTAAGGCAGGACCCGATGTTAATTTCGGTTTATACGGGGGTACCACGTTTGCGATCGCAAAGGATATCAAGCTCAACGTTCTAGCCACTGCGAACTACCGAAACGAGAACCGCTACCGCGAAGGCAAAGTGCGCGTGATCAACACACTGAACCAGCCTATGTTGGATTACGACCAGAAACGCTGGCAGTTCAACACGCAATCATCTGCTTTGGCCTCGCTTTCATTGGAGTTAGGCCGTAACCATACCATTTCGTATACCAGCACATGGATGAACCTTTCGTCGGATGAAGTACAAGAGAACCGCGGTACACATTTCGATTACCAGGACCATGTTCTTTCAAGGCGCGAGACGTTCCGTCAGAACACGATGCTGATCAATCAGGTGGCCGGTGAGCATGCGTTCGGAAATGCGGGTCGTTTGAAAATCGATTGGGCGGGATCCATGTCCAAGGCCGATGCGAATGAACCCGATCGTAAGCAGCTTGTTTACTTGTATTCGCCCGAGAACGGTGGTGAAAATTATCGCTTCAATGCGATCGACCGTTTGGAGAACCACAGATGGTTCAGTGCGCTTGAAGAGAAAGAAACAAGTGCACGTGCAGGTGTAAGCTACCGCCTGATCGAGAAAGTAACCGAGCAGGGCGTTCTGCCGGTCCTGGTCTTACGCACCGGTGCACAGCTGAAAAGAAAATCCCGCAACTTCGGTTACTCGATATTCTCCTACGATCTGAGCGGTGTGAACGCAGTCAACACGAATGGTATCGATCTGGATACACCGGATAGTTATCTGGACAATGCCGGATATTCAGTGGGTAATTTCACGATCACGAATGTTACCGGACCGGAAGCGGAACACACCATCAAACAGGATATCAATGCCGCATATCTAACTGCCGAACTCGATATCGTACCGGAGAAATTGAAGTTGATGGGCGGAACTCGATTGGAGGATGGCGAACAATTCATCGTTTATCGCAAACAAAGCGATTCGTTCTACCAGGCCCGTCGTATTGCTCGGATAAACTCCACGGACCTGTTGCCGTTCGCGGGGGTCAAATACGACATCAATAAGACCAACGTGATCCGCGCTAACGCAAGTAAGACGATCTCGCGCCCTGGATTCAGGGAAATGGCACCGTTCGAATACACTGAATTCTTTGCAGGTGCAAAATTCATTGGCAACCCGGATCTGAAGAACGGTACCAATTACAACGCCGACCTACGCTACGAGATCTTTCCGAATAGCAGCGAAGTGATCGCGATCGGTGTGTTCGGTAAACAGCTGATCGACCCGATCGAAAAAGTAGCCCTTGCAACCGCCAGCGGACAGCTACAATCGTTCCGTAATACAGGATCTGCGACCGTTGTTGGTGTTGAGTTGGAAGTGATCAAGAACATCGGTACGCTCCTTGGAAAGGATAGCACCTGCTGGAACAACTTCAGCGTGGGCCTTAATGCGACATTCATGCGATCCCGTTTGACGATCGGAGATACTCCAACGAATAGTGAGAGCGCATCAGTTGTTCTTACCAACAACACACGCCCTCTGCAAGGCGCATCGCCCTATCTGCTCAATGCGGACCTGAGCTATCAGGTCACATTAAGCAAACAAGTTAAAGGAACGTTTACGGTTGCCTACAATATTTTCGGTCGCAGGGTCTTCTCTGCCGGAGCGAACGGACTGGGTGATCAATATGAACTTCCTGTGGGAATGATGAATGTGATCGCACGTGCTGACCTTGGACAACGCTGGCAGGCCAACATCAACTTCCGGAATGTGCTGAACCCACTGGTACGCATTGAACAAGAAACACCGAACGGCACTTCATTCCTGAATGAATATCGGACGGGCATGAACATTTCAGCCGGGATCACATTCCGCATTTTGTAGAACTCGCTCGATACGCTCTTCAGGAATGGACCCTTGTTGCGAATTGTTCGCAACAAGGGTCCATTCTTTTTTCGGTGAGAACGATGAATGCATTACACTGACCTAACATGCACATGCACAACTTAACGGAATGGTAATGCGTGGCGAATGAAACGGTAAGGATGCTAACGGTCCTTTGCAGCGTAAATGAAAAACAACCTATTGAACATGACCTCCTTGAAAGGAAGACACACGAAACTGGCTATGGTAGCGCTTATCGCGTCGATAGCAATTGCACCACTTACTTCTTGTAAAAAGAAAGAAGGTTGCATGGACCCATCGGCATTGAACTATGACCCCGATGCGGATAAGGATTGTTGCTGCGAATTCGCACCGGCAGCAGGCGAGCAAACACAGACCATCAATGGTGAGACCTATTATGTCGTGACCGGGTCGATCAACAGCGACCGCACACTTACGAATAACAAGAAATGGTTGCTTTCAGGCGGCGTATTCGTTGCAAATGGAACGACGCTTACGATACAAGAAGGTACGCAGATCTACGCCGCGGATGATGCGACTACTCCGTTCCTGAGCATCCTGCGTGGTGGTAACATCAACGCAGTCGGAACCGCATCAGCGCCGATCCTTATGACCACGATCAAAACCATTACCGGAGGTGCTGACCGTGGAGCATGGGGAGGTGTCATCATCAACGGCTATGGTCAGATCAACATATGTAGCTCTGCGGATTGCACTGCGGATGGAGAAGGTGGTACCGGCACATACGGTGGCACCGATGATTCAGACAACTCAGGAACCATGAAATATGTGCGCGTTGAATACGCAGGTAAGATCCTTGGTACGGACAACGAATTGAACGGCTTCTCCTTCAACGCAGTGGGAAGTGGAACAGTGCTGGAACATCTTCAGGCATACAAAGGAAGCGACGATGGATTCGAATTCTTTGGTGGTGCCGTGAACCTGAAATGGGCTGTTTCAACTGGAAATAGCGATGACAGTTTCGATTGGACACACGGATGGCGCGGAAAGGGGCAGTTCTGGGTTGCTCATCAGGATGCGGTAACAGGCGACAACGGTATGGAATGCGACAATTGGGAAACAGATTTCAATGTTACCCCGACCAGCAACCCTACAATTAGTAATTACACGTTAGTAGGTGCTGATGACGGTTCACCGAATCACGGATTGCGTTTACGTCACGGAACCAAGGGCAAACTATGGAACGGACTTATTACAGGATTTGCACAAGGGATCCGCGTAGGTAGCGAGTGCGATGCCTATGTAGTGGATGGTTCACTCGCTGTAAAGAACACGGATCTGTTCGGCAATGTGGCCGACTTCAATAACGCAGGTGGTATCGAGACCGATCCATCCATTGCTTTGTCCGGTCCTTCACTTAGCGGCTATGTTGGTACTGATGCGAGCAACGCGGTCGATCCTTCTACCATAGATAGCTGGTTCAATAGTGTGAATTTCCGCGGTGCCGTTGAATCCAGTAACGACTGGACCATGGGTTGGACATTGTCGCTTTAATGGACAGATCGCATATGTAGGTTCTCGGTGATCTCAAAGTCGAACGAAATTCACCGAATACTGAGAACAGGCTCCGGAAACGGGGCCTGTTCTCGTTCTTACAATATCGCTTTCAGCAGTCCTAAAAGCACTCCATACCGCGCTGCCTTACCGAGCAACATCAACATTGCGACAGGCCAGAAATGCGCACGACCCAGGCCCAATGCGATAGCAATGGGATCACCGATCACCGGTGCCCAACAGAGTAATGCTGCCCAACTGCCGTATTGCTCTATGCGCGATCTCCATGCTTCCGCCTTAACCGGATCGGTCCGCAACCATTTTGCAATACGTACCGGATCACCCAACCGACCCAGACCATAGCTACTAAGGCCACCCAACCAATTACCCAAACTGGCCACAAACCACAATTCGAGAATTGGCCAAGAACCTAGGGCAGCCATTCCTAAGAGAACTGCCTCAGAGCTGAACGGTAATATCGTTGCTGCCAGGAAGGAAGCGAGAAATAGGCCTGTAAGACCAAGCGTTATCCAAGTTGAAGGGTCGATGCGTCTATGGTCGTTCGTTGGAAGTTGGCAGGTACACCAGCAGGCATTCTACGAGATCAGCCTACTATTTGTACTCGCCCCAAAGAACGTCAGAATTCACCATCCATGATCGACCAAATAGTAGAACGGCACACCATTTGAAATACAACCTCCGTTATACTTTCTGAACATGAGAACGGTGATCACATTCGTCATAGGCGTGTTGCTCTGCACCGCTGCAACAGCGCAATTGAATAAGCGCCCGGTCACGTTCAGTGGTGGTCTCGAAGTGGCTATTCCCAGAGGCGAGTTCAATGATTCTTGGGGACAACAAATGTTCGGGCTCAGTGCCAACCTTGCGGTTCCGATGCGTCGCTTGCCCTTTGATATCGGTGGCGACTTTTCATGGGCCAGAATGGGGAGGGAAACAAGCACAGTGCCAGTGAATGAGGACTTCCTTGAGGCAACGACCGGGACCATGGAGGTGACCAGTAATTTGCACGGATACCACGCTTTAGCACGGTTGAAACCGTTCAATGGGAAGGTGAGCCCCTACGTTGAAGGCTTGATCGGTCTACGCCATTTTTCAACCACCACCACCATTGCCGTGGATGGTATGGACCAAGACCTTCTGCATCAGCGGGATGCAAGCAATTTTGTCTTCAGTCGGGGTTGGGCTGTCGGTCTACAATTCACGCCAACGAAGATCATCTACATCGAAGGACGTGTTGAAAGCCTTTCAGGAGGAAAGGTGACCTATGTCGATCCAAGCACCATTACTATTTCACCTAGTGGAGATGTAAGCTATGGAACTCAGAGATCCGGCACCAATGTGGTGAATGTGCACTTGGGGATCGGGTTCCGATTCTAAACCACCGAATACGCTCGCCTTCCCAACATCCATTGTTGGTAACCTTCGGATAACACGCTGGAAAAGACGCGAGGAACGCCCATTTAATGCAGTAAACTTGCGCTGTGTAAGCGGGACCAGACCCGCTACAGGCAGTATTGAACGGGCAAAAACGGATCCAGAGCGCTCTAATTTCGGTGTTCCACAAAGATGGGCTTGAGCCTATCGTGCGTGCATTGGATGCGCTTGGCGTTCACCTTTATTCAACTGGCGGCACGCAGGAATTCATTGAAAAGCAGGGCATTAAGGTCACTCCCGTTGAAGACCTAACCACCTACCCGAGTATTCTGGGCGGTCGAGTGAAGACCTTGCACCCGAAAGTTTTCGGAGGCATTCTGGGCCGTCGGGACCTGCAAAGCGATGTGGCGCAGCTGGAAGAGTTCGAGATCCCTACCCTTGATCTGGTGATCGTGGATCTCTATCCGTTCGAGGAAACCGTCGCTGCCGGTGGTACCGATGAAGCGATCATCGAGAAGATCGATATCGGTGGGATCAGTCTTATCCGGGCAGCCGCAAAGAACCACACGGACGTGTTGATCGTTCCAGCACAGGTGCATTACGAAGAGCTCTTAACGATCCTTACGGACCAAAAGGGAAGTTCCACCCTGGAGCAACGCAAAACCTTCGCAGCAGCGGCTTTTGGTGTGAGTGCCAAGTACGATACCGCGATCCATGGTTGGTTCTCAGGCGAACGAACAACTGTGCTGCGTTATGGCGAGAACCCCCATCAGAAAGGCACATTCACTGGTGACCTTGACGGCATGTTCAACCAACTGAACGGAAAGGAACTCAGCTATAACAACCTGCTGGACCTTGATGCTGCTGTGGAATTGATCGATGATCTGGCCACTTTGCCGGGAGTTCCTTTTGCGATCCTGAAACACAACAACGCCTGCGGTGCAGCCGTGAGGAAAACAGTGAAGGAGGCATGGGATGCCGCACTTGCCGGAGACCCTGTGAGTGCATTCGGTGGCGTCCTGATCTCTTCTACGGAGATTGATGAAGGGACCGCAAAAGCGATCGATACCATTTTCTTTGAGATCATTGCTGCACCGCGTTTTTCATCCGAAGCACTGGCAATACTTCGATCAAAGAAGAACCGTATCATTCTGGAACGCAAGCCGAGCCAACGCCCAACAACCAAGGTCAGGACCGCTTTGAACGGCGTACTTTCCGAAGACGTGGATGCTGTTGTTTCAAGCCCAGGATCAATGAGAACGGCTACAACAAAAGCGCCTTCGGCCAGTGAGTTGAAAGACCTGGTCTTTGCCAATATACTGGTGAAACATACCAAGAGCAACGCGATCGTGTTGGCCAAGAATGATCAACTTCTAGCAAGCGGTACCGGGCAGACCAGCCGCGTGGACGCTCTTGAACAAGCAATAACGAAAGCTTCAAAATTCAAATTCGATCTCCAGGGCGCAGTCATGGCAAGCGACGCCTTCTTCCCTTTTCCGGATTGTGTGGAAATAGCACATAAGGCCGGCATTACCGCTGTTGTGCATCCGGGTGGAAGCATCCGCGATCAGGACAGCATAGACTATTGTAATTCCAACGGAATGGCAATGGCCATTACCGGTAACCGTCACTTCAAACACTGAACATCCGCACATGGGTTGGTTCAATTTTTTTACTCAGGAGATCGCGATAGACCTTGGAACCGCGAACACGTTGATCATTCACAATGACAAAGTGGTAGTGGATGAACCGAGCATCGTAGCCATTGATCGCACCACTGGAAAAGTGATCGCAGTAGGCAGGCAAGCCCAGCAGATGCATGGCAAAACGCACGAGAATATAAAGACCATTAGGCCCTTGCGTGATGGTGTGATCGCCGACTTCAAGGCGGCTGAGGACATGATCAAAGGGATGATCAAAATGATATCCCCTGGTCGTCAATTGTTCACACCGAACCTGCGCATGGTGATCTGTATTCCCAGTGGCATTACCGAAGTGGAAAAGCGCGCGGTAAAGGACAGCAGTGAACATGCTGGTGCGAAAGAAGTATACCTGATCCACGAACCTATGGCCGCGGCGATCGGTATCGGAATTGATGTGGAGGAACCAATGGGTAACATGATCATTGATATCGGTGGTGGTACCAGTGAGATCGCCGTGATCGCATTGGGTGGTATTGTTTGCGACAAGAACATCCGTGTAGCAGGAGATGAATTCACGCAGGACATTGAAGAGTACATGCGTCGCCAGCACAATATCCTGGTGGGTGAACGCACTGCTGAACAGATCAAGATCGAAGTTGGTGCGGCTACCACCGAGCTGGAAAATCCTCCACCTGACTATGCGGTGCGTGGCCGCGATCTGATGACCGGTATTCCGAAAGAGATCACCGTTACCTACGCGGAGATCGCACAGGCATTGGACAAAAGCATCAGCAAGATCGAGGAGGCCATCCTTTCAGCGTTGGAGGCAACTCCGCCGGAACTCAGTGCCGATATCTATAAGACCGGGATCTACTTGGCAGGTGGTGGCGCTTTGCTGCGTGGCCTTGACAAGAGAATAAGCATTAAGACCAAATTACCGGTCCATGTAAGCGAAGATCCGTTGCGTGCTGTAGCACGTGGAACCGGTATTGCACTGAAGAATATCGATCGATTCCAATTCCTGATGCGTGAGTAGGAACGATGAACTCATCGCACCTACGCATACCAGTACTAGATGCGTGACCTATTCCGTTTCCTCTTTCGCATTCGGGACACGCTATTGTTCTTGGTCCTGCTCGGATCCTCCTTGACGTTGCTCTACAGCGGTAACGCGCACCAC
>JAGNUG010000078.1 GCA_017987115.1 Flavobacteriales bacterium | reverse complement strand
TGCGGAAGTTGATCAGGACGATGATATCCCAGGAGCATCAGCAACCGGCGGTACACTCACTTGCACCAACACCAGCGTAACATTGATGGGTACCGGTAACGGAACCTTCAGTTGGAGCGGTCCGAACAACTTCACTAGTACCGAACAGAACCCAGTAGTTGGCGCAGCAGGAACTTACATGCTTACTGTAACCGGTACCAACGGTTGCACAAGCATTGCATCGGCGGAAGTGACATCGAATTCGGAACTGCCTTCTATTACAGCAACAGGTGGTACTATCGACTGTGAGACCGGAACTCTACAGCTAACTAGCTCTTCACCTAGCGGCGAATTACTCTATGTGTGGAATGGGACCAATGAATTCTACTCTACTGAGCAGAACCCGATAGTCGATATGGCAGGTACTTATATCTTAACAGTAACTGCTGGAAATGGATGTTCCAACTCAGTAACCGTGTTCGTAACTGACGATTGTGGTGTTTGCCCACCGATGATCGAAGTATGTGGCCCTGACCTGACCATTGAGTGCGGAACTACGGTTGATCCAAACTACATTGAGCACCCGATATTCAGGAAAGACCCACTTTGCCCCGCAGTGACGGTTTATTGGACGGACCAATGGTTCGGCGAATGCCCATCTACCTTGATCCGCACATGGTACGCATCAGATGAAACAGGTGCAGAGGACATTTGCATACAGACCATAACTGTTGTCGATACGCAAGGGCCTGTATTCTCGTGCGATCCAGAGGACATCACCGTAAAATGTGATGAACTCCCTGCTGCGCTGGAGTGCACTGCAAACGATGCGTGTAGCAATACCGTAACTGTTATCCCGAATGAGGTCATAAATGGAGCTGGTTGTGATGAAGAATACACGATCATAAGGACATGGACGGCGACGGATGATTGCGGAAATAGCACCGTCATTGATCAGGTCATAACAGTTGTCACCAACCTACCTCCGACACCTGAAGCAATGGTGGTAAGCTCCACCCCGAATCCATTCAGGTTCCAAACAAAGATCGCATTCGTAGCACCGGAAGCTGGTCACGGTCTGGTTGAAGTGTATGACCTGCAAGGCCGTCGTGTTGCAGAGCTCTTCAACACTACCGTTGCTGAAGCACAATTAGTGTCGGTTGACTTCAAACCGGAATTCCATGGAAGCGGAACATTCATCTACCGTATAGTCGTGAATGGAAAAGAACAACGAGGCCGTATGGTATACCAGCCATAAGTCGAGCATTTCTTGAACTGGACAAAAGAAGGCCTCTGCATTGCTGTGGAGGCTTTCTTAATTCCAATGGTCCCGAACAAGAGCGGTAATTTCGTCCGCTCAGCGAATGGAACAGCACGCACCTCTTGCAGAAAGAATGCGTCCAAAGACCTTGGATGATGTGGTTGGTCAAGAACACTTGGTCGGAAAGAACGGGATCATTCGAAGAGCACTTGCAGGCGGTCTGTTACCAAGCATGATCCTGTGGGGTCCACCAGGCGTAGGGAAAACCACACTGGCCAGACTGATCGCTACGCAATTGGATCGTCCGTTCCACACGTTGAGTGCCATCAGCAGTGGCGTAAAGGACGTTCGTGAAGTGATTGAAAAAACCAGTAATAGCGGGCTATTCTCGCGTGCGGCAGTGTTGTTCATTGATGAGATCCATCGGTTCAGCAAATCGCAGCAGGACTCCTTATTAGGAGCCGTAGAAAAAGGGACCATCACCCTAATAGGTGCAACCACGGAGAACCCAAGCTTTGAAGTGATCAGTGCATTGTTATCGCGTTGCCAAGTATATGTTCTGGAGCCGTTGGACCAGTCCCATTTACAATCGCTTTTGGATCGTTCGATGGCCGAGGATCCGGAATTGAAGCAGATGAACATCACCCTGAAAGAAACCAGTGCATTGATGCGCGCGAGTGGTGGTGATGCACGACGTTTACTGAATACGTTCGATCTCTGTGTAAAGTCCGCTGCATCAGGGTCGAAAAAAGCCGTGATCGATGACAAATTGGTCATCGATGTAGTTCAGAACAACACCGCACGGTACGACAAGCAAGGCGAGCAGCATTACGATATCATCAGCGCATTCATCAAAAGCATGCGCGGTAGTGATCCCAACGCAGCGGTCTATTGGCTAGCGCGAATGGTAGAAGGTGGTGAGGACCCGCTGTTCATTGCCCGCAGAATGGTGATCCTGGCAAGTGAGGATATTGGTAACGCCGATCCCAATGCCCTGCTAATGGCAACAACGAGTATGCAAGCTGCCCAACTTATCGGTTGGCCGGAAAGCCGGATCATTCTCAGTCAATGCGCGATCTATTTGGCCTGTGCGCCCAAGAGCAATGCGAGTTATTTGGCGATCGGTGCTGCACAATCAACTGTAAAGGCAACAGGTGACCTGCCTGTTCCATTAGGCCTTAGGAACGCGCCTACCAAATTGATGAAGGAGATCGGCTACGGCGCATCCTATCAATACAGCCATGACGGGGAAGGCAATTTCATCCCACAGGAATTTCTTCCGGAATCAATAAGTGGAACAGCGTTCTATCAACCAGGTGAGAACCCTCGAGAATCTAAGCTGCGTGAGTATTTGAGCAAGCTGTGGAAAGGGAAGTATTGAAGAGGATGACAGTTAGCAATGGGCAGCTAATAGTTCCGGAGATCTTCGATATGCTTTAAACTCAATCTTGGGAGATCAAGAGTCAATTTCCAAGACACAAGGCAGATCCTAAGGTCAAATACGATCACTAGGACTTTAGAATTAGCACTAAATCGCGATCCAACCCGAGAACCTGAACCACCCGAGGTTAGATCCAAACCAACGATTTGATCAAAGGAATCAGGAACCCCGCGGGCTTTGATCGGGAGCAATCAATAATGTACAAGTGTCAATGGGCTTTTTCCTGCTCAAGGAAGGTCTCCCGCATATCATAGATCAAGCCCAAGCTCACCACAAGACCACCTATACATTGCTCGAACATTTGCCAAAGGACATCAGCAGCAACATGCATCAATTCGTGTTTAGCGAAGGACATACCCAGCACGAAAACACCGAGATAGACAATAAATCCTGCAACAGCACCAACCAGCATTGCCGCCAAAGGGAATGCACGTTTCAGGTTGATGAACTCATACTCGATCGCTTTATGCACCGCTATGGTGAGCCCGAGACCTATCAACAAATAGAAGATACCTGAAAGCGTTAGGTATAAAGCCAAGGGCCATTTCAATTCCTGTAGGTCCCGCAGAGCAACCCCATGCCATAAATAGGAGAGACCGTACATTACCAGAGCGCTGGCCAACCACGGCACCAATATGCCTCTACGCCACATCGTGTATCAGCAAAATTAACCCAAAGGATTGATATGTTCGATGTAAGTTGAACATGCACTACAACCGGGACAAGACGTAAATTGGCCCACATGCATAACGAAGGCCCTCCCTATACGGTTGCCTCATTGTTGATCCTTTTTTCATTCGGCCTTGCCGGCTGTGCTAAAAATGATGGTGCAGCGCAATGGGATGTCGATCTATTAGCCCCCATTGTTACCACCACCTTCACGATAGGCGATCTTATTCCGGACTCACTTCTCGTAACGGGTTCCACTGGAGCCATATCACTCTTGTATCAAAGCGAACTGTTTGCAGTTGACCTTGATACGGTCCTCACAGCACCGGATACGACCCTGTACTACGGAGGTGGGCTGCCAGCTGGTCAAGGAACCATCAATTTATTTGCCGGTTTCCCGTTCGTAAGTGAGAATGAAGTGACAAGATTCGATCTTGAGGATCTGGAACTACGGACATTGATCTTGCGTGAAGGAACTCTGAGCATGGAGATGCGCAACGAGATCCAAAGTGCCATTTTCGGGTCTTTCAGCCTACCCGGTGCGATATTCCCGAACGGAACGAATGTTATGGAAGCATCCGTTGGACCTGGAACGGTTGCTAACCCTACGTTCAATACGGTTACACGGGATCTGGCAGGTACAGTGTTGGACCTGCGCGGGCCAGCATTCAATGATGTGAATACGATGGCAACATCGATCAGCATGCTTTTGGATCCCAATGGTAACGGCGCTGATGTCACCGAAGGAGATAGTGTAATTGCGAAAGTGACCTACAGTGGTTTAAGACCAGAATACGCGAAGGGTTATTTCGGGAACCGCACGATCCATATCGGGCCGGAAAGCACGGATCTGGATCTCTTCCAGAACATCATCTCAGGCACGTTGGATGTGGATGACGTAACGCTGAAACTCCGTGTAGAGAATGGCGTTGGTGTTGATGTTCAGGTGGCATTGGACTATTTACAGGCTACGAATAGCAACTCCGGTGGAACGGTGGACCTTGCCAGCACGATCGTTCAAGGCCCCATCAATCTTAATCGGGCATTGGACCTTGGAAATACGTTTCAGCCCAGTGTTTATCAGAATACCATCAACCCTACAAATAGCAATGTGGACCTCTTCTTTGAAGCGTTGCCGGACCGAATTGGTTATGAACTGGATCTTCACCTGAATCCATTGGGAGATATCAGTAATGGTAATGACTTCCTCTATTGGAACAGCAGTTTACGCGCATCCCTGGAACTGGAGCTACCGCTACGTTTGATCGCCAATGACCTTACGTTGGAACAGATCATGACCGTGGATCTTCCCGGAACTGCGGAGGCTCACGGATTGCAGCGTGCAGAACTGAAACTATTCGCCACAAATGGATTCCCGTTCAGCGCAGGTCTGGAATTGGAGATCATTGACTCTTTGGGGAATTTGCTAAGCACAGTGCCAACGCAAGGCATAATTGCTTCAGGTATATTGGGCGGAATTGGTATCGTTACCTCTCCGGTCGCATCCGAACTATCGGCTCAATTGGACGAATCCCGAACAGACATGCTTTACAACGGAGGAAAATTGCGCATCCGTGTGGCGTTCAATACGGCCAACCTATCGCAGCATGTCCAGATCTATGACACGTATCGCATGGACCTACAGATCACAGCCGGTGCGCATTATCTCGTGAATGGTGACGAATAGAACAAGTCTTTTCCTGTTATTCGTTCTCACCTCACTGTTCATGTCGGCACAGTTCCCGGTGCTACCGATCGATACCATCGTTGACCGTACGGCACGAAACAAGAACCGGGTGCAACTCACAGGAGACTTTGATTACAATGCAAATTCGTTGCTCAACGAATTACCGTTGGCACTGCTCCAAGGTGGTTACATCGATCGCGTACTGCGCCAGCGAAGCCTTGATGCGGTAAGAAAAAAGGGTAACAACCGAGCGGGATACATTTTGTCGACGCGGCTTGCATGGGCTGGTCAGAAGGGATTTCTCGGTCACCGCAATTGGAGGCCGCTCATTAGCTTTTCGCACCATGACCAGATGGGACTGAAATTCGCGGATGATCTTTTTGATGTCACCTTCTTTGGTAACGCTTCATTCGAAGGCCAACGCGCAGATCTAGGTCCAACCGCATACCATCAAACACGCTTCCAAACGGCAGGGTTCGGCATTCAATTCCGAGAAACAGCTAGTTATATTCGGCTGGACCTGGTGAACGGACAATCGTTAACGGACATCGATGCTAAATGGGCCGGATTGTTCACCGGAGAGGACGGTCGCATATTGCGCGCAACGATCAACGGTAGATTTCTACAAAGCGACACGGCCGGAAGTGAATTGGGGCGGACCAATGGTCTAGGAGCCGCTGTTTCCGGTGGTTGGTCCACCGAACTGCGACGCACGGAACTGCGGACATTTCTAGCCTTCGAAGTGATCAACATCGGTTTCGTTCAGTGGAACGGTAACGCTGTGAATTTGGAAAAGGACACGGTCATTTTATATGAAGGAATCCGAATAACCAACATCTTGGACCTGGATAATGCCATTACGGGAACAGCCCAGCTACAGGACACATTCGGATTGACGTATCGCACGGAAGGAGCCACTACCCTGCTGCCGTTCCAAATACGCGGCTCCATAACGTCGCAACTGAATGCCTTCTGGACCGGATCATTCACGGTTGATCAGCGCAATTTACCAGGGTATGTGCCGCAGCTTTCCGCAAGTGCAACGCGGCGTCTGGGTACACATGCACAACTTGGCACGAGCTTGAGCTATGGTGGTTTTGGTGGATTGCGTGTTGGCCTAGGAACAAAGTTCCGCATTGGACAATCTATTCTTGTAACCGTTGGCACGCCTCATCTTCCAGGATTCTTAATGGGTAGTATGCGCGGCGCTGGGGCGCAGTTCGGACTCGTTGTAGGGTTTTAGATTGAAGTGTTTAAGGAGAAGATAGGCAACCCCGACCCGCTAACTTGCGCAAATGAATTGGATCATTCTCGTTATTGCTGGTCTTTTCGAAGTCGGTTTTGCGACGTGTTTGGGCAAAGCGAAAGAAACCGAAGGGGTTAGTTCGTTGTGGTGGTTAGGAGGATTCATGGTCTGCCTTACGATCAGTATGGTCCTGCTTTACAAATCCACCCAAACCTTACCTATCGGTACCGCCTACGCAGTGTGGACGGGCATCGGAGCAGTTGGAACGGTGATCATCGGTATCATACTGTTCAAAGAACCCATGGACTTCTGGCGCGTCTTTTTCTTGTTCACGTTGATCGCGTCGATCGTTGGGTTGAAGATCGTGACACCGTGACCATCGAAATACTTCCAACTTACCCTACCCCTACATTCGCCGCATGAAGATCTCCATAATCGGCTGCGGTAACATGGGCTATGCCTATGCACGGAGTTTCCGGAAATACGGATTGGTGAAAGCCGAGGACCTGTTGTTGGTCGTGCGCAATGCGGACCACAGCGCAAAGCTTTCAACTTTAGGTACCGTTACTATGGAATTGGGCTCGTCTATCGGTGAGAGCGACCTTGTGATCATCGCTGTCAAGCCTCAGGACTTCGGTAACGTTGCTCCTGCGCTCCGTAAGATCATCCGGAAGGAACACGTTGTTCTATCCATTATGGCGGGTATTACCATGGAACGTTTACAAACCAGTTTGGATCATACCAATGTTGTTCGGGCGATGCCGAATTCACCGGCTCAGATCGGCATGGGGATAACCGCCTATGCAACGGCCACCGAACTGAACATGCGCCAAACATTGATGGTAGAACAATTGCTGAATAGCACCGGGAGAGCACTTCATCTTGCTGATGAATCAATGCTCGACGCAGTTACGGCGTTGAGTGGAAGCGGTCCCGCCTATTTCTTCCACATTGTAAGTGGCATGATCGAAACAGGGATCAAATTGGGATTGGAACCGCATGTGGCAAGTGCTTTGGTAAAACAGACCATGCTCGGCAGCTATCACTTATTGGACCATTCGGAAAGCACACCCGAAGAACTGATCAAAGCAGTCACCAGCAAGGGAGGAACGACAGAAGCGGCATTTCAGGTGCTAAGAAAAGAGGACCTTGCCGGCACGTTGGATCGTGCGATCGCTGCAGCTACTTCAAGAGCGAAAGCATTGTCCGGATCGTGAACGTTAGAGCACAGTTACCTCTGTCCGTCTATTCAGCGCCCTACCCTCATCCGTATCATTGGTAGCAACCGGTTTGGTCTCACCATAGCCTTTGGCAGTGATCCGAGCAGCGTCAATACCAGCAGCGATCAAATTATCCCGAACAGCTTGTGCCCGTTGATCGCTGAGTTTAAGATTAGCTGCATCGGCACCTACATCATCCGTGTGTCCACCTAGCTCGATCCGAAGCGTAGGGTTGGCTTCCATAAGCTTTGCGAGCTTGCTCAATTCAGCATTGCTTGCTGGTAATAGATCGTAGCTCGCCGTATTGAAGAAGACATTACGCAATTCGATCACACTGCCCGGAGTTATTGGGCTTAGCGGGACATTCAAGGTATACGGTTCAGATGCTGGTCCCTTGGCCACATTGTAATTCTGGCTGAAGAACAAATATCCTTCACTGCTTGCATTCAATGCGTATTCTCGACCAGTCGGGATGCAGACCAAGAACTCCCCGGTCTGTGGATCACTGTACGCGCCAGTTGCAAGTTTTCCAGTACTAACATCGTACAATTCAACATCGGCCTCCACTGGCTTTCCCGTGATCTTATCCGTGACCTTGCCACGTATGAAACTTACCGCTAATGGCCGTGCTTCAGGATATAATTCGAATCCGTACAGGTCCAGATCACCAAGACCACCCGGTCGATCACTCGCGAAATAAGCCACTTCGCCACTGGCGTTAACAAGCAAACTATTCTCGTCATCACCGGTATTTATGGGATAACCCAGATTCAATGCTTGCCCCCAAGAGCCATCTTCCTGCTTGCGACTAACGTAAATATCCAATCCTCCGAAACCTGGATGCCCATTGCTACTGAAGTACAATGTGTTCCCATCCGGATGGATCTGCACGCTTTCCTCCTGATACGGCGTGTTCACTGTAGGTCCCAATGGTTCCGGGTTGCTCCAAGTGCCGTTATCCTGAAGAACGGTCGTGAAGATGTCCATGGTCTTAATTCCATCACGCGCTTGAGTACCACGAATAAAATAGAGCGTTCTACCATCGCTTCCCATACTTGGCTGTGTTTCCCAATTGCGCGAATTCACAGGCGGACCAAGATTTTCAGGAGGTGTCCAACTATCACCGATCCTGCGACTTATGAACAGGTCGCAAGAACCTAGGCCGCGCAGATCACCACCATACGAACCATCTTCAGTAGCACACTTCGTGAACACGATGAAACGGCCATCGGGAGTTAGTGTACCTGCTCCTTCGTTGTACTGGCGGGTATTCACTGTCGGTATCGGATCGCTTGGTTGCCATGAGGCATCCGGCCCACGATGACTAACCATGAAATCTTCCTGCATGCCCCATGGAATGATGGCAGGATCCTTTACGCGCCGTGTGTAGATGAACGTATTGTCATCCGCTGTTATGCAGGGGTAATACTCAGGATCCGCGCTATTAATGGAGGGTCCTAGGTTCTTTGGTTCGAAGGGTACGGGGTGGGTTATGGCCGCCGATGCGAAAGCACAATTATCGATTCCCATCCTTGCACGTGCCTTGCGCTGTGGATCATCTTCCGTTGCTAGGTATGCACTATAATTCTTTTCAGCAGCTTCATACTGTCCACCACGGAATTCGAGATCAGCAAGATGCAATTGAGCGACCGGGAAAACGCCTCTGGAAATACCCATGACCTCTCGATAGCGCTTGATGGCTTCGGCATCATCGCCTTTTTGTTCGGCGATCTCGGCCAGCATCAACCGGGGTTCCACAAAACCAGCCTCAGCCTCCGCAGCTTTGGTGAACTCGCTTTCTGCACATTCCCAACGTTGTGAGCGCATGCAGTCGAGTCCGCTTTCATAGCGCTTTATCGCACCCTTGTCCGTAGTACTGTACCCACCGGGCTGAGCTACTAACGAAGAACTGGAACAGCCTAAAATTAGCAACGCGCAAAAGGAGAATTGAAGGAATTGAACAGTGTATTTCAGCATGGATCGGTTACGGATACGTGATGCGGAACGGGCCATTAACCGTCGGATCACCGCAGCTTATGGAATTCCCAGCACTTTGTGTGTCTGCAATGATACGCGCCATCGGGGATGTGCCATAACATGCTGTGTTATCAGGGGCATCATGGTCTCCCGCTTGCTCCATTCCGGTTGCAGGAACAGTTCGCAACTGGAATGTATACTGGCAGCTTGTTCTTCGGCCCATTTCAGGTCGTGTGCATTGAACACGATCACCTTCAATTCGTGTGCCGCTTCGAACGACTCAGGCAAAGCAGCCTTGAATTTCTTAGGGCTTAGGCAGATCCAATCCCACTCTCCGCTCAACGGCGAAGAACCACTGGTCTCTATGTGCGCGCGGAATCCAGCTTCACGAAAGGCCTTGGTCAACGGACCTAGATCGTGCATCAACGGTTCACCACCAGTGATCACCACCAACCGGCCCGGATGCTCAGTTGCCTCTTTCAACAGCTCCTTTACAGTTCTACGCGGGTGCTGGGTAACATCCCAGCTCTCTTTCACATCACACCATGTACAGCCAACATCACAACCACCGAGACGGATGAAAAACGCAGCCTGTCCAGTGAACGCTCCTTCACCTTGCAGGGTGTAGAACGCCTCCATGACCGGGTACTGTGTTTCTACCAATGGGATAATTGTGGTGGTTTGCATGGTAAACGATGCTGAATGCTCGCATCTTGCGATGTTCATTCATAACGCGCCGCCAAAAGTAAGGTGGAAGAAACGGGGATGTAGAACCGTTCGATCTTGTGCGAAATTCCGCCTCTTTCAATGAACCTTTCCCTCTGGATGATCAGCGGTGATCAGCTTTTTTCCGCGTCTGTCGATCCGGGCAACGACCCAGTGAGTTCGTTCCATCACCAGTACTGATCGGGCACAAAAAAGCCCACATAAGCCGGAGTTCATTGCAACCCATGAAATCACATGAGCGGGTCGGACAGAAAGAGGTCAGTAATCCGCGATGTTCCCGAAGGATATTCCAATGCAAGCATTGGAACGCGGCCCGCCTTTGCTCCTTTGATCTTCCAACCCTGAGGAAAAAATGTTGGTCACAAGAACCTATGGCCTATGTGGGCTGTATTTTGAACAGCCTGAAGCTGTGAAAGAACGTTACTGTTGTACCAAGGTAATTCGTTGGATCATGCTTTGCAAATTCTGTGGATAAAAATTTATCCGATCATTACTGGTCCAAACCGGAAATCCGCTTGTTTACTCGGCTTTCTGCCCAACGAAATTATCCTCCTTATCCTCGAACAGAATGTTGAATGTGGTGAGTGTACCATAACAACGTGTGATGTATTGCTGTAACTCTACCTTCTCCTGGTCAGAGAGCTTGTCATGTGCATTGATCTTTTGCTCAAGTACCCGGAAACGATCGCGGATCATAACGATCTTGTGGAAGAAATCTTCGATCGGTAATTCCTTGCTTTTAAGCGACCCGTCCTTCGGTTTCAACTCCATCATGCCGCCCTCATAGCGCGGGTGCATAGCCACGGGCCGCTGAGGGCTCTGCATTTCTTCGAGCACATCGCGCAACGCGTCCTGAACACTATCGATATCCAACGGTTCTTGGCCCAATTCCACACCGGGCGCGGTCACTTTCAAACCCTCGAAACTGCGACTGATCGGTTGTTCTCCGTGATCCTTGAAAAAGCAATGGATGGTGCGGCTGTCCAGATCATAGATCACACCAAGTCCCATTGTCGGGTGGTTCACTTTTGCGCCAACGGCAGCTTCATACAATTCCATCTTCAGCTATGCGATCTCTTTAATGATGTACGTCTTGCCTTGATAATCTATGGCCTCCCCTTTTTTGGCGCCGGACATGGCTTTGATCAACGGCGCTTGCGTGCTAACGCCAAGGTATTTCGTGCCATTCACATCGAATTCCTCAATGCTGGTGGCCACCAGAAAATGATGATTCTCCGTATGTACGACCGCACCGTATTGCACCACATCCATTTTTACGGATGGGTCCAAGGCTTCAACGCGCTTGAGTTCAATGTTCACATGATCGCGCTGCTCGGTCAAGGAGTTCATCAGTTCCACATCTCCACCGCGCGTGCTTTCCGTTTGGCTCGCACTTTCAGCATTATCGTCCCCTGTGGTAACGCTCCGTAAGTCTTTGATACGGTCATCGAACTCCTTTGCGCTTTCGGTCATTTGGCGTTTTGCAGCCTCCAATACTTGCTTCTTCAAATCTGTCATTCTAATGGTAGATAGTGATCTTTGTTCGTCAAGGTGACAAGGTACTTCGGATCCTGATCAGTTCAAGCAACGAATGACAGGATAACGCAAATAACCAGACTCAAAATATGGAGAACGCTTATACACGAAGTACAATTGGCCCCATGCATCATTGGCCAGCTTAGGATCAGCTTCACATGCGGCTGCCAATCCAGCTTTCAGGTCGGGATCATTGGCCAACAGTTCAGCTGCTATATCCTCGAACACATAATCACTGAACCATTCTTTTTGCTGTAGGATCGCATCGAAATAGCCCCATGCGAAATAACTATCGCTGGCACGTGGTTCCAATATCTCCATTACCAAGCGATCTGTATAATGGCCCATTGGTATGAATACATCGCCTTTCTGTGCTACCACTTCTTCCTTTAGCATGTGCGTTACAATGCCGTAATGCAAATAGTGGCCTTCATAAGGACCAGTTACAGTTTTATAGTCCTTGATGTACTGCACTTCAGCATTCATTCTTTGCGTATCGCCAACCACTTCCATGACCACATTCTCTAGCCCTAGCCGTTCGATCACATCCGTCCATGCATGAGGGATCAAATACCTTACTGGTTTTTCCAGTGTGAATACGGGTATGGCATGTGCTGTCCACGGCACTTCCACTGACGTTGGTTGATCATGATCGTAATTAATACGTAGTAGACCGGATACTTCGCTTTTGCTTTCCACGGTCTTGTAACCCAACCACGGTAGTACTTCTTTTCGTGTAGTATCCAAGGTCCAATTAAAGTCGAATGTTTTGGCCTTGATCGTGGTGTTGAAGGCTTGGATCCGAGCTAATGCCAAGGCTTCAGGGTTCTCGTTCATTGCAGCCATCGTGGCAAGCATGAGCTGGAACGTAGCATTTACACGATCAGCATACGGCTTAAGCATATGGCTTTCGCTTAGGACTCCAATACGGTTCCGCAATGCAGCATGTCCAGTACTGTATCGTGGACCATCGACAAAGCTGGTAAGTCCATCCTCTGGGGTTCGACCAACAGTTTCGAAATAGGGACACATCAGCACGCCGTGTTGTTCCATCCATTCTTCTTGCCGAGGGATCATCGTCTCTTGGAGAAATCCACTCAACGCTGGATCCAATTTATCCGGATGCGTGGTCAATAACTCCATCACGTATTGGTGATCGGCGCCATTGCTAACATGCGTTTCGAAGTACACATCGGGGTCCCAATCGCTCAATGCAGACAGAAGGGTACGTGTATTCCGCGAATCTGCTTTGATGAGATCACGGTTGAGGTCCAAGTTGCGTGCGTTACCACGGAAACCATACTCCTCTGGACCATTCTGGTTGGCACGACTGGTACTACTGCGGTTCTTGGCACCGCTCACGTTATATAC
Organism: Flavobacteriales bacterium; assembly: GCA_017987115.1. Taxonomy (GTDB): domain Bacteria; phylum Bacteroidota; class Bacteroidia; order Flavobacteriales_F; family PHOS-HE28; genus PHOS-HE28. The sequence continues at coordinate 2,666 of JAGNUG010000078.1, read as the reverse complement.
CGGAACAATACAGACGGCCGTATTGGAAAGCAATCCCATGTACTGATCGCTATCGAGCAAGGCTTGAGCAAGTAGCAAACTGGCATCAATGCCGTCGGGTTCTCCTGGATGAATGCCATTGGTGATCCAAAGGATGTTCTTGCCGGCTGCGCGAATGCTATCCGGAGTAAAGCCGCTACCATCTGAAACGATGAACAAGTGGATCGGCGAGCCATCGTCATCTTGGCCGATGGCCATGAGTTTGGCGCCAGAACGCTGTTGAGCTAGATCTTCATAGCGCTCAATGACCACCTCCCATGTTAGCGTCGTATTTCCACTGAATGACCATTGGGCATGGATCCGTGCATGCAGAACAAAGATCAGAATTAGGAGAACGGTGCGCATCAGGGGCCAAAAATGCGAAACCGCCAGCGAAATGGATCCGATGGCGGTAACGCAGTGCAGCCGATCATAAAGAGAGAGACCGATCGACAGTCAATAAGATCAACAATCCCCAAAGAGCAACAACGCATCTGCTGCGGTGTCATCTGCTTCCGGGGCAGCAACTTCTATAGCAGGAACGATCGGGTCCAAAACTTGGTTCTGAGCAAATAATTGCTCTTCGTCGGTCAGGCAGAGTAGTAGGGTTAGGGTTTGAACTGGCCACATGCGTTTGGGGGATTTTTCTGTGTTTAGGTTGGCAGTGTCAATTCCGTTGAGTGCCGCAAGATTTGGCATAAACGTATCATTTGTCAAGACGAATGGCTATTTTTCTTCGACGAATAACCCGAACTCAAGGTCGAATTGTGCTCAAAAATTGATACAAAAAATATTTTCTTGAATTATGAGTTCGATCCGGGAAAAGGTTCAGATAAACGACCTCGATCAAAGATCATAGAGGTTGTTAGATGGCAGATCTGACCACTCCGTACTTGGCTAGTGCTCATAATCGAGACACGTCACATGAGATCGCAGTGTCCCGCCGCGTATCCGACCGCCCGGCGGGAAGCCCGACCCTAATAATGTGAAGCATGCGGATCGGCAATGGGGTTGCGCCCAGAAACCGATTTAGATCAATATCTTGGCAGCATGACCAAGCATTTGACCCGTATCAGGACCCAGGCGGATTACACGTCCAGTCATGCCGCAAGTGTTGCCGACCCCGCCTCCTTTTGGGCCGCACAGGCTGAAACGTTCACCTGGCGTAAGAAATGGGACGAAACCTTGAGCTGGGATTTCGAGAAGCCCGATGTTAAATGGTTCATTGGTGGCAAGTTGAACATTACCGAGAACTGCTTGGACAGGCATTTGGAGATCAGGGGCAACAAATTGGCGATCATTTGGGAACCGAACGACCCGAAAGAGCGGCCTGAACGCTTGACCTACCGCGAGCTGCATGATCGTGTATGCAAGTACGCCAATGTCCTTAAGCGCAACGGCGTGAAGAAAGGCGATCGTGTGGCGGTCTATATGCCCATGATCCCGGACCTTGTGGTTTGCGTGTTAGCCTGCGCCCGCATTGGCGCGATCCATAGTGTGGTCTTTTGCGGATTCAGTGCCCAAAGTCTGGCAGACCGCATCAATGATGCCGAAGCCGTGGCTGTTCTGTGCAGTGATGGAATGTTCCGGGGTGCAAAGGAAATGCCGGTAAAAACCGTAGTGGACGAAGCGCTGGAACAATGCCAGTCCGTGAAGACCGTGATCGTGACAGAGCGCGTGAAATGGAGCGTAAGAATGGTAGCGGGCAGAGATGTTTGGTTGCATGACGAACTGAATGAAGTGAATAGCGACTGCCCCGCCGAAGCAATGGACGCCGAGGATCCGCTGTTTATCCTCTACACAAGCGGCAGTACCGGAAAACCCAAAGGCGTAGTGCATACATGCGGTGGATACATGGTCTATGCCGATTACAGTTTCCGGAATGTTTTTCAAGTGGAGGAAAGCGATGTCTTCTTCTGCACTGCGGATGTAGGTTGGATCACAGGCCACAGCTACATCACTTATGGACCAACGTTGGCCGGCGCCACGCAGGTCATGTTCGAAGGGGTACCCACCTACCCGGATGCAGGCCGATTCTGGCAGATCGTGGACAAACATGCCGTTAGCATTTTCTACACCGCACCAACCGCCATCCGTAGCTTGATGGCGCACGGCATAGACCACGTGCTACCATACTCCTTGCACAGTTTGCGCGTTTTGGGCAGCGTTGGTGAACCGATCAACGAAGAGGCATGGCATTGGTACAAAACGCATATCGGTAAGGGTAAGTGCCCCATAGTTGACACATGGTGGCAAACCGAAACGGGCGGTATCATGATCAGTTCCATAGCTGGCGTTACGGATGAAAAACCAAGTCATGCGGCCTATCCATTGCCCGGCATACAACCGATCCTGCTCACTGCTGATGGAAATGAGATCACTGAGAATGAAGTGGAAGGTTTGCTATGCATGAAGCACCCTTGGCCGGGAATTCTTCGCACGACCTGGGGCGATCACGAACGCTGTAGGCAGACCTATTTCAGCAACTACAAAGACATGTATTTTACCGGTGATGGCGCAAAGCGCGATGCTGAAGGCCGGTACCGGATCATTGGTCGCGTGGATGATGTGATCAATGTCAGTGGCCACCGGTTCGGCACTGCGGAGATCGAGAGTGCGATCAATACGGCAAAAGGAGTGGTGGAAAG
>JAGNUG010000185.1 GCA_017987115.1 Flavobacteriales bacterium | reverse complement strand
GTACTTCATGGACGAAGTGGGACATGACCAACGCACCATTTCCCACTGACCTGATGAATGCCATTGCAGTTGATCATAACGATAACGTGTGGGTCAGTTTTTATGACTTCGGGCAAGGTCTTGGCGGTCTCGGAAAATACGATGGTACAACATGGACCATCTACACGCCTTCCAATTCCGGTCTGCCTACGATCGACCTGACCGACATCGACGTGGATGAGCAGAATAACATCTGGATCGCCAGTCATGCTGGATTGATCAAATTCGACGGCGTGAACTGGACCGTTTTCACGCAAGGGAATTCAGGAATAATGTTCGACGAGATCAATGATGTCGAAGTCGATGAAAGCACCAATAAGGTATACGCGGTCTCCACCTTTTCCGTAGACATCTACGACGGAACGAATTGGGCGCACATCAATGCCAACAACGCCCCTTTCGGTAATATTTACATGACGGAAGTGGATGCGATGGGAGAAACCGTGATGATCGGTTCCGTCGGTGGAACGGCGCCATCGGGAGTGCAGATCTACACCAACGGTATGTGGACATCGCACATCACGCCGGGCCATGTCAAAGATGTGCGCATCGCTGAGGATGGCACCTTCTGGACCTGCGGGAACGGATTCGTGGAAAGTTATGACGGCAGCAGTTGGACGACCTACACCAGCCAAAACTCGGGAGCTACATCCATGCTGAACAATGCTGTTTTTGTAGATAGCAGGAACAGGATCTGGCTTTCCAGCGATCTAAATGGCGGCATCAATGTGTTCGATTGTCCGAAGTGGCAGGATTACGGACCGTATAATCTGGACCTTTGGCCCGCGCCCATTGACTATACAGGAACAGGAGGAGGGGTCACCGAAGATAGTTCTGGTGATATTTGGATGGCGTTCAACGGAGTTGCGGGTGGTGTGGTCCAGATACCAGATGGTGATGTGAACGACCCTGCGGCATGGCACTTATGGGACAATGCGAATAGCGGTGTGTCCTTGCAATTCCTGGATGTGATCGGAGCCGACCATACCGGCAATGTGTATATCGGACACGATAATAGTTGCAGTTTTTCAAAATTCGATCATGCAACGAATTCATGGACCGAGGTCAGTTTATACAATGCCGGCGATCCGGTCTGTGTTTTTGGCCAAGGCCTGAACAGGATCAGGGTTGATGTTGAGAATAATGTGTGGTTCTGCGGCACATTCGGATTGGCCAAGTATGACCAGACCAACATCACGTATTACACCGCCAACAACTCTCCGATACCCCTTGGAAACATTGCGGACATTGCCTTTGATGCGCTTGGAGATAAATGGATCGCAACCGAGCAGGGCCTGTACAAATTCGATGACGTGAACTGGACGCTCTACGACACCAGCAACACCGGATTGATCGCCAACTGGATAACTGCATTGCTGATCGACGATCAGGGAACACTTTGGGCCAGCTGCGAAGACGGCACACTTGGTGATCCCGCCGGGCTTTGTTCGTTTGATGGAACGACCTGGACGACCTATACCACGGCGAATTCAGGATTGCAGGAAAAGATCATTCGACAACTGGAAATGGATACCCTTGGAAATATCCTGGTGTTATCGTACGGAAAAGGCGCGGCCTTGTTCAACCCGAATGGTGTTGTGGGCTATTCATGCATCGATAGAACGTTGCGCTCATGCGTATCAACAGGTGTAACTGAATTGCCCGAACACGGGATACCGGCACTGACCGCTTACCCGAATCCATTCTCGAACACGACCACACTTTCATTCAAGTTGGAACGCACGGAAACTGTTTCACTAACGATACATGATGTAGCCGGGAGGATCGTAAGAACCATTCCCCTTGGAAAACGTACGGCCGGTAACCAAGAGATACAACTTTCCATGGGAGAGGTACCGGGAATGACCTCCGGTATTTTCTTCGTCGAGCTGAGAACGGCAACGCACGCATACAGAGCAAAGCTCGTTGTTCAGTAAGGAGTGACCGTCTTTGAATAGCGCGCCCGGTACTTATCCCAGTCAATTCGATCTCAGGAGGTGTGCCAACGCCAACATGAAAAACGCGTGAAATGATGCGCCTTACAGTCCTCGCCATCGCATTGATCCTGATCTCCTGCACAGCGCAGGTCATGGGCCACACTCGTTGCAAAAGTCCCGATGCCACCGCAATGCTCGACCATGGTGATTTGCGCCATCCACTCGCGGCAGGAACAGCTGGAGGATCCCTGCGGCGGTAGGTAGTGATGGTGAAGTGATTTCCCCAACCTTGTGACCTTATGTCAACGATCAGTGCAGGCATTGAGCATGGATCGATGCTCAAAATTGGTTCTGGCATGCGGTTTAGAAGGGGAGTTACATAACCATAAAACCGACCTCATATGTACACCTCAAATCCTCATACTGAAAACCGAGCACTACACTTTGCACTTGGTTTGGGCATTATTTCGTTGAGCCTGCTTTTTAGCACAACACTATATGGTCAAGATGCAGAAACCACATCCAATGGTATGTCCCATGCCTTCGGGGTGAAGGGTGGCGCCAACTGGAGCACGCTTTACGTCAACGAAGCCAAGGACGTTAATGCCCGCCTCGGCGGAAGTTTTGGACTCTTCGGCCGCGTAGCACCTTCCGGTGGGCTAGGATTTCAGATCGAAGCACTGTACGATCAAAAGGGAACAGCAGTCACCAAGACCTTTGAGGAGATCGACCAAAAGACAATTTATAAGTTCGACTATATCGATGTGCCCTTGTTGGTCGTGATCCCGCTAGGCCAAGTGTTGGAATTGCATGCAGGAGGATACCTTGGGGCTATGATCGTGTCTGAGCGCAAGTTCGAAGGTGATCTGGCCAATGGAACAACGGATCCAGGCGATGGACAATTCAATCAGTTTGATTATGGCCTAGTTGGCGGCGTTGGTATTAATTTAGGTCGTGCACAGATCGGGGCCCGTTATAACCACGGACTCGCCAGCGTTGCCAAGGATGCCATCTCAAGAGACGTACTTGGCGATTCCAAGAATGCTGCAGTGCAGGTCTATCTTGCTGTCGCACTTGGTAAAACTGCCGAGTAACCAAGGCAGCGTGCAGGACCACTATTAAATAATCGCTGTCCGAATGAAGAGCGGGATCCGAGCAGTGCGGATCCCGCTCTTCTTTGGTGCAACGTGCATCCACGCATTGTTCGAGGACACGACCGGGAAGTTGTTCATCGGCAGCGGAAGAGGTGGGACCTGCGTGTTCGACGGGTCCGCGTTCAACGAGTTCCAGTTGGCCGACGGCGTTCCATTCACCAATATCCAATTCATCGTGTAGGATAGAGAAGGGGCTATATAGGTTGTTGGAGGCAAGGGGTTATGGCGGAACGTGAGAGGATCAGTCAATCGCATGGTCTCAAGGCGAAGATCTTGGGTGGGTTCAGGGTTCCGCAGAGCGTTGGAGACCCTGCCCCATTGGCCAAGAACGCAGGGTCTCCGCCGCACGGCGGAATGACCTGCGGTGGGTTTAGAAACCTCCGAAGCTTTGCGATAGATCAAGCACGGTTGCGATGGCCACGTGCGCCGTCCAGTGGCGGTCACAACCAATCCAATAGCGACACCCCTAAGCCCACGGTGGTCTGCTTGTGGTTGTAGTCGATCAGGCTTTCACCATAGCCATGGAACACCTGCAGGTGCGCCTTCAGGTGCCCGCTGATGGTGAAGGACCAATCGCCTTGCACGGAGCCACCCTTGAGCGGATCATCAATGAAGCCATTGCGCACCTGCACCGAGAACACATGGCTGTTGCGTTGGTAGATCACAATGAATTCACCGTTACCTGTGAGGCCGGTTATGCCCGGGTTCTCATCTTTACGGCCCTTCTCCGGGAAGCGCCACCAAGGCCGCAGAAGCAATGAGAAACGCCCCCGTTCCAGCCCCACTTGGAAGATCAACCGGTTCCAACTGCGGCTATAGGGTTCCGTGCCTCCGTTGCTCTGGTGCACCAGACCACCACTGAGCATGCGGAGATGGAACCCGAAGATGCGGTACCGCGTGGGTATCACCACCAGCACTTCCGGCTCATAGTTGGTCTCCCTGAACGAGCGGCTCAGTCCGTAGTTATACACCTGCCAACGCGAGCTCTGCGTGTAGCCCACCCAAATGTCGCCATGGTCCTTGAAAAGCCCTTGCACCACTTTGGTCTTGATGCTGATCTGGAACTTGCATTCGAACACGTCAAGTGGGATCTGTGCGTTTCCGGATGGTGTAGGAT
>JAGNUG010000077.1 GCA_017987115.1 Flavobacteriales bacterium | reverse complement strand
GCTCCGGCATGGATCTGCGGATCGAACGTGAATGATGGACGGGTGTCCAAGTACCGACCAGTCCTGCACCACGGAACGGGTTCAGCTTCAAGAACAAAGGGTTTCCTTGGGTTGAGTCGAATGCTGGTTGGTGGATCAAGTTCCATGGCCTTTTCAAAGGCAGGAAACTCTTCACCGATCAACTCAATTAGCGTAGTACGTAGATCCGAAGGGACAAGAGGCCCATGATCCGTTGGGTTCTTCCGCGACGAATGCTTTCGCGAACCCATATGGTCGGTCAATGAGCGATCACTGTGTTACGCATGATCGTTTCTGCGCGGTCGGGACCCAGCGAAACCAGATTGACAGGAACTCCAACGGTTTTTTCTATTAAACCGATGTATCGCTCAAGTTCGGCCGGTATCGGATCGGACGCGGTGCTTGTGGGCCAGCCGCCAACTTCTTCATAAACAGGTTCCACATCTGAAGAGATGTCGTAAGGCAAGCGCCGCGTGACCTTTCCATTCACTTTGTAGCCTGTGCAAACAAGAACCTTTTCCATTCCGCATAGAACATCGGATTTCATCATCGCGAGTTCCGTAACGCCATTGATCATTACCGCATAATGCAAAGCGGGTAGGTCCAACCATCCACAACGGCGGGGCCGACCAGTGGTGCTGCCGAATTCATTGCCAGCTTTTCTGATCTGTTCACCTGTTGCATTCTCAAGCTCAGTTGGGAATGGACCACTGCCAACACGCGTACAATAGGCTTTGAAGATCCCTACGATCTTTCCGATCCGGTTCGGTGCAACACCCAGTCCTGTGCTAGCACCAGCACTGATCGTATTGCTGCTGGTAACGAACGGGTAAGTTCCAAAATCAATGTCCAATAATGTTCCTTGCGCACCTTCAGCTAGGACCCGTTTGCCATTTCGCATGGCTTCATCCAGATAGTGCTCGCTATCAACGAAGGTCATACTGCGCAAGGTTGCCATGGAGTCCATCCATTCCGCTTCGGCAGCTGGGTCAAGTTCTGTTCCTTGTCCATACATACCGAGCAACCGTTCATGCTTTCGGACCAGTAACGTATAGCGTTCTTTGAAATCCTTGTGCTCCAGATCCCCCACACGGAGACCATTGCGTCCGGTCTTATCCATGTACGTTGGACCAATGCCTTTGAGCGTGCTGCCGATCTTTCCGGATCCTTTTTCAGCTTCGCTCGCTGCATCCAAAGCGCGATGTGTTGGAAGGATCAGATGTGCACGGCGTGAGATCAGCAACGACTTGCGCACATCAACACCGAGCGCTTCAAGCGCTTTTACTTCTTTCAAAAAGATCACTGGATCGATCACAACACCATTCCCCACTAGATTAATGGTTCCCTCACGGAATACACCGCTGGGAATAGTGTGCAACACATGTTTGCGCCCTTCGAACATCAGCGTGTGTCCGGCATTGGGTCCACCTTGAAAGCGCGCGATCACACTATAATCAGGTGCGATCACATCGACCACTTTACCTTTTCCTTCATCGCCCCATTGGGCGCCGAGCAGTACGTCCATTCGTGAAGTCATGCCAACTTTAAGAGGTCAGCTTAGCTACGGCTTCATCCACGGTGTTCGTTATCGTGAACACGGAATCCAACTTGGTAACAAGAAACAACTGTCTAACGCTTGTGGAAACACCTGCGATCACGGTATCACCGCCTGCATTCCTTGAGCGTGTAAGCACGTTGATCAAGATATTCAGACCAGTGCTGTTCATATAGGCGAGGTCGGTCATATCAAGGATCACCGAATGTTTTCCCTTTCCAAGCTCCTCATCCAGAGCGCTCATCAACCGGTCGGCCTGTTGTTGGTCCATTAATCGACCCTTAAGGTGGAAAACGGAACAACCTTGCTCTTCTGCAATGGCAATATCGAAAGTGGTGCGGTCTGTTACGGTCATAGGTTTTGTCGTTTGGCTTGGCAATCTCCACAAACTCCGTGGATCTGTAATGCGTGGTATTGAACGTTGAATTGCATCACTTCACTCACCGTGTTGCGGATCTGTTGAATGCGAGGGTCGCAGAATTCCTGGACCTTTCCGCACGCTGAACAGATCACATGGTCATGCTGGCTGAAAGAATGTGCTTTTTCGAATTGGGCCTGATTCCCTGTGAAACGATGCTTGCGCACCAGTTCACAGTCCATCAGGAGATCCATGGTATTATAAAGGGTAGCACGGCTAACGCGATACTTCTTCATCTTCATACGACCATATAGTCGCTCAATGTCGAAATGACCTTCATGCGCATAGATCTCAGTGAGAATAGCGAAACGCTCAGGCGTCTTGCGGTGCCCCCTCTGTTCCAAATAATCGCTGAATATGCGTCGGACGTTCTCGGTCTGTTCGGGAACTACCATGCGTCAAATGTACATTTTCGAAGGCGATCCCGTAGGGTGTAATTATTCACAATACCGTGTTTTCGGCTCAATCGCGTGAACCACATGGTTGATCGGATACGGGAAACGGCATATGGTAAATTGCGCCGGTCATAAGGCAGCAAGGAACAGGTGACTTTTATTGATCAACTCGTTCCACGGAACGCACGCCGCGAACGCGTTTCAACTTATCCATCAAGGAGTTCAGATGATCCGTATCATGAACGAATGCCATGACCTTCCCTTCGAAAATACCATCATGGCTTTCGAAACTGATGGCACGCATATTCACGTTATGTTCGTGGCTGATAATGGTCGTTATCTTGTTCACCAGGCCGACATCATCTATCCCGCTGAATTTGATGCCAGCCAAGAACTCGACCGTATCCTTTCCTTTCCAACGCGCTTTTACGATCCGGTAAGCAAAGTTGCTCATTAACTGGACCGCGTTCGGGCAATTCACACGATGGATCTTGATCCCTTCATCCAATGTGATGAAACCAAAAACATCATCCCCGGCTATCGGGTTGCAGCAGGACGACAATTTGTAATCGATCTTTTGCAGATCATCGCCAATGAGCAACGACCCGTGTTGCTCTCCGCGTATATCAGCAACTACTTCTTCAAGCGACCGTTCGTCATCCGGCCGTTTGTGTTTTGGTAGGATCAACTTTCCGTTTCTCACCGAGACATCAACAATGGTTTCCAGTACGTGTTTACCACGCGCAACCTGATAATACAGGTCCATTGCGGAATTGCTTCGATAGTACTCCACAAGCGCAGCAATGTTGGGTGCATTCACTTTGGCACCCCACGCGCGCAGTTGCACTTGCACAGCCTCCCTTCCAACAACGGCAAGCTTCTTCTTCTGATCGCGGAGTGATTGTTTGATCCGCTGACGCGCTTTTGCAGTGACCACGTAATTGAGCCAATCCTCTTTCGGTAGCTGTTTCTTACTTGTTATGATCTCTATCTGATCACCACTGCGTAATGGTTGACTAAGCGGAACCAATTTGTGGTTGACCTTGGCACCGATACATTGGCGACCAACTTGCGTATGAATGTCATAGGCGAAATCAAGAGCAGTTGCCTTTGATGGCAGATTGCGCATTTCCCCATTCGGCGTGAACACAACGATCTCATCACTGAAAAGATCAAGTTTGAAATCGTTCACGAAATCCAATGCATCCGATGTTGGGTCATCAAGTACATCGCGGATCCTATTCAACCACGCATCAAGCGCTGTTGCGTGTTCTTCTTCATCCTTGTAACGGTAGTGCGCAGCCAATCCCATTTCGGCTATCTCGTCCATTCGCTCACTACGTATCTGTACCTCGACCCATTTTCCACCAGGGCTCATCACTGTGGTGTGCAGGCTTTCATAGCCGTTCGCCTTCGGAATGCTTACCCAATCCCGTAGCCGATCAGGGTTCGGTTGATAATAGTCCGTTACGATCGAATAGACCTTCCAACAATCAGCTTTCTCAAGCTCTGGTTTTGTTTGAATGATGATGCGGATCGCAAACACGTCATAGACCTCTTCGAACGAAACCCGCTTCTTCAGCATCTTGTTGTAGATACTGAAAACGCTCTTGGGTCGGCCTTTGATGAGGAATGGGAATTCTTCCTCCTGCAAGGCTTGGCGGATCGGTACAATGAACCGGCTGATGAATCGTTTACGGACGGCTTCTCCTTTTTTTAGTTTGGCACTGATCTCATCATAGATCTCCGGCTCAGTGTATTTGAGCGAAAGGTCCTCCAATTCACTTTTGATGTTGTAGAGACCAAGTCGATGGGCCAAAGGAGCATACAGGTAGCTGGTCTCGCTGGCGATCTTCAGTTGCTTGTCGCGGGCCATTGATCCTAACGTACGCATGTTGTGCAAGCGGTCGGCCAGTTTGATCAGGATCACGCGGACATCCTGTGCCAGTGTGAGTAGGACCTTTCTGAAGTTCTCAGCTTGTGCGGATCCGGTCTGGAACTGCATGCCGCTGATCTTGGTAAGACCGTCAATAATATTCGCAACCGTTGGTCCGAACAGATCCTTCACGTCATCCAACGTGATGTCCGTGTCCTCAACGGTATCATGCAACAGTGCAGCAGCAACGCTTGTAGCTCCAAGGCCGATCTCTTCAGCGCAGATCCTCGCCACGGCGATGGGGTGATAGATATACGGCTCACCGGTCTTGCGACGTTGCGTCTTATGGGCCTCTACGGCGATGTTGAATGCCTTACGGATCAAGCGCGTCTCTTCCGCATTGCGTTGCCCGCGAATACTTCGCAACAAGGCTTTGTACCTGCGCAGTATCTCCTCGTTCTCTGCTACGAGATCGATCACCGGCTTGGAACCGTTAGCAACAACTTCAGGTTCCGTGTTGCCGCCTGCCTTATCCATTGACGAATACTAGGTGATCGATCATCCTTACAAAGGTAGTATCAGTACGCCCTTCGAGACTTGGGCAATATTAATTGGCCATCAGTCAATTAGCAGGAAGCACGTTGGTTTCAATGGATCCGAAACCGATGCGCACACCATTCTTTTCGCAGTGACCTCGTTGTATCACGGTGTCCCCATCCTGGATGAACTTACGCTCGCTGCCGTCAGAGAGCGTTAGTGGTTTGGTACCACGCCATGAAAGTTCCAACATGCTGCCGTAGCTATCCGGCGTAGGACCACTGATCGTGCCGCTTGCCAACAGGTCGCCACAACGGATGTTGCAGCCGTTAACGGTGTGGTGTGCCAACTGCTGGGCCATGTTCCAGTACATGTACTTGAAGTTGCTTTTGCACACAGTAGTGGGTTTCCCTCCTTTTGGTTGAATGGCCATTTCCAAAGCGATATCGAATGACCGTTGGCCTTTGAACTGGAGGTATGGTAATGGAGCAGGGTCCTGTTCAGGACCTTCAACGCGGAAGGGTTCCAATGCATCCAATGTTACGATCCAAGCGCCCATGCTGCTCGCGAAATTCTTAGCGAGGAAAGGCCCGAGCGGAACATATTCCCACGCTTGAATATCCCGTGCACTCCAGTCATTGAACAGTACCAACCCGAAAATGTGGTCTTCGGCATCTTCAATGCCGATCCGTTCACCCAACGGCTGACCATCGAACGTGATGAAGCCCATCTCAAGTTCGAAATCGAGCAATTTCGAAGCACCGAAAACAGGCGGTGCATTCGGATCCGGGCGTGTTTGGCCCATTGGTCTGCGGATGGGAGTTCCACTCGGGATTATGCTGCTGGAACGGCCGTGATAGGCAACTGGAATATGTAGCCAGTTCGGTAATAGTGCGTTGGCCGGATCACGGAACATGGTACCGGTGTTGGTGGCATGTTCCTTACTGCTGAAGAAATCCGTGTAATCTCCGATCTCCACGGGCAGGTACATGGTCGCTTGGTCCACTGGCAATAAGGCTGCTTCTCGCAGGTCGCTATCATCCCGAAGTTTAGGGTTGTCTTCACGGAAAAGTTCACTCAATCGCTGGCGCAGGTTGCGCATCGTTGGTTTCCCTTTGCGCAGAAGCGCATTGAGCGAAGCTGTGTCGAATGCCTCGACCGAAAGCCCAAGATCATCCAACAGGCCCGCCTCGAAGAGAATGCTCAGGTCCACAACACGGTCTCCGATCCGTGTCATAGGCGCACGCCGGTCACTATTATAGCTGCCAATTCCAAAAGGGATATTCTGAATTGGAAAGTCGCTGTTGGTAGGTACAGGGATCCAAGAGCGCAGCTTCGGGTCGTTCGCGGGGATGTCCATATTCACTATCCGATGGGTTTTATGCAATGTTCAGGTGAGGGTTGCAAAGGTCGCAACTTGAAAACACTTTCCACCATAGCGCCGTATTCTTGTTCCGATGACGGCTAGGAACCGCTGGGTGGTGATCATTGTTGTAGGGCTACATACGTTGCTGTTGTTGGCGTATACGTTGCCCGTGCAATTCGTTCCGGGCGTGTTCCGGTCATTGTCCATCGCTTATGCGCGGCCCTTTCTTCACCAGTCCTGGCAACTATTCGCGCCCGATCCACCCCTTTGTTCGTGTATGGTCGAAGTGGTATTGAACGAAAGCGATGTTCGCCCGATCGATCAAAGCAGAGGGTATCTGCAGCGCCGAATGGCGCAGTCCATCGCACGATCCATTCAGTTTGGCCTAGCGAGAGGCGACAGTATACCAAGACCCGAAGTTGTCCGTGCCATGAAGGAGATGGTCGGTGATATTGAACGGGAACTCGGTGATCTGGAGTTTCAACTTCGCGAAGAATGCATTGTTGATCCGCGAGCACCGATCGAACGGATAGTACGTATCACCAAGCTCAAGACTGCGGCTCAATGAACGTGCAGAGGACATCGATATGGCTCTTTCAAAAGGCGATCCATTTATGGTTGTTGGGGTTCTTTTTTAGTGCACTAGGTACTGCGGAATGGTTGTGGGACTTTCCCATTTCGCCACCGCTGCCAGTGCCTGATAGGTTAGGATGGCTAACCCATTTTCTTAGCGCGAAAGGATCTCAAGCTTCGGTTTATGTAGCAGTTTTATTACTTGTGCTTTTCAGCCTGTTCAACCTGTTCCGACCGGTTCGGTGGTGGAGCGCGTTGTTTGTATGGTTGTGTTACACGAACCTGATGAACCTAGCCTGGATGGCTGGAAGCGGTGGTCAGCAGTTGATGGCCAATGTGCTTTTCTGGAACATCTTTTTGTCATTGGTACGCGATACCGCGATACAAGAGATTGCAAGTTCTTCGGCATTCTGGATCATCCGGGTCCAGTTGGTATTGGCGTACTTAGTGACTGGTATATACAAGCTAACAGGAAGTAGTTGGCTTGATGGAACAGCGGTAGGCATAGCTGTAACGGACAGTGCTTTTGGCCCGGAATGGCTGGCACATTTTTCGGTGATCACCATGCTGCTCACGTGGGCTGTTCTTGCGTTACAGTTCGTGGTGCCCACAGCGGTCTGGTTCCGCAGAACGACTCTTCCGGTATTGATCATCGGCGCGATCTTTCATCTCGCAACAGCAGTGTTCATGGGCATCCCGGAAATGGCATTTGCATTCATTGCGATTTATCCGATCTGGTTGAGCGATGAAGAAAGCGAGAGGGTCATTTCGTTCGTACCGACAGCGAAATTGATACATCGTTAGTGATTTCTATTCGCCACCTTGCGCCGCATTTAGTACAAGCTAGTGCGACCCTCATCATGAAAATGCGGATCAATAAATTGCTGGATACGGCTCAGGTTCCCAACAACGGAGGCGCATTGCGTTTTCATCAACGCGGTGAAGAGTTCGCGATCGAAGTGGTTGGGATCCAAGGTGATCTAATGAGCTCAGCCTTGCACGATTCTGAGGATGCACTCGCGGAATTATCGTTGAGCAAAGTGAAGAATTCCAAAGAAGCGACCGTGTTGATCGGTGGTCTGGGAATGGGATTCACGCTTGCAGCAGCGCTGAAACACACGGGCCCGAATGCCAAGATCGTGGTAGCCGAGCTTGTTCCGGAAGTGGTGGAATGGAACAAAGGGCCACTTGGTGACAGAGCGGGAAATCCAATGAACGACCCGCGCTCCGAAGTGAAGGTGGTGGACGTGTTGGAGTTGATCCGCACATCCAACGGAACGTACGATGTGATCATGCTGGACACGGATAATGGACCGGTCGGACTAACACAGAAAAGCAACAACAGGTTGTATTCGCATCGCGGATTGCGATCGGCCTATGCAGCTTTAAAACCCAATGGGATCCTGGCCGTTTGGAGCACCGATCCGGATGCGCCTTTCACGAAACGGCTTGGTATGGCAGGCTTTCGGGTTGAAGAACTGAAAGTGTATGCCAAGGGTAACAAGGGAACGAAGCACAACCTATGGTTCGCCAAGCGGGGTAGTGAAGGTGTTGTTGCAGATCCTTCGCGGAAGTAATTGAGCAGTTTTTCTTCGCGATATCAGAGAATGTCGGATATTCGATACGAAATTGCCTCGCTTACGCTGTAATGAAGAGCATTATCATCCTCCTCGTTTCCTTTTCGTTGTTAGGAGGAACGCTAGTGGCACAGCCCGTGAACGATGAACCGTGCGGTGCGATCGAGCTGGTCACCACATCGAACTGTAAACCGGTCTTTGCGGATCTTAATTTATCCACCATCACTTCAACTGTCCCTTTACCGGGCTGCGCCCCTATTACCGCAGGCGATGTGTGGTTTCTGGTATTGGTGCCTCCTTCTGGCAGTGTAACCATAACTACATACAGTGGATCCATAACTGACGCTGCTATTTCTATATACGCCGCGGATGACTGCTCACAGACGTTCGATCTGATCGCATGTGTCGATGATATACCAGCAGGACAAATGCCCGAAGTGGCGTTGGAGGGTCAATTAGTGGGTACGACCATATATGTACGCGTTTGGGGATATGGCAATACGATAGGTACATTAAGCATTTGTGCGGTCGCTCCACCCGAACCTCCAAAGGGTGATTGTGCCTATAGGTTAGAGATGTATGACACCTTTGGTGACGGCTGGGGCCAAGGAGCCCGTGTTGATGTATTCATCAATGGAGCATTGCTCTTCTCGGATAGTTTGCTGGTCGGTTCGTATGGTCAACATGTATTCGGGGTAGCGTATGGCGATGAGCTTTCCGTGGATTATACCCCAGGAGCATTCAACTGGGAGAACAGGATCATACTGATCTATTTTGACGGGATCAGCCCGGTTTATTCGAGTGGAGAATTATTCGTTCCAGGTCCGGCGTATAGCACTACGGTGGATTGCCTGCCAGCTCCTCCGGATCCTGGCGATTGTGCATATGCCTTGCCATTGTGTGGGGATACGACCTTACCTCAATATGCGATGCAAACGGGTTACATTCCGGAATTGAATACAGGGAATCAGGGTTGCTTAGCGTCGGGTGAACGGTTGGGCATCTGGACGCAATTCGCCATAGCTACAGCGGGTACGTTGGGATTTATATTGGATCCGACGTTCACTGAGGATATCGACTTTGTAATATGGGGGCCGTTGGATAGTATTGTTTGCCCGCCTATTGGTGGGCCCATTCGCTGCTCTTATGCGGCTACCGCTTGACCTACAGGTTTGGACACGATAGCCACGGATGTTTCTGAGGGCACAGGCGGAAATAGATGGGTAAGTGCTTTGAACGTGGTTGCCGGTGAACGCTACATGCTTTACATCTCTGCGTTCTCACAAATAGGTGGGCAGGTGGACTTATCTTGGCAATTGAGCAATGGAGCTAGCTTGGCTTGCCCGTTAGTACCGGTTGCAGATCTTTCATCCTCTCAAACACAAATACTTGTCGGAGAAAGTGTTGATTTTACCGACCTTTCGACCAATGCTCCCAATGCATGGAATTGGGTCTTCGAAGGAGGAGATCCATCCGCATCCAATTTGCAGGACCCAATGGGTGTCGTATACAACAATGTGGGTTGCTTCGATGTAATGCTTACTGCTGCGAACACATTCGGGAACGCAAGCACATCACGCATTTGTGAGATCAATGTCGACACGAACACCGGCGTTGTGCAACATGGTGCGCCCCGACCGTTCCACATTGTACAAGACGCTAACGGCGTTTCAGTACATAGTGTTTTTGGAGGATCGATGGAGGTGGCCTTGCTCGATGCACTCGGTAAGAATGTGATCAGCTCATTTGGTGACGATAGGGTAGAGCTATCGACATCGAGCTGCGCAACAGGCGCATATCTGCTGAGAATGCGCACAGCATCACATCAGGTCACGCAACGGATCGCCATAATGCGATGATCGCTGGGTCCTTCGATCAGATCCTCGATTGGTAGGTATACAGATCGTAATACCTGCCTTCTTTCGCGATCAATTCTTCATGTGTTCCTCGCTCCGCGATAAGGCCTTGCTCGATCACTAGGATCTCGGTTGCCTTTCGGATCGTGCTCAACCGGTGTGCGATCACGAACGTGGTGCGGTCCTTAACCAATTCGTTCAAGCTTTTCTGGATCAAGCTTTCACTCTCTGTATCCAAGTTGCTGGTCGCCTCGTCGAGGATCAGGATCTTCGGATCGGCAAGCATTGCGCGTGCAATGGCCACGCGTTGACGTTGGCCACCGCTCAATTTAACGCCGCGCTCACCGATCACGGTGTCCAGTCCCAATTCCATTCTATCCGTGAACTCGCTCACATAAGCTTCGTGAACCGCCTTGTTCAGTTGGGTTTCCGATGCATCCGGTCGTGGAAATAAAATGTTCTCACGAATGGTCCCTTCGAACAAAAAATCATCTTGTAGCACCACGCCCAAGTGCTTCCTGTAACTACCCAAACTCACTTTGCTTAGGTCGTTACCATCGACCGTGACTTTTCCTGCCGCAGGGTTGAGGAAACTCGCCGCTAAACTGGCAATGGTGGTTTTGCCACTACCTGAGCTACCTACCAACGCGATCACTGATCCCGCTGGTGCATTAAAGGTGATCCCGTGCAGCACATCCTTCCCTTCATCATAGGCGAAATGCACATCATGGAATACTATATCACCCTTAATTGAATTCAGTTGTAGAGGACGTTCTTCGGCAATGTCCTCCTCTGTCATTTGCATGATCTCTTCCGTGCGGTCAAGTCCAGCAAACGCTTCTGTGAGCTGGCTGCCGATATTGCTCATTTGAACAATGGGAGCGATCATGAACCCGAGGTACAGCGTGAATGCCAAGAAGTCACCGATCGTGAGTTTGCCTTCAATGATCTGCCAACCACCGATTCCCATGATGCCCGCACTGGCCAAGCCAAGCAGAAGGGTACTGCTACTGGTTATCAATGAAGTTGCCGTTAGGCTCTTTTTTACATTCTGGAAAAGGCGGTCCACACCCGTTTCAAAGATCTTATTCTCTTGCTCTTCAGCATTGAATCCTTTGATCACACGCACACCGTTCAGTGTCTCGGTCAATCGGCCGGTAACTTCCGCGTTGATCACGCCACGTGTTTTGAAGATGGGTCTGATCTTGGCAAATGCCTTCATGGCAACGAAAGCGAAAATGCCAACTGGGACCAACGTGTATATCGTCATTAACGGACTGATACGGATCAACAGGATCATGGAGATCACTGCTGTGATGGTGCCTCCAACAAGCTGTACCAGGCCTGTCCCGACCAAATTGCGAACGCCTTCCACATCTGTCATGATCCGGCTTACCAAAGCGCCACTTTTCGTGCTGTCGAAAAAGCTGATCGGCAGCGAAAGGATCTTGCGCTGCACTTGCGTCCGCAACTGACTGATCATGGATTGCGCTTCCACGCTCAGGATCTGAGTCAATAAGAACGACGTTACGCTCTGCACCACGATCGCCCCGACCACTGCGCCGAGCAGCATCCAGAGCATGTCCATATCCTTATTCACGATCACGTCATCGATCAAATACTTCGACGCACCGGGTAGTATTAAACTGGCCAACCGACTGATAATGATCAGGACCAACCCAATGAACACATGTTTACGACGCGGCCAGATGAACTGCCAGAACGCCCGTTTCCATGACATGCTGGTGGCGGCTTGAGGAAGATCTTTTCGGTCGGCTTGCATTTTTGAACGTGCCGCATTCGGCGTTCGATCAGCACGGGCGCCAGGAGTTTTGGGTAGGATCATTGTGGATCGCCATCTTAACAATTGCCGGGCCAGATGGTAAAATCGGACGGTGTGACAGGTGCCGCCTTTTGATCAGCGAATTCTTTGATCACTCGATCAGCTGATGGACATCAATGCTTGAACCGAACGAAAAGCCTACCGAAATTATCACCGTCCTTATCGATCCGGTGGTAGCGTTTTTTTACTTGTGGTTGTTGCAAGTAGCGGATCACTTTCTTTTTCAGCTGCCCACTCCCTTTTCCAGGAATGATCTCAAGAATAGGGATGCGCCGGTCAATACAGAACTCCATTGCATCGTCAAGTGCTTGATCGATCTTTTTGCCTTTGTTGAAGATATCGTGGAGATCGAGTTTGTGTTTAGCCATACTACACCCGATCACTACCGAAATAGTTCTGGTACCATTCCTTCTCCCAATGATCCATCGCTTTTTCAGCATTGCTCGTTCCATTGAGTAGGTCGTAAAGGAGCTGCAATGAGCGCTCATCGCGTTGAGACATCACTGGTATGCCTGCGCGGATCAGCGCTGCCGCAGCAACTCCGGGGCCTTGTTGATAGACCTTGTTATTGGAAAACCTAGAGCCTCGATAGGTCACCGTACTTCCGCATGCGCCGCTCATATCCATAAGGATAGCCAGCTCTACCTTTTGACGCAACGCCCGGTCGCGCATCTCAAAGGCTGCCTTTACCATTCCGTCCGTCCAATCTGTTCCGTCTTCAGCCAATGATCGGGCTTTGCCATCAAGCACATCGAAGCCGTTACCGCCATGACTGTCCGGTGTCATACGAGGGGTGCCAAATGAAAAGTCCTCTGGGCAGAATTTCACAATACGCACCTCCGGACGCACGAGCCATGAGCGAAGTGCGCCATGGTCACCATTGGTACTGCCATCCACGCCGCAATTTATTCCTCCAAGGCAAGCGCTCATCAAAACGACCAAAGGTGCCTCAACTGTTGGACGTTGTCGGTCCTTGTAGAAGGATTGGTTCGGTAGATGTGCTGGGCGTTCCATGATCGCCAAGATATGGACGATCAGATCTTGACCAAATGCTATTTTCCAATAGCCTCGATCTGTTTCACATTCACCATTGCCTTCTTCGCGAACTTCTTCCACTGCTTCACGCCGGCCACCACTTCATCAATGATCGCTTCGGTGGATCCAACACCAGGATCGCATGTAAATGGTCCGGCATGATCAGCGTTAGATCCAACCGAACGTGCGCGAAATGGTCCGGTATCGCACGCCAGCATTCATCGACAATGCGGCCCACGTCATTCAATTGCATCACCGCATTCAATCCATCGCCAACGATCTGTCCGAACAATTCCTGTCGCTGGATCGTGCACAACGTCACGAAATACGCGCCCTGCCGGTAGTCGTTCCCCCGCAGGCGAATGTGTTTGTGGTATTTCGGCGGGTATGCCATGGCATCACGGGTCGACCCAATGGGTCGACGCTACGGCGGCGTTGATCAGGATCCTCGTTCCATCAAACGCGTGATGATCGTTTTTGCCGCATGCGGAATTTTCGTCCCCGGTCCATACACATCAAAACACCCGGCCTTTTTCAAAAAATCGTAGTCGTTCGGCGGGATCACGCCTCCGGCCACCACGAGGATATCGCCACGGTCGTAGGTCTCACGGAGCTCCTTGATCACCTCCGGCACCAAGGTCTTGTGGCCACCTGCGAGGCTGCTGATGCCCAGCACATGCACATCATTTTCTATCGCCTGCTTGGCCACTTCCTGTGGCGTTTGGAAGAGCGGACCAATGTCCACATCGAAGCCGATATCCGCAAAGCTGGTGGCGATCACTTTGGCGCCGCGATCGTGGCCATCTTGTCCCATTTTAGCAACGAGAATGCGTGGCCTACGTCCTTCGGCTTTTGCGAATTCGTTGGCCATTTGCATGGCTTCTTTCATTGTTGGGTCTTCCATGGATCCTGCGGCATACACACCGCTAATGGTTCGTTGTACCGCGTGATAGCGTCCGTATGCAATTTCCAAGGCGTCGCTGATCTCTCCTAAAGTAGCTCTGTGTCTGGCAGCTGTGACGGCGAGTTCCAATAAATTCTCATCGCCCTTTGCCGCTCGGGTCAAAGCTGCCAAGGATGCTGCGACATGTCCTTCGTCGCGCAGGTCCTTCATGATCCGTATCCGCTCGATCTGCGACTCTCGTACAGCAGTGTTGTCCACTTCCAACAATTCCATTTCGGTCTCGTCATCAGTGACGAAGGCATTCACCCCTATAATGTGGTCCTTGCCTGTATCGATCCGTGCTTGGCGTTTTGCGGCTGCTTCTTCGATGCGCATTTTGGGTAACCCGGTCTCGATTGCTTTGGACATACCGCCAAGCTCTTCAACCTCTTTGATCCGTGCCCACGCTTTATGCACAAGTTCGTTCGTAAGGCTTTCCAAATAATAGCTCCCGCCGAGCGGGTCTATGAATTGTGTAACGCCACTTTGCTTCTGCAGATAGATCTGGGTGTCGCGCGCGATCTTCGCGCTGAAGTCCGTCGGTAACGCTATGGCCTCATCCAACGAATTCGTGTGTAGACTTTGGGTGCCGCCAAGCACTGCGGCCAATGCTTCTACCGTTGTACGCGCAACATTGTTGTACGGATCTTGAGCAGTAAGGCTCCAGCCACTGGTCTGGCAATGGGTACGTAACGCCATGCTTTTCGGGTTGGTAGCACCAATGTCCTTCAACATTTTCGCCCAGAGCAAACGCCCGGCCCGCATCTTGGCCACTTCCATGAAGAGGTCCATCCCAATACCCCAGAAGAAACTAAGTCGACCGGCAAATTCATCGACCTCCATGCCCGCTGCGATGCCTGTGCGCACGTATTCGATGCCATCGGCGAGTGTGTAGGCGAGCTCAAGATCCGCGGGTGCACCGGCTTCATGCATGTGGTATCCACTGATGCTGATGCAATTGAACTTGGGCATTTGCTTCGCACAATACGAGAAGATGTCGCCAACGATCCGCATACTCGGCGCGGGCGGATAGATGTACGTATTGCGGACCATGAACTCTTTGAGGATGTCGTTCTGGATCGTGCCTTGCAATAGTTCCGGAGCCACACCTTGTTCTTCTGCAGCAACGATGAAGAAGGCCATGATCGGTAATACTGCGCCGTTCATGGTCATGCTTACGCTCATCTTGTCCAGCGGAATGCTGTCGAACAGGATCTTCATGTCCTCCACGCTACTGATCGCCACACCGGCCTTTCCCACGTCACCTGTAACACGTGGATGGTCGCTATCATAACCGCGATGTGTTGCTAGATCGAAGGCAACGCTCAATCCCATTTGTCCAGCGGCGAGGTTGCGACGGTAGAAAGCGTTACTCGCTTCAGCCGTGCTGAAACCGGCGTATTGACGAATGGTCCATGGTCGTATCGCATACATGCTCGCATAGGGGCCACGCAAATAGGGTGGGGCACCTGCTCCAAAACGAAGGTGTTCGAGACCCGCAATATCCTCTGCCGTATAGTAGGACTTAAGCGGGATCTCCTCGCGATTGGGTAAGGAGTTCGCGATCAGTTGTTCGTTATTGGTCGCGCTGTTCTCAGATCCGACCACCGCTAGTTCAGCGTTCATCACGTCCGTCAATTTCTCTACTATGTAACTGCCTCCCACCGGATCGGCAACCCGCGCCAGAAGGCCTTCATCCTTCAATAAATGATGCATATTGCGCACCACTCGGCGTGCTAAACGGTCACCCTCTGGTAGCGCTGGTGCTGGTATCGTTAAACCATCGCATCCTGCTAGTACCGCACTTATTGCTTGCAAAGCAGCGCGGATCATATTTTCATGCCCAACTTCTTTTGCCGGATAGGTTACCTTAGCTTGGATCCAGGTATTCCGGGAACACGTGTGTTCTGGTCCGAAGCTCGAAATAACTGTGGACCACGCTTCCCTGAAAGCGCGCAAACGAGCAACTTCCATGAAAAGGTCATCGCCGAGCGGTAAGGTGAATTGAATTCGAGCGGCTGCATCATCGATGGGAAATCCTTTCTCGATCAGTGATCGGAT
>JAGNUG010000009.1 GCA_017987115.1 Flavobacteriales bacterium | reverse complement strand
AGCTGCAACCACATTTTGCAAATGAGCAATTACGCGATCGACTGATCAAGGCAGGATTGGAAACCTCGTTGCGTTTGGGTTGAGATTGGCCGTTCTGAAAGACATTGCGACCATTTCGGACTAGTGCAATATGATCCGTTCTGTTAGTGAGCCCTTATCGCTATCCATTTGGAAAATATACCAGCCACGAGGCCATGCACTTACATCAATTGTGGCACGTTCCGTGGACCGTTCGCTCCAAACCGTACGTCCTGTTAGGTCTAAAATGCGGACTGATCCGTTATTGCCTTGGCTGATCGTGATCAGATCATGGGCCGGGTTAGGCACTATTCGTAGCTGAGGCGCATTCTGCTCGGTCACCGTGGTCCCAATATCACCAGTTACACATATCGTGAACGTGGGGTCCAGCGCTAATGACGTATAATAATGGAAGACGCGCACAGCATAGCTATTGGCCGCTATAAGATCACTCATGGTTATGGACTCTATACCACCATCAAGAGTAGCATCTGCGCAAACGATAGGGGTGGTATTCGCACAATTACCATCATATAGTTCGATCACTGCGTCGAAGTCTCCGTTACCATCCACCGTAATCGTGTGCACCGCTCCGATGGCGGTGAAATTGAACCACACATCATCATTGGCACTGCCCGTAGCACCATTGCATTCGTTGTTCTGCATGGACATTGTACCATGCTCAACTGTGCCGTTCACAGGGAGACAAGTGGTGTTGACGGGGATCGTGGTCGCGCCTGCACAATTATCATTCGTTGGACCTGGCGTGCACGCTACAGCACTTGCTTCGATCTCGTATGCTCCGCTATTTGCTGTGCAATAAATTGGCAAGTAGTAGGTTCCCGCTGGTAAGTTCACCCATTTGATCCCGAATTGTCCATTTGTGCAGAACCCACCAAAATCAGCATACGAAAAACCCACCCTGGCATCACCCGGACAGGATGTGAGGAAATTCCATTGGGTTGTGGCTGGTAGCGGTGTGTTGCAGTAGATAACTGTCACGTCGCTGCAAGCTGTTGTAGTGAAGGCATGCCAAACTGAGGCGACACCCGCGGTGGTCATGAGTACATTTCCAGCAACACCATCATTCGTTGTTGTTGCACCCACTCTGGTACCACTGAATGTTAAGGAAACACCTATGTTCAGCGCTTCTGGCGTAACCGCAGTACACAGATCATTAACGGGTTGTGCAAGGATCGCAGTTGGAAGAACGAATGAAAGAACTAGGGCGAAGCGTTGGATCATGACATTGAGGTTGATGGCCGCAAAGCAACTCCGACGTTATCCGAACCACAATAGAACAAAGGTTATACTAGCCCATCTCCGTGGCAGGAATACCAACACACGAACGAAGACCACGTTCACGATCAAACCCTGAGCTCATACACACATGATTCCAGGCCACTATCAGGAATACCCTCTTTACCTGGAGTTTGGCGCAGCGGGCATAGCCTCCAAGTCGCGGTCAAAGAGATACAACCCTCCTTTGTCGCTGCCGATCAGGTTCAACTTATCGATAAGCGTGCGCGCCAATGCTTCCTCTTCGATCTGTTCGCTGACATACCACTGCATGAAGTTATGTGTGGTATAGTCCTTCTCTTTCAAACATAGATCCACAACGCTATTGATCTCATTGGTGACCTTGGTCTCACTATCCAATAACGCTTTGAAGATCTCGGTGATCGTCTTGAAATTGGTACCGGGTTGTTTCAGCGCAGGGATGACCGCTTTGCCACCGCGTTCGTTCACGAATTTCACGAGTTTGAGCATATGCATGCGCTCCTCGTCACTGTGCTTATACAAAAAGGCGGCAGTTCCGCTCAGCCCTTGGTTCTCGGCCCACGAGGCCATTGCCAAATAGGCTTGGCTGCTCATGGCTTCGATTGCAATTTGTCCGTTCAATGCGGCTTCGATCTTTTTGCTAAGCATGGTAAACTTGATTGGAGCACAAAGGTAACGCGTGCGTTATTGAACCAACTATCCTCATGTTTCCAATGGCCTGGAACTATCGCTTATTGAACCCGTTCATCGCCTGATCGATCCCCAATAGACCGAACTGTAGGATCGCTTTTCGAGCAAGTTCAATGCGCGCATCAAGGGTCTTGCGCTCTTCCGCGTTCCATGTCCCTAATACATATTCGCTTTGTCTGCCGCGCGCAAAATCACTGCCGATACCGAACCGCAAACGCGGATACTCATCGGTGCCGAGCACTTCGATAATGCTGTTAAGGCCGTTGTGCCCACCGGCACCGCCACGTGGTTTTAATCGAATTGCACCGAACGGAATTGCGAGGTCATCGGTTACGACCAGAATGCGCTCCGCAGCGAGTTTTTCCTGATCCATCCAATACCGGACCGCCTTGCCACTTAGATTCATGAACGTAGCTGGTTTCAATAGGATCAACGTTCGGCCTTTATGACGGAACTCCGTTACATCGCCATAGCGCGCCGGAGTGAACGTGGCATTGAATTCACCAGCTAGTGTATCCAATACCTGAAAACCGATATTGTGGCGGGTATCAGCGTATTCCGGGCCAGGATTACCCAGGCCTATGATCAAGTACTTCACGTTGGTGTGATCTAAATTCACTTCGTTTTTTGAAAACTAGATACGCCGAATCAACTCAGGATCCTGCTCTGTTGCGGCCACAAAATAAGTTGGTCCAGCTTGTTGTAAGCTGGACCAACCTCAAATTTGAAACCCCAAAAGGGCTTAAGACTACTTCGATTCTGCTGCCTTTGCTGGTGCAGCGGACTTGGCTGGCGCACCAGCTGCCGCCCCAGGCGCTCCTGCCGCTGGTTCTTCTTTCTTCTTCGGCACTTTGATGGCCACCACCACGTCATTCGGGCGCTCCATTACCGTAAGTCCTTTGTACTTAAGGTCAGAAACATGAACGATCTCGTTGATGTCCATTTTGGCAACATCGAGGTCCAAGTGCTTCGGTAGGTCTGCTGGCAACCCTTTAACACGCAACTTGCGCATGGTCTGGTTAAGCTTTCCGCCGTTACGCACACCGATCGGCTGCCCACTTAAACGCAAGCTCAATACAGCAGTGGTCGGCTTTTTCTCGTCCAATTCCACGAAATCCACGTGCAACACGCGATCCGTTAGGGGATGGAATTGTTTCTCTTGGATCAGCGCAAGGGTCTTTTTCCCATCCAAATCCAACTCAACACCGTTAAGTTCTGGTGTGAATACCAGCTTGTTCAAAGCGGATTCTTCAACACTGAAGTGAAAATTTTCTTTGCCTCCGTAGAGAACGCAGGGCACGCGTTTCTCACGACGCAGTTGCGCGGCATACTTGGTGCCGATTTCTTTGCGGGCCGTGCCGCTGAGTGCTACTTTGTTCATTGGGTTAGTGGTTATGCGATGATGAAGTGGCTGCTGATGCTCTCGTGTGTGCTAACGCGTTTGATCACGTCAGCAAATAGCGGAGCAACAGAAACTTGTTTGATCTTGTTGGACTTTTCCGCCTTTTCCTTATTCAACGGAATGGTATCTGAAACGATAAGCTCGGTGATGGCGCTGTCCTCGATACGTTCGTAGGCATCGCCGCTCAGTACAGGATGTGTACAAACCGCACGAACACTGTTCGCACCTTCGGCGATCATCATGTCTGCAGCTTTGGTAAGGGTGCCTGCGGTATCCACCATGTCATCCACCAATACCACGTCCTTACCGGAAACGTCACCGATCACGGTCATACTATCGACCTTGTTGGCTACTTTCCGTTGCTTATAGCAAATGGCCATATCGCAGCCGAGGTGCTTTGCATAGGCATTGGCGCGTTTAGTGCCTCCCGTATCGGGCGCAGCCATGATCAGGTCCTTAAGGCCCATCTCCTTGATGTACGGAAGGAATAAGGTACTAGCGAACAAATGATCCACTGGCACTTCGAAGAATCCCTGGATCTGATCCGCATGCAGGTCCATGGTCATGATGCGGTCAACACCTGCAGCGGTAAGCATATTGGCCACCAATTTCGCACCGATGCTCACGCGTGGTTTGTCTTTTCGGTCCTGCCGAGCAAAACCGAAGTAGGGCAACACAGCAACGATGCGCTTGGCACTGGCACGTCGCGCGGCATCAACCATCAGCAACAATTCGAAAAGGTTATCGCTGGGCGGAAATGTACTTTGTATGATAAACACCAGTTCACCGCGTACGGTTTCTTCAAAGCTAGGCTGGAATTCACCATCGCTGAAGCGGCTAACCGCAACCTCTCCCAATCGCTCACCACTAGCGGCGGCGATCCTCTCAGAGAGATACTGGGTGGCGGTACCACTGAAGATCTTGGAGCTTTCCTGTACGGCAGGCATTGGAATTTCTATCGTCTTTTTTGCCACAGGGGCGGAAAAGGGCTGCAAATGTAGTGATCTTCCGCAGGTTATCAACGATCGTTAGTGAAGGTTATTGATCGGGCCACCCCGGGGCCCATCAACCCTAAGCCGCTTACCTTGCAGCCGTTACGGATAATGGTATCCGCCAACTAAGCCCATACATTCCCTTTGAGCAAACGATCTTATTCCGCTGGAACCCTGATAAACGACGTACTGGCCGCCGTGCGAAAAGCAGGCCGGGCAGGTGTTACAAGCCAGCAAATAGCCCTTCAACTTGGTTACAAGGACAAGGATCAACGGTATTTGATTTTTGATGCGCTTGACCTGTTATTGGACGAAAATCGAATTGAGTCCGGTAAAAAAGGGCGTTATGTTTCAACCGGAGAAAATACCAGCGATAGCGTGGAAGGAATAATTGACATAATTACAAGCGGAGCGGGTTACGTTCGACTTGGCGTTGGCAAGGACGATATTTATGTGAACGAGCGCAACGTGGGCACGGCAATGCACGGCGATAAGGTGCTCATTAAGATCTCCGGCGGACGCGGCAACCGCATTGAGGGCAAAGTGCTTAAGGTACTCGAACGTCGTCGAACCGAATATGTTGGAACCATTCACCAGAAGGATGGACGCTCGATCTTGGTGGCCGACGACCAGAAGATCCGCAAGCCCTTCTTTATTCCACCGCAGGACCTCAATGGCGCCAAGACCGGGGAGAAGGTGATCATTGAGCTGGGTGAATGGAAGGATAGCCGGGATGTACCGCGGGGCAAAGTGCTCCGTATCCTCGGTAAAGCAGGCGAGCATAATGTGGAAATGCACGCCATACTCGCGGAGTTCGGTCTACCATTGGAATTTCCTGAGGCTGTATTAGAAGCCAGCCAAAAGATCCCGGATGGCGTAACACCCGAAGAGATCGCCAAACGCAGGGATATGCGTAAAGTACCTACTTTGACGATCGACCCCGACGATGCGAAGGACCTGGATGATGCGTTAAGCGTTAAGAAACTGGGCAACGGCTATTGGGAGATCGGCGTACACATTGCGGACGTAAGCCATTACGTGAGACCGAATACCCTAGTTGATACCGAGGCCGCCAACCGCGCCACGAGTGTGTATTTAGTGGATCGCGTAGTGCCCATGCTTCCCGAAAAGCTCAGTAACGACCTGTGCTCCTTGAACCCTCACACGGACAAGCTCAGCTTCAGTGCGATATTCGAGATCAATGATGCTGCCGAACTAAAGAACGAATGGTTCGGGCGCACGGTAATGCGTTCTCACCGCCGATTCGCTTATGCGGATGCGCAGGCCATTATCGATGGAAAGGGCGAAGGCGAGTACCAGGACGAAGTACTTACCCTCCACAAATTGGCGCAGATCATGCGCAAGGCAAGGGTGGCAAATGGTGCCTTGGAGATCGGTGGCAACGAAGTGAAATTCAAGCTGGACGAAAAGGGAAAACCGCTTGGCGTATATGAAAAAGTGATGGGCCCTGCGAACTGGTTGATCGAGGAGTTCATGTTGCTCGCGAACAAGCGTGTTGCAGCATCGATCGGAAAACCGAAGCACGGCAAGCCAATGCCTTTCGTGTATCGCATTCACGACCTACCAGATCCTGAAAAGGTTGATCAACTTCGGGCGTTGGCAAAAAGCTTCGGACACGATATGCGACAGGCCAAAGGCGAAGGAATAGCGCATGCGATCAACCAGTTGTTGCACGATGTGACGGGAACCGAAGAAGAGAACATCATAAAACAAGTGGCCATCCGCAGTATGGCGAAGGCCATCTACAGCACGGAGAATGTTGGACATTACGGTCTGGCTTTCGAGTTCTACACGCACTTCACCAGCCCTATCCGCCGTTACCCGGACCTTATGGTACACCGAGCCATTGCGCATTACCTCGAGAGCAACAAGCCACTGGACCAGGACGCTTTGGAATTGGCCTGTGCGCACAGCTCGCGCATGGAAAAGCAAGCCAGTGATGCAGAACGTGCCAGCATAAAATACAAGCAAGCCGAGTTCCTGTTGGAGCGTGTCGGACAAACATTCGATGGCATCATCAGTGGCCTTACCTCATGGGGGATCTATGTGGAACTGAAGGACAATAAGTGCGAAGGGCTGATCGGTCTCGGCAACCTGTCCGGTGATACGTTCCGCTTCGACCAAGAGAAGTATGCAGTAATAGGGCAACGCACCGGACGCAAATTCAGCTTAGGTGATGAGTTGAGCGTAACCATTGCCGCGGTGAACATGGAACGCCGAACTGTGGATATGACTTTGGCCGGTGAACCCCTGATGATCACCAGCAGCGGCAAATTCGAGCGCCAAAGTGGCAAGCCCAAGAAAAAAGGCGGCCCGAAGACCACAACGCCGAAGCACAAGAAAAAGCAGAAAAAGGGGAAGCGGCGTTGAGCTTGGTTACACCAAGATCCAGCTTATTCTTACTCCACTGGAATACGATCACACCGTATTCAGCCGCTTGGCAAGATCGTCCTTGTAGCTGCCACCGATCGGGATCACTTTCTTATCGTTCTCCAGAATCAAATTGGGCTGTTCGATCGCGGTGATCTTATCCAACCGTACAATGAAGCTTCGGTGTACGCGAATGAAATCAGCCTCCGGCAATTTGGATTCGATATCCTTCATAGTACTGTGAATGGTGTACCGAGTGTTGAGGGTATTGATCACCACGTAATCCTTCAGCGCTTCAATGAAATAGATATCACCGGTCTTCAATTTTACAAGACGGCTATTGCTCTTTACGAACATGATGTCGCGGTTGCTGTCCTTGTTCTCCACAAGTGAATACAACAGATCGCGCTCCTTCAACACCTCAGCTTCTTTTTTGTGCTTGTACAGCGCCATTTCGATCGATGTGTGAATATCGATCTCCTTGAACGGCTTGATAATATAACCGTACGGCTGTGTCACTTTAGCTCGTGCTAACGTGCTTTCATCGGCATAGGCAGTCAAGAAAATTACAGGGATGTTGGTCTCCTTTCTGATGGCCTCGGCAGCTTCGATCCCGTTCATTTCACCCTTGAGCATGATGTCCATCAGGATGATGTCGGGCATATGCTCAGAGGCCAGTTTTACCGCGTTCTCTCCGGTGTTTGCGGCACCCACCACATTGTACCCCAACTTCTTGAGGCTGTGCTGAATATCCTTGCTAACGATGCTCTCGTCCTCAACAACGAGTACATTGGTTTGGGCCATGATGCTTTTACTTATGTCGATCAAATGTAAGCAAATAGGTAACCCCTTCGCCGATCACTAGTTGGATCTTGCCATCAAGCTGTTCAGCAAGGGTATGTACGAGTTCCAATCCCAGGTTGCCATCCTGCTCTGCGTCAAAGCCTTGCTTCACACCGATGCCGTTATCACTTATTGTGATACGGACCTGCTCTTCCGTGTTCTCCAACTTGATGCGGACCTCTCCTTCGCGTTGATCCGGGAACGCATGCTTCAGTGCATTACTAATCAATTCATTCAAGATCAATCCACAAGGAATGGCTTGATCCAATATGAGGTTGGTTGGTTTCAAGTCCTTGTGCAACGCAACTTTTCCATTGAGGCTGTAGCTCATCATAAGGTTGCTACTGAGCCCATCTATGTAATTGGCAAGGTCGATGGAACTGAAGTCCTTGGTCTGATACAAACTTTCATGAATGAACGACATGCTGCGTATACGGTCACGGCTATCCCGCAACAGTTCAAGTATGCGTTCATCATTGCCAACGTGCGCACTTTGTAACGAAAGAATGCTGCTGATGATCTGCAGGTTGTTCTTAACACGATGATGTACTTCCTGCAACAGTACCTCCTTTTCACCGAGGCTTTGCATGAGTTTCAACTGCGATTCCTTTCGATCAGTAATACCATAACCGATACACGATATCTCGGTGACCTTACCGTCTGTAATGATCGGATTAAGGAATGTTTCCACCCAAAGCGATCGCCCATATTTATTTCTTAGTTCGGCTTCGAATTGTTGCGGAATACCCTTCCGCGCCGAATAATACTTTGCCGTTGTAGGCCCATCCTTTCCTTCGGTGAGCATATTGCGCATGAGTGAAACAAAATCATCGCCCATGCCAAGATCAAGTCCCATGTGCTGTTCCGTATTCTCCCGGAAATGGTCATTGAAGGAGGTAATACAGAACTCGGTATCCAACGTCCATATCATTACGTTGGCAGCATTCTCGAAAATCGCTTTGAGGCGTCCTGCTTGATCCCGGACCAATTCTTCCGCTTCCTTTTTATCCGTGATCTCATGCCCTACGCCAAAAACCTCCTTCACACTTCCTTGGTCATCGAAGACCGGACTTAAAAAGATCTCATTACAAATGCGTAGACCGTTCACATCATTGCGATCGGTCTCAAAACGGATAGGAGTTCCGGCGAACGCTTTTGCGTATTGTGCACTCCAGAATGCATGATAGTCGGGCTCAGCGAAAAGCTTCCGCGGCTTGTTCTGATCCAGGTTGATCTCGGGATCTACTCCGTACATGCGATTCACCATGACCTGGTATCCACGGTTGAACGACGTAAGTTTGATATCAGGATCGACGGTCCAGAACAGGTGTTCACTGCTTTCAAAAAGCGCCTTAAGCTTGGCCTCGTGTTCACGTACTTTTTCCTTAGCAGCGTGTACGGTCGTCACGTCATGAAAAATACTTCGAGTAGCCACCGGTTCACCATTCACGTATCGCGCATTGCTGGTGCCCTCCACGTGTATCCGATCACCACCCTTGGCGATGAAGACCGTATCTATCCTCCCCTTCTGTTTGCCTTGCATTACACGCTTACGTAATGAAGCATAGCGATCGCGTTCATCAGGATCAACAATGTCCAATATCCGCAAATTGCTTAGCTCTTCATCCGTATATCCTAACGCCTTCTTCCATGCTGCATTCACATATTCGAACTTACCATCCACATCAACACTTTGTATAAGATCAGTGGCATTCTCGAACAGGTCGCGGTATTTCTCTTCACTTGCCTTGAGCGCTTCCTGGTCTCTTTTCAGGTGGGTGATATCGCGCGAAACACCCATCGCACCTAGGTTCTTACCATCTTCATCAAATAACCTCGAGGCTGCCAGGTAACTCGTGAACACTTCACCATACTTGGTCACATTGAGTATCTCACCTGCAAATACACCGTGATCATTCATTTCCTTTTGCACGGCTATGAACTGGCTTTCATCCGCATATAATTTGCGGCTGTTCGTCCCCATTACTTCTTCAGCTTCCCAGCCAAAACGCATCGCTGCAGCGGGGTTGTATTCCGTAATAAGACCTTCCTGATCAGCTGCAAGGATCATATCCAACGAACTGTCCACAAGACTTCTGGCAAACCGTCTGGATAACCGCAGCGCATCTTGTGTTCTACGGTGTTCAGTGATCTCTTGCCGGAGGACCTGATTCACCTCTTCGGCAATCTGTACGCGCATGCGTTCCTTGATCAGGTCCTGCTGCGCGCTTTGATCCTGTATAGTGAGTTGGACCGCCCCCATTCCTTCATGCGTGGTTCTTGCTGCAAAAAGCATTATGTCGGCCTGTGGCGCTGAGGTCAATCCGATCTGAACCGGCCCGGCACTACCCTGTTTTTCCGCCAGTTCCAAAAGCTGTTGGAACTTCGCACGATCGTGCTTTTCTACAAGATCAATTGCCTTAGTGCCTATCAATTTCCCTCCCAAGAATTCATCCGCTGAAGGGTTGGCGTAGTTCACGGCACCTTCCACGATCAATAGGATCCCATCCCTAATATGCTCAAGAAGACTACGGAAGCTATTGATCAGTGCATGCTGTTCCAATTCCGCCTGCTTGTATCGCGTAATGTCGATCAACGAACCATCAATGACACCTCCATCCCCGGCCCGTTCATCCAGGTAAACATTCTCAAGTACATGGATCGGTTTCCCATTCTTGTGCTTAAGAATGATCTCAAAGTTGATCAACTTTTTTTCGCTCTTCAAGCGTTCCAAATATCGATCTCTTTCAACTGAAGAAAAATAGAGGTCCCAAGTAGGGTGATCCAATAGCTCCTGCTTGTTCGAATAACCAAGTATGTGAGCAAGTGCATCATTGCACATAAGTATCCCACCTTGAACAGAAGTACGAAAAACACCTGCAAGATTTCGATCCACCACATCGTTGAACTGCTGCTGAAGTTCCTTCAACTCCTTTTCCGGATCGCGCACATGATCCAGATCCGGCCCGGAATTCGTGGGTTCAGTTCGCATGGGACGAAATTACTTAAGGATGGACATTGTTTGCTCCCGATCAATTGATACGGGGTACGAAAGGTTCAGCGCAATCAGGGTATTTCCATTGAACCCGCTTCGTACGGAGGTGGTAATTTTTCGCCATTGATCTTTACCTCCACGCCATTCTTGAACTTCGTGGTCATGATCACGATCCCCTGTTCATTGTGGAACTCGAAATCACCTTGTTCAAGACCCATTGAATAACGTCCTTCGTATTTGATCTGACCATTGGGCCAATACCATTTGTGTTTTCCGTTGGGCTCACCGTTCACGAAGGATCCTACGAAGTTCTTCTTCCCGTCCTCCACATACGTATGGCGCCATTCACCATCCTTCAGGCCAACCTTATACGCACCTTCTTCTCTGTGATCACCAACTTCATAGAACCACATACCCTCCTTAAGACCATCAATGTATTCACCCTGAGTGATCACCTTTCCTGCCTCATCATACTCAACGGAACTGCCATCTTCCTTCCCTTTTCTATACAATTCCTGACGATGCGTTCTACCATCTTCGTAGAACCATTGCCATGTTCCTTGAGGTAATCCATTCATGTAAACGCCCTTCTGCTCTACTTTACCGCTCTTGTGGTAAAAGGTCCAATCGCCTTCTTTTTTTCCGTTGGAATAAGACCCCTCTGCTCGCTTTTCTCCCGATGCGAAGTACTCGGTCCACGGTCCTTCCAAGGCTCCAATATTATTAATGGCACCTTCACTGATCACCTTGTCACCCACGTAGATCTTAGCCCCAACAGCTTCTCCATTTTCAGCAAATTCCTTAAATAGTCCCTCACGTTTTCCGCTTTTCGAATAACTCCCCAAGCTGCTCACTTTTCCATTGGGATGAAAGGTCCGTTTGATATCCACGGTCAAGCTTTCTTGACCTTTCGCATCGATCACACCAGCATCGTACTTGATCATGTCCTTCAAACTGCCCTTCTCATCGAACAACTTGAAAACTCCCTGCTCCCTCCCATCCACGAAATTTCCTTCGGACCTCACTTTCCCATTCGGATGAAATTCTTTCCAAGGACCTTGCTTTAACCCTTGCTTATCAATACGATTAATATCCTCTCGCTTACGCAACATTCCTGCGCCATAAGTAAGCAATGAAACAACACGTCCATCTTCCGCATATTCATAACCTCTACCTTCCTCCTTTCCTTCTTTGAAAGGCACTTCTTTCTGGATCGTACCGTTCGAATGGAAATAACGTGCCATCCCATCACGCAAATCATTCACATAGAACTCCTCACTCATCAATACTCCAGTAGTATCATATGCACGCGATGCACCTTCTTTTCTATTTGCAGCGTAATTGATCTCATTCTGTAATCGCCCATTCGGCGCATAGAATTTCCAAAGGCTATCCAAAAGAAATTCCGCTCTGTTCCCTTCGCTGCGCAATACACCAGTATCGTAATAGGTTCTCCAATAACCTTCTGGTTTTCCGTTCAATAGAACACCTTCGCTACTCACTTTGCCATTGGGGAAGAAGTATTTTGTCGGACCATCCTGATCTTGTTGCGCTGCAAGTTGCATCACAAAAATGACAAGAACGATAGTATTGAACACCCTCTTCATCAGGAAATTAAATTCTTTTAAAAAGTTTAATGGTATAGTATGGTCGGTTCATTGTGTTGATGAAGAAATGTCTTGAGGTTTGGATAAATGGGATATCAAAAGTAACGCACGCGTTATGAACGATCCTGGTGTAATTTGAGGAAAGGCAATACGAGATGTATCTAAGAATGTGCTGAATATTATCAACGATCGAAGAATGCTCCGTGGTATTCCTTTTTGTTGAAATATTTGGATGGACTTCAAGTAGTTTGATCGTTCGATCCCTGTGTATACTGGATCAATAAGACAGATTGCTCTATTGCATAATTTTCTTAAGTGGAAATTGCGTAAACGGGTTAATTGAATGTTATTAGAACTAATGAACATTAAATCTTGTGATCCAACCATTCGATCGTTGATAAGCGTTGGATCAATGGCTGGAAGGGTCGTTGATATAACGTTCAGTAGTAGGACATTGAAGATGGATGGAATAGCATAATGGAAGAGGTATCTTTGCGTAATGGTGAAGCACATCTTTATAGGAAGCGACCACGCTGGTTTTGAATTGAAACATATTCTTAAGGACCATCTGCGTGATAATGGATGCGAGGTTCATGATAAAGGCACGCACATCAGGGATAGTGTGGATTATCCTGACTTTGCCCATGCCGTAGCTGATAGTGTTGCAGCGGAACCGGATAGTCTAGGGGTCATTATTTGCGGTAGTGGTAACGGTGTGAATATCAGTGCTAATCGGCATAAAGGAGTACGCGCAGCCTTAGCTTGGACGGAGGAGATCGCAGAATTAGGTCGTCAGCATAATAACGCAAACGTGCTTTCCTTACCAGCGCGATTCATATCCGAGGATCAGGCTAAAGCCATTGTGGACACTTTCCTGTCAACGAAGTTCGAAGGAGGAAGACATCAGCGTCGTGTATCCAAGATCGAACTTGAGGCATAAAGGATGAGAAACGGAATACTAAGCGTATTACTAGGCTTAATGCTGAGCAGCAGTGTTCAAGCCCAATTAGACAGTGTTGCATTACGTTATGCCAACACGATCACAGTGGAGGAATTACAGGACCACTTGGTAACCCTGAGCAGTGATGCATTCATGGGCCGGGATACCGGTAAGGATGGTCAGAAAATGGCTGCTGCGTATTTGAAGAAAGAGATCATTGGGATGGGTATCCCACCGGTGCCGGCACATGACCCCGGGTCGATCGTAGATGGTTATTATCAGCAGTATGAATTGATCGAAAGCCGGATCGGTACGATTAGAGTTACGGGCAACGGTCAAGAGCTGTCGTTCATGAAGGAGCTATTGTATTTTAGTGAATCACTAGCTGATGCTCGTACCGTAAGTGAGGTGGTGTACATGGGAAATGGGACTACGATGGCTGAAACCAAGGGCCTTAGAGGTAAGGTCGTAATGATCGATGACCCCGGAGCTCAGGACATGGCCATGATGATAGCCTTACGCATGAGCACTGATGCAGCAACCAAGGCAGGCGCTGAGGTGCTATTGATACCCACAAAGAGAATAGAACAGTTGAAAGCGGAGTTGGGGCATTATGCGACAAGTTCACGCATGCGCTTGGCAACAGATGTTCCGGAAAAGGAAAAAGAGACACGGGCTCAGTTGATCCTGATCGACGCGGACGCAATGGAAGGCATGTTGGGAAAGTGGAAACTGAACAAATTGTCCAGAAGATCACCCGGTAAAAGGGTGAAAGTGGACATGACCATCGCTAAAGGCGAAAGCGGACAACGTGTTCTTGCTGAGAACGTATTAGCGTACATAGAAGGCACGGATAAAAAGGATGAACTATTGGTCATCACTGCTCATTATGACCACATCGGCGTAGAGAATGGCGTGGTGTACAATGGTGCGGATGATGATGGTACAGGTACTGTGGCCATCCTTGAGATCGCAGAAGCTTTCGCAATGGCGAAGGCTGAAGGCCATGGTCCACGACGCAGCGTTCTGGTGATGCCCGTTAGTGGTGAGGAAAAAGGGTTGCTCGGTTCAAGTTATTACAGTGATCATCCGGTATTTCCGTTGGCGAGTACCATTGCGAATCTCAATATTGATATGATCGGCAGAAGGGATAGTTCACACATGACCAGTGACCCCTATATCTACGTGATTGGAAGTGATCGCCTCAGTACGGACCTTCATGTCCTGGATGAGAACGCAAATAGCACCTACACGAAGCTGGACTTGGATTATACCTTCAATTCAGAGGATGACCCTAACCGGTTCTATTATCGGAGCGACCATTACAACTTTGCTAAGAAAGGAGTTCCCAGTATCTTTTATTTCAGCGGTGTTCACGAGGACTATCACCAGCCTACGGACGACGTTGAAAAGATTCTTTTCGATCTATACCATCAGCGCACTTTGTTGGTATTCCATACAGCCTGGTTACTTGCAAATGCCACTGAAAGGCCAACAGTGGACAAACCCCTGAAACCCTAAGCTAGCGCCTGCTTGCCATTGGTATGGCTGGTTCCTTCAGAAGGTCGGTAACGAACAGTTCTATGTCGTGTCTGTATGCCGCATAGCGTTCTGCTCCTGTTCCTGGGCCATAGAATCCGGTATGGATCCGCCTTACCATGCCATCGCGCCCAATGAAAATGCAGGTCGGATAGCTCATAACCGCATTCAGGAAAGGCAATGCCACGGAGGTGCTATCTTTATTAGCGCTCCCTACAAGTGCGATCGGGAAATCAAGCTCCAGCCCATCCCTGTAACGTTTAAGGCCGGTTATTGCCTTGGCTGAATTCGGATCACGCTCAAATGCTAGGGAGATTATGTTCAATCCATTAGCATGGTGCTTGGAATATAACTCTTGTAGTAATCGGCTTTCATCGACACAATTCGGGCACCAGCTTCCCATGATCTGCACTAAGAGCACCTTACCTGTGTTCTCCGGAGCCTTTGAGGCCACCACCCCACCATCAATATCTGGAAAGGACAGGTCAACCATCTCATAACCCTCTTTCAAGTAGGTAAGTGAGTCCGCATTCCGGAGTTTGAAAGTAGGATTCCGAACGGCGATCCAGGGTTCTTGAAAGTGGACCCCGCTCCAGAAACGACCACGTAACGTATCGTTCTTCAAAAGTGCTTTGAATAAGAAAGCATGAGATCCATCGAACGTTGATATATAGAGTGAATCACCGCGTAGAATTCCATCCAAGAACCGATAATCACCGGTCTCTGTTGCAAACGTGCCGGTGACTCGATCGCCGTTCTGGTGAAATAGTCCAATAGCATCTTCTTCTTGTTCCGGGCCGAAATGGGTTTCCCATTGATTTCCAAGTGTCGTAGTTGTACCTGAACGCTCAAACCGAGGCAGGGCACCGGCTTTCGCTGTAAACGCGATGGTATAATCCGAACCTTTGTAATAGTTATGCCAATTCCCGACAAGGGTGCTGTCATTAACTATTGTGCCAACGAATTCAGTATCGAAATATGGTAGTTTCCATACGAAGCTGTCCTGTTCAAATTCCACCTCATTTACGAGGATCGACTCATCTGCATTATGAATGACCACATTCCACGAGTCACCGTGGCGATCAAGGTCGAACAGGAATGGTAGCGTATGTGTGGTGTTCGCAATGGAGTCCGTGATCGCAAGTTCCATGCGCCAAGGTCCAGGACGAGGTGCAAGGGCTTCGGTTTCCCTGTTTTCCGTGGAGCACGCCGCAACCAGCATGACCAAGGCGAACAAGTAAGGAGCAATGCAACGAATTTTCATTAAGGTAACGAAACTAAGCAAGAGACACGTTGGTGTACTTACCCTTTTCGTGCTCTCTCGTGATCCTGATCGGTCTTATCTGTGCTACCTATAGGTCGAATTTGATCCCTTGCGCAAGGGGAAGGGTTGTGCCATAATTGATCGTATTCGTCTGACGTCGCATATAGGTCTTCCATGCATCACTGCCACTTTCACGACCACCTCCGGTTTCTTTCTCGCCACCAAAGGCACCGCCGATCTCAGCGCCGCTTGTGCCAATATTTACGTTGGCTATGCCGCAATCGCTTCCCGCAGCTGAGAGGAATCGCTCTGCTTCCAGCAGATCACGTGTCATTATAGCACTGCTCAAGCCTTGTTTAACGCCATTCTGAATGGCGATGGCATCGTGGATATCACCTTTGTATCTAAGTAGGTAAAGAATAGGCGCGAAGGTTTCTTCCTGAACGATATCCATGTTGGGTTCAGCTTCAACGACTGCGGGTTTTACGTAGCAGCCGCTTGCATACTCCTGTCCGGAAAGAATTCCACCGTCCACAGCGACTTTTGCCCCTTGTTTTTTTGCCGCCTCTAGTGCGTTCTCATACATCTTCACTGCGTCCTTGTCGATCAATGGACCAACATGGTTCTTTTCGTTTAATGGATCGCCGATGCGAAGTTGACCATATGCCTTGACCAGCTTATCGCGGAACGCATCATAGACCTTGTAATGAATGATCAGACGACGCGTGCTTGTGCAACGCTGACCGCATGTTCCAACTGCCCCGAATACTGCGCCGATAAGAGCCATGTCAAGGTCTGCTTTATCACTGATAATGATTGCGTTATTTCCTCCCAGCTCCAACAGAGAACGGCCCAATCGTTGACCAACTGCCGCGCTTACGGCTTTGCCCATACGCGTGCTGCCGGTAGCGCTTACCAATGGTATACGTGGGTCGTTGCTCAGCCACTCTCCTACCTCGCGGTCTCCATTTACGATGGCACTAACACCTTCCGGTACATTGTTCCGTTTGAAAACTTCAGTGGTTATGTTCTGGCAAGCTATACTGGTCAATGGGGTTTTTTCGCTCGGCTTCCATAGGCATACATTCCCGCAAACCCAGGCCAGTGCCGTGTTC
Organism: Flavobacteriales bacterium; assembly: GCA_017987115.1. Taxonomy (GTDB): domain Bacteria; phylum Bacteroidota; class Bacteroidia; order Flavobacteriales_F; family PHOS-HE28; genus PHOS-HE28. The sequence continues at coordinate 42,778 of JAGNUG010000009.1, read as the reverse complement.
CAGCACCAAACAGCAACGGGGAAATTAAATGCTGTAATGATACCCACGAGTCCCATTGGGTGCCATTGCTCATACATACGATGCTCAGGACGCTCACTGTGCATGGTAAGGCCGTGTAATTGTCGAGAAAGACCGACAGCAAAATCACAGATGTCGATCATTTCCTGAACCTCACCAAGACCTTCTTGGTAGCTCTTACCCATCTCATAACTCACCAATTTGCCGAGATCATTCTTGTGCTTTCTCAATTCTTCGCCGAGCTGTCTTACAACCTCACCTCGCTTAGGTGCTGGCCATGTCCGCCACTCTAAGAATCCCTCTTGGGCTTTGGCGACCAGCTTTTCATATTCGGTCTTATTAGCCCCACGCACCGTACCGATCAATGCGCCATCAACCGGACTGAAGCTTTTCAATTCAAGGCCTTCTCCCTTCAACCAAGTGTTGCCCGTACCTACACCGCTATTCAGATCCTGAACACCAAGGCGTTTCAATACGTCAGATATTTTGTTGGTGCTTATTGCTGTAGTGGTTGACATGTTGCTGTAGTTCGTAACTTTATCTTGAGAAGAGAAGTGCAAAGGTAAGAAGGCTGTTGTCGGATCGACTTCAATATTGCTGTGGTGCGCACGCTCCGCAGGGACCATTTAGATGAAACATTTGCGTAGGATCATGAATTTGCGAATGACCTGTTGAAGATCAGCGAGTTATAAAGGCTGAACAACGGTTGCCATAAATGATTGCTGCTGCGCGAACAGATAGCTCGACTGGGGGTACTGCTATCGCGAGGCAAAAGCGCTTTAGATGCGCAATAATCCACCTTCTCAGGCTTCGATTTTCTTAGCGATGTATAAAGTGCTTGATGTAGGCCGTCCGCCAAGGAGGGATAGAATGTTTGACCACGTCCCATAAGCTATTCCCATTATTATTGAGCCCAGTTTACCATGGCCTTTATACTGCTCGCTGAGCATTGCGATGTAGAAAGCATCTATCCACATGCGTTTGGTTTGGAGCAAAGTGAAACCATGCTCATGCAACAAAGTATGAATGTCCTTTTGCCTGAAATGCGATAAGTGGCGAGGAACATCCCAAGCAGCCCAATTAGGACCATAATGTTGGGCGTCCCAACTTGAGCGGTCGGGTACAGCAATAATCAAGATACCCTTGTCGGCCATTAACGCGAATAGCTTTTTAAAATGACTGCGCAAGTCTGGGATATGCTCAAGAACATGCCACATCGTTACTATGTTGAATTGTTCTTGATGTGGAATGTCATTTATTGATGGTACAACGCGAATACCGTAATTCGCAATAGTCCCTTCGCGTGTATTAAGGCTTGGTTCGATTCCCTGAACGGAATACCCGCGGCTCATTAGATGTGCCAAGAATTGACCCGTTCCACAGCCAATATCGAGAACCTTGCCGATGGGCTGATATGCCTTTAATAATTGGTATTTTCCGCGCAATGTGAATTTACGTGCAAGTTGGTAGAGCCGGTCTTGTAGGCTAGAGTTGGCATTACTGTGTGATATGTAATTTTCACTTTGGTAGTACCTGCTCAGGCCACCCACATTGGGACGAGGGTTTGTAAATCGGAATCCACAATCAGCGCAATCAACCAGTTCAAAGATTTCTTTGGATACTGAGAAGTCAACGACATTCAGTGCGTGCTTTGCATGTTTCGATGCGCACAGGGGGCAGTTATTTAGGTGTTCCAAAGTGCAGTGTTCCACGTGGAACGATCTTTATGTTCATCGCCCGAGATAGACCATTAGGACGCTTAGGTCAGCTGGAGAAACTCCACTAATTCGGGAGGCCTGGCCAAGGGTGGCTGGGCGGATCTTTTCTAGTTTTTGTCGAGCCTCTATGCTCAGCGAGGTTAGGCGGCCATAGTCAATACCAAGCTCTAAGCTGACTTCATCCAGCCGAGTCAATTTCTCCGCCATTTCGCGTTCTTTTGACAGGTAGCCTTCATATTTCGAATTGATCTCGACCTGCTCGATCACTTCTGCGCGCAGATCATCTGCCTCCGCAGCAATCTGAGCAATGCGCTGCGAAAGAGGCTCCAGATCCGCATAGGTGACCTGGGGTCGCAGAAGGATATCAAAGAGCTTGACCTTTTGCTTTACGGGTGATGTTCCACGTGGAACGATCACTGGATTTACCGCGCTGGGGTCAACGCTTTCGTCCCTAAGGGCTGTTAGTAGAGATTGGCTGTGTCGTGTCTTGGATAGAACGCGTTCTAGTCTTTTGTTGCTTGCAAGCCCCATAGTATGCGAGCGTTCCGTTAATCGAATATCCGCGTTGTCCTGGCGTAGAAGAATTCGGTATTCAGCTCTGCTGGTGAACATCCGATAGGGTTCTTCGGTTCCTTTGGTTATCAGATCGTCAATAAGTACGCCGATGTATGCCTCGTCTCTATCTAGTATAAATGGATCCTTTTCCACAAGTTTTAAATGAGCATTAATGCCAGCCATTAAGCCTTGACAAGCGGCTTCCTCGTAACCGGTCGTACCGTTTATTTGACCTGCGAAATACAACCCGGATACAAGCTTGGTTTCAAGAGTGTGTTTGAGTTGGGTAGGGGGGAAGTAGTCATATTCCACAGCATATCCGGGCCGAAACATCAAGGCCTTGGAAAACCCAGGTATTGCCCTTAAGGCTGCCAGCTGTGTTTCTTCAGGTAAACTTGTGCTGAACCCATTTATATAGGTCTCAACTGTATTCCAACCTTCAGGTTCTACGAATATCTGGTGGCGGTCTTTATCTTCAAAGCGGTCAATCTTATCTTCGATACTCGGACAATACCTCGGGCCGATTCCTTGGATCCGGCCATTGAACATTGGGCTCCTATCGAACCCCGTTCGAAGAATGTCATGAACTTCTGGACTTGTATATGTAATCCAACAAGAGAGTTGATCTTTTCTATTCTGGCCCTTTGAAAAAGGAGAATTGCCAGGAATGAAACTGAAGTGCGAGGGATCTTTGTCTCCCAATTGTTCTTCAAGTTCTGAATAGGCAATACTGCGGCCATCAACGCGAGGAGGAGTCCCGGTCTTCATTCGACCTGCTTCGAAGCCCAGACTTATGAGCTGTTCGGTTATGCCGTGACTCGCGTTTTCGCCAGCTCTGCCACCTCCAAGTTTGCGCTCACCAATGTGCATAACGCCATTCATAAAGGTTCCACTTGTTAGAACTACTGCGCGACACGAGATGATCTTCCCAAGGCCGGTAATAACTCCAGTAACTTGGCCTTCCTCAATCACGATGTGGTTAACACTATCCTGCCAGAAGTGAACATGAGGTGTACCTTCTAACATTGAACGCCACTCTGCAGCAAACAGGTTACGGTCGTTTTGGCTGCGCGGGCTCCACATCGCAGGCCCTTTGCTTCTATTGAGCATACGGAATTGAACGGTGCTGCGGTCACTTACAATTCCGCTATAGCCTCCGATCGCATCTATCTCGCGTACGATCTGACCCTTGGCGACGCCACCCATTGCAGGATTGCAGCTCATCTGTCCGATCACTCCCATGTTCATTGTGATCAGGAGTACACGTGACCCGAGGTTAGCTGCTGCTGCGGCCGCTTCGCATCCGGCATGACCGCCGCCAACTACTATTAGGTCATATTGTTCGTTCTTGATCATGCAGGGTTTATTGCATTGCGCATGGTATGCAAGTGTTCCACGTGGAACGATCCACATGAAGGCCTGGTCCTCAGTGGATTGTGTTTTTGTGTGTAGACGCGTTCCATGGACGCCGCAAAGGTATGGCCTATTGCTTTCTGTTGTTGATCAAATGAACGGAAAAGAGTGTCGTGTTGAACAATGCTGGTCGTCCCTCCCGCACACCATAAAATCGGACCGAAACTGTCCAGAATGAAGATACCACGACAATGAAATGTTAGGCCATAAAGCCAAACAGCTACAAGCCTAACATGAATTGGATCAAGACTGGTAAATTCCGAGCGCAATTACAGCTGAACCCCCTTCAACATCAAACGCTGCCATTCAGGGTTCTTGCGTAGAAATTCTTTCACGAATGTACACGATGGCACCAAGCTCAAGTTGTTCTGCTCGGTCCAGTTAAGTACTTTTATTGTAATGACCTCATCAATTCCATGACCAGCGATTACATGCGGAACATCAACATGCGTTAGGAAAATCCTATCGCCATTACGATCATATTCCATACGGACCCGATGACCATCAACTCGCATTACGAATTGCCGTGATTCTTCCTCATCGCTTAGTGGCAATGCCTCGAGCTCAGGAAGGGAAAAGGGGTCTTTTTTGGCCATAATTTGGGCTGCAAAGTTAATACTATTCCTGTTTTCATGACAGGCTATTTTTTTTGCGGAACATCCGTGACGTGAGTTCGACCTTTTGTGTAGTTCTCACTAGCCGCATTTCGGAAGTTTGTACGAACCAGGAATTATTGAACAGATCATAGGTTAAGTGTGGCCGCTACGAAGGGCAGGCCGATGGGTGTCACTCGCGTAGTGAATTCAGCGTCATACGCTAATCCAAGATCGATGGCCAGGTGTTCGCCAATGATGCGCACCCCAAGGCTATGCACGTAGAAGGATTTATCGGGATCGGTAATGACATAATGCTCCGTGATCATGGAAACATTTGTAAAGACCCGAACAGCACCGGCAACTGAAAAGACGGGACCACGGCCAAAGTCGGTTCCATCGTGGATTGCACCCCCCGAAAGCGTGATCTGATTATCAACGTTTCCGATAGTAATAAGACCCATTCCAGCTACGAATCCAGGTGCCTTTTTGGGTTCACCGACCTCTGTTTGAGCTGTCGGCACTCGTGTGCGCAGATAAAATGCGGTAACGCCAATATGGAAGATCTCGGACGGGCTACCACTCAGTTGTGCTCTTGCTGTAAAAACTGGGCCATTTTCCTTGGAACTGATCACCGAGACCAGATCGACCCCTCCGCTTACGCTAAGTGCATTGGTGATGCCATAACTCGCTGAATTCAACGAGACCATGGTGTTCTTATACCAGCCTTGTCTTTTTTCAAGTGGAATGGCCGAAGGGCTCTGAAAATAATGTGTACCGTATTGGTTGTTCGACCGTCTGAAACTACCAAGTCGACGCTTTCCAACAAGGGCCAAGGGGTATGTACCTAGGGAACAAGTACTGCAAATGGGCGTAGCATGTTCCTCAAAAAGGCCAGCACCACCCCAAGCCGGTGATGCATTTACGCTGAGGTTTGGAGAACAAATTGAAACCAAGATCAATCCAAGCACGGAACACGCAGAAAAGAGGGGGGCTTTTCGAATATGTTCTCGTTGCATTGGTTCCAAGACGTTGTAAAGTGGCTAAGGATGCCCGGCGGCCGAATTTATACAGAAGTTCGAGCTGAACGAGATATCAGTCCAAGTGTATATGTCCGGTAGAAAGACGTCAAGTGCTATTCGTATCGATAGTCATTGTTATTGTGATCAACACGACGCATGCAATTAACGAAGTACAACAGAGTACTGGGCCGGAACCCAAGCGGATGCGGGTCCGTAAACCATAACTTTACACCGCAACAACCATTGCGGCATGCACGTTGATGGTACTTATGGAACATGCGTAACGATCACGAGCATCTTATTATCAAGCTTGATGCTTTCATCCGAAAGTATTACAAGGACCGGCTGATCCGCGGAGTGATCTATTCTGTTGGCTTGTTGGTGTTTTTTTTCTTGGTCGCGGCTTTTTTGGAGCACATTGGGCACTTCGGTACTACTATGCGAACCGGCTTGTTCTGGGGAAGTATTGCTGCCGCAGTGGTCGTTCTTGCTCGGTTCGTGGCATTGCCGTTGGTAAAGCTGTTCCGATTAGGTGAAGTGATCTCCCATGCTGAGGCAGCATCAATAATCGGCATCCATTTTTCAGAGGTAAAGGACAAGCTATTGAATACCTTACAACTTCGCGAAATGGCGAGCACACAGCCCGCTAAGCGCGAATTGATCGAAGCCGCGATCGACCAACGGAGCAAGGAGCTTGGTCCGGTGCCTTTTGTTAATGCAATTGACCTTCGTCGCAATACGCGTTACTTGCGCTATGCGCTTCCTCCACTTGCGATCCTGCTTGTTGTGTTGTTCGCTGCACCGAGTTTGATAACTGGTCCTGCAAAGCGGATCATAGAGCACAGTAACGAGTTCATACCTGAAGCGCCGTTCAAGTTCATTCTGGAGAACGATAGTCTTGAGGTCCCCGAAGAGCAGGATTTTGAATTGGTCCTAGCAATTGAGGGTAACGCAATACCGCAGCAAGTTGAGCTTGAAGCTAATGGTCAGCGCATTCCGCTGGTAAAAAAGGACGATACCCGATTCACACACAGGTTCCGCAATGTACATGAGGCGATCACGTTCCGGTTTGCGGCAGAGGGCTTCACCTCGAAGACGTACACCCTGAATACGGTTCCTGACCCGTTATTGCTCGATTTTGGAATTACTCTGGAGTATCCCGGATATCTGGACAGACCCAAAGAGACATTAAGCAATTCAGGGGATCTTGTTGTTCCTGAGGGCACCCGTGTATCGTGGAACATCAATGCCCGAAGTTCGAATGAATTGGCAATGGCTTTTGACGACACCACATTCACGCTATCTCCGGCTGCAAGCGATAATGGAAATGCACTGTTCAGGGCCGAACGTCGGTTCATACAAAGTCATACATACCATATGTCACCGCGCAACGAACAGCGTGTTGCCGCAGCCCCAATGCAATACCGCGTCGAGACCGTGCCTGATCTTTATCCGAGCATACAAGTGGATACGCGCACTGATAGCAGTGCATTAAAACGTATGTTCTATCGGGGTGAAATAGGGGATGATCATGGCTTCAACCGTTTGGTCTTTCACTACCGATTCACCGCAGGCGGAGATAGTCTTACGGCTGATCAACGTTCTGGCGCTATGGAGTTGCCTATTGACCGGCGCAACACACGACAGGAGTTCTTCCATAGTTGGGACCTGTACGGCTTGCAACTGTTGCCCGGTGATCGTGTGGAGCATTGGTTCGAAATATGGGACAATGATGGTGTGCATGGTAGTAAGAGCGCACGCAGTACACCGCAGACCTTTGAGGCACCAACGTTGAAGGAGTTGGCCCAGCAACAGGACCAACAGAGCGAAGCCATTAAAAGTGGGCTGAAAGAAAACATCAAAGAGGCCCAGGACCTGCAGAAAGAATTAGACAAGTTAAGACGCGAAATGCTCGATAAGAAAGAGCTGAACTGGCAGGATAAGCAGAAGTTGGAAAATGTGATGCAGCGGCAACAGGACCTGCAGAACAAGATTGAAAGGACCAGTCAGGAATTGCGTCAGAGTCAGCAACAACAACAGGAGTTCCGACCGCATGACGAACGGTTATTGGAGAAGCAACAACAGGTCCAGGAGTTGTTCGAGAACGTATTGAGCGAGGAAATGAAAGACCTGTATCGCCAAGTGCAGGAGCTCATGGAGAAGTTGGACAAGGAGAAGATCCAAGAGCAGATGCAAGAGATGAAGTTGGGGCAGGAGGATGTTGAGAAAGAGCTTGACCGCGCTTTGGAAATGTTCAAACGCATGGAGGTGGAGCAGAAGGCTGAGGATATTGCCAAGCAGTTGGAAGAACTGGCCGATAAGCAGGAAGAGTTGAGTGAAGAGACAAAAGAAGGAAGCAAGGACAATGAAGAGCTGAAGAAAGAACAGGAAGAACTGAATAAAGAGTTCGAGGACCTTCGGAAGCAAATGGATGAGCTTGAAAAAAAGAACGAGGAGTTGGAGCAACCGATGGACATTCCAAAAACGGACGAGCAGGAGAAGGCAATTGAAGAAGATCAGAAGGAGAGCGGAGAACAATTGGATAAAAAGCAGAATAAGAAAGCAGGAGATTCGCAGAAACAAGCAGCTGATAAAATGGACCAGCTTGCGCAAGAAATGCAGGCTGCCATGGAAAGCAGTGCACAAGAGCAGCAGGAAGAGGACATGGATGCGCTCAGGCAGTTGTTGGAGAACATCGTCCAGCTCAGCTTCGACCAGGAGGGCCTTATGGAAGACCTGGGAACTACTTCGACCAAAGACCCAAGGTTCATAGAGCATGGTCGCACCCAGCGAAAGCTTCGTGATGATGCCAAGGTCATCGAAGACTCTTTATTTGCATTGAGCAAACGCGTACCACAATTGGAAAGCATCGTGAATCGCGAAATGAACTCGGTGAATGCGAATATGGATGAAGCAACCGGATTCCTTGGCGAAGCACGGGCAAATGAGCGCTTCAAGCCAATGGCCCTGGATAAGGAACAGCATGCGATGACGAGTTTGAATAATCTCGCCCTGCTATTGGATGAGGCATTGCAACAGATGATGCAGCAGATGGCGCAAGGCAAGCCGGGTAGTGGTAGTTGCAATAAACCAGGTGGTAGCGGTAGTGGTCAGGGTAAGAAGCCCAGTATGGCCAAGATGAAAGCCCAACAAGAGGCACTTCAGAAGCAGTTGGAGGAAATGCGCAAGGGAATGGAAAAGGGCAAGAAACCCGGTGAAAAACCGGGTGAACAGAACCCAGGTGGCATGGGAATGCCGGGAATGAGCCAACAATTGGCCCAGATGGCTGCACAACAAGCCGCTATCAGGAAAGAAATGCAGCGTCTCTCACAGGAACTGAACAAAGACGGAAGTGGCGCAGGAAACCCGCTCGGTAAACTTGCGGAGGAGATGGAGCAACAGGAAAAAGACATTGTCAACAAGAACATCACACAGGAAACAGTGCGCCGACAACAGGATATCATGACCCGCTTATTGGAGCATGAGAAAGCCGAGCGTGAAAGGGAGCTTGATCAGAAGCGAACAAGCAACGAGGGCAAGGAATTGCCACTAGCTGATCCTGCGCGTTATTTCGACTACCAGCGCCGCAAAGCGCGTGAAGCAGAACTGTTACGAACAGTGCCACCGGGATTGAAACCGTATTATCGCGATCGTGTCAATACCTATTTCGGTACATTTGACCGACCCTGAAACGACCATGGGAGCTTTAACAGAAGAGTTGGAATACACCCAGCGAATTAATTTCCCCGCCAAAGCGGAGAACATCGCACTGGCTGAGAAATTGATCGATGAGGCTTGTACAAAGCACAACGTTCATGAAAGCCATTATGGTAACATTTTGATCGCCCTTACCGAGGCGGTGAACAATGCCATTCATCACGGTAATAAGCTGGATCCTTCGAAAGAAGTGTCTTTGGGCTACGAGGTAAAAGGTGATAAGGTCATCTTCGTAGTGCAGGATCAAGGTCCGGGTTTTGATACCGAGAACCTGCCCGATCCAACGGACCCCAAGAATCTGGAAAAGCCACACGGACGCGGCGTTTTTCTTATGCGCGCCCTGGCCGATTCGGTTGAGTTCTCGGACAATGGTGCAACGGTTGCGATGGCATTCAGCCTGAAGCCCGTTGAGGAATAGTACGATGCCGACCATCACGTTCAAGGCTGTTGAGGTGAACAGCGCTTATCGCGATCGTGATGAATTGCGAAAGTGGCTCTGTTCTGTGGCGCGCTATCATGGGCACAGCATTGGCGAGCTTACGTTCGTACTTATGACCGACAAAGCCCTGTTGGAGTACAACAAGCGCTACTTGGGGCATGATGAGTATACGGATGTGATCACATTCGATGGGCAAACAGGAACCGGGATCTCCGGAGATATCCTGATGAGCTACGAACGGATCAAGGAAAATGCGGATTCTTTCGGCGTGTCTATCCAACACGAGTTGAGGCGCGTAATGGTCCACGGTTTATTGCATTTATTGGGCCATGAGGACAAGACGAAAGCGCAGCGCTCGGCCATGCGCGAGATGGAGGATGTGTGGTTGAAAAAGCTCGCTTGAAACCAAGTGCATTGAAAATAAAGAAGGGCCGTTGCCTCGAAAGACAACGACCCTCTTTTGCCGTCGTGAGCCGCCTCGCTCTTAGTCCACGACAGGTTCTTATTCGCCTTTGATTTCGGTTGCTACCTCAATGGCCGCAGCGTTAGTGGCTTCTGCATTCGCTTTAACTTCCTTCCAGTTCTCAGGGGTCGCGTTGCTCACCGCGGTAAGAGCAGCTTCGAGGTCTTTCTGGGTAGATACAAGTTTGTCACGGTTTGCAATTGCTGATTCTTTATTCTCAGGAGTTGCTACTTCAACCAATTTATTGGCATTTCCTGCGTGACCGCTTACCATTGCCAAGGTTTCTTTAAGCGTGCCGGCCATGGCCTGGATATCGCCTTTATTGGCTTGTTCAACTGCGGGTTTTGCAACGGATCCGGTTGCCTTTTCTTGCGCCATGAGCGATGTGCCAGCGAACAAAAGGGCTATTGTAAACAATGTGTACTTCATTTTGGTTAGGGTTGATGAGTGTTAGAGAGTTGTCCGTGTTTAAAAAGTGTGCCAAGTGGTTCGGTTATCTTTTTCATGCTGCTTGACATTACAAAGTTAGGTGTTGTTGACCCCTGACATACAGTGTTTTGTAGAGAAAACGCCAAAATCACACCTCCATTCGGTGAATGCATTATTTGTAACGTTCAAGGAGATTATTATTGTTCACATTGGGCCACGCCAAAGGCTTTTACATGTTAAGGTCCTCGTTGATCGAAATACCCATTTCTTGATGACTATCTTGTACACCAATTCAACTTCGAAATGAATGCATTTCTGCTCAATTTGATGATCTTGGCCGCCTTTGCAGCCACCACCCAAAGCTTTGGCCAGTCCTTCACTCTTACAAGCAAGGATGTTGGCGGGCAGGCCACTATGCAACAGGTCTTCAATGGCTTTGGTTGTACCGGGGCGAACGTTAGTCCGGAACTTAGCTGGTCAAACGCTCCAACTGGCACAAAGAGTTTTGCAGTAACCATGTATGATCCGGATGCACCTACGGGAAGTGGTTGGTGGCATTGGACTGTTTTCGATATTCCTATGGCTATATCGAATTTGGCAAGCGGGGCAGGCGATGCTAGCAAAGGCCTGCTACCTTCAGGCGCATTGCAGGGTCTAACGGATTTTGGAGTAGCTGGTTATGGCGGGCCTTGCCCTCCACTTGGGCATGGACCGCATCAATACTTGATCACTGTGCACGCCCTCGATACGGAGACACTTGGGTTGGCGGCAATGGCTTCCGCTCCAATGGTCGGATTTGCGGTGAACCAGCATACACTGGAAAAGGCCACGATAGTATTCTATTACGAACGGAAGTAGCGTGCATCAGTAGTCGGCCAAAGTGGAACTCACTATTCCCTGGATGGACAATGGAGCTGGATCAAAAAGACCAACCCTGGATCGACGTCAAATGTGCGAGTAGATTCCTGTCTCTTTCCGGTTGCACCTGAATACCTTTGCCGCCTTAATTTTTCGATCAGTTCTATGTCCGTAAGAGTTCGTTTTGCCCCAAGCCCGACAGGTCCTCTCCATATGGGTGGAGTGCGCACCGCATTGTACAACTACCTATTCGCTAAGAAGAATGGGGGTACATTTCTACTCAGGATCGAAGATACCGACCAGACGCGATATGTTCCCGGAGCTGAGGAATACATTAAGGAAAGCCTTGAGTGGTGTGGCATGGTCCCGGATGAAAGTCCGTGGGTCGGTGGCCCCGATGGACCATATCGCCAAAGCGACCGTAAGGACATTTACAAGCAGTATGCAGAAGAACTTGTTCTCAACGACAAAGCATATTACGCGTTCGACACCAGCGAAGAACTGGATGCCATGCGCGAGCGCCTGAAGGCTGCGGGCGTCGCGGCGCCAGCTTACAACGCCGTAACGCGCGAACACATGAAGAACAGCCTAACGCTAAGTGCAGATGAGTCCAAAGAGCGTTTGGAACGTGGTGATGAACATGTTATCCGCCTAAAAGTACCACGCCATGCTGAGGTGCGGTTCGAGGATGTGATCCGGGGGTGGGTAGTAGTGCATAGTGCGAATATTGATGATAAGGTGTTGTTCAAAAGCGACGGAATGCCCACGTACCATTTGGCTAACATCGTCGATGACCATTTGATGCGCATAACGCACGTTATCCGAGGTGAAGAGTGGCTGCCTAGCGCTCCTGTACATGTATTGATCTACGAAGCCTTTGGCTGGGAAAGGCCAGCATTTGCGCACTTACCCTTGATCCTGAAGCCGGATGGAAATGGTAAGCTGAGCAAAAGAGACGGCGACCGTTTAGGGTTCCCTGTTTTTTCATTGGATTGGGTCGACCCGAAGACAGGTGAAAAGAGCAGCGGATATCGCGAGAAAGGGTATTACCCTGAAGCATTCATCAATATGCTAGCACTTTTGGGGTGGAACCCGGGAACGGACCAAGAGATCATGAGCTTGGCAGAACTAACTGAGCTTTTCGATCTGGAACGCGTGCATAAAGGCGGGGCAAAATTCGACCCGGACAAGACCAATTGGTTCAATCAGCAATACCTGCGGATGCTGCCGGATGCAGAGCTGGGTGAGCAATTACAGGCTAAACTGAAGGATAAAGGCATTGACACCGCGCTTGACCGCGCTACGAAGGCCGCAGTCTTGTTGAAAGAGCGGGCCACTTTCGTGGATGACATGCTGGAGGGAACCTATTTGTTCAATTCCGGTTCGCCGTTGGATAATGCTTCCGATGCTACCAGAGCTGATCTGGCCAAACGCTGGAAACCTGAAACGGGGCCTGTTGTTGAGCGGTTCATTGAAATGATCAACGAAAAGACTCCAAGAACAGCTGATGATTTCCACGCTCTGTTCGATGCACTGTTGAATGCAACGGGAACGAAGATCGGCCAGGTGATGCCGATCTACCGACTATTCGTCGCTGGCACAATGCAAGGCCCGGGGATGTTCGATGTGAGCGCACTATTGGGCCACGTGGAAGTGGTGGATCGCTTAAGAAAAGGGTTGGTAATTGCTGGTTGATGGGAGTTATTCAAGTGAACGGGATCCAGCTGCAGGCTTTTCACGGCTGTTTGGATGAAGAAGGAGTTATCGGTGGGAACTACCGTGTGGATATTCAAGTTGAAGGAGATTTCAGTACAGCGGAAAGAACGGATGAACTGAAGAATACTGTGGATTACGGCCGGGTAGCCGAAATAGTGCGTGATGAAATGGCCATTCGAAGCAAGCTGATCGAACATGTTTGCTGTCGCATATTAACCGCAATGAAAACGGAGTGGCCACAAGCAACACGTTGGCGGGTGCGTGTCATAAAAGAACGCCCCCCGATCCATGGTGATGTGGGTGAAGCTGTTTATACGCTGGAAGAGTGATCCAGCGTCCGTTTTGGAATTTCTATTCATCGGGCTTATTCAGCCTGATCCATTGTTGTATCTTCGCGGCCCCATTCACGGTCGCGTGGCCGAGTGGCTAGGCACAGCTCTGCAAAAGCTGCTACTGCGGTTCGAATCCGCACGCGACCTCACTAAGAAGTGCTCCGGAATTATCCGGGGCATTTCGATTTTAGTAGCATAGGTACTTCATCAAGTTCAAGAATAGTTGATGATCCAATCCTTGAAATTACCTTGGCCCATACCGATCGGCGATATATTGCGTTCACAGCAAAGCCCGCTCTACTATCCATGACGCTCAAATCAACCCTGTTCGTATTCTTATTTGTTCTTCTTGACCCGGTCGGCGCGCTTGCACAGACCACTCCGATCGGTCAATGGCAAGATCATTTACCCTATCGCAATACCATCGGTGTAGCTCTTGGTGGTGGTAATGTGTATTGTGCTACTACAACGGGACTTTTCAAATATGACCCCACGGCCGGAGAGATCGAACGCTTGAACAAAGTCAATGCATTGAATGACGTAGGGGTCCAAGGAATTGCATGGAATGAACCATTAGGCATGTTGGTGGTGTATTATTCCAATGGGAATTTGGACCTGATACAAGGCGGAACGAGCTATAATATGAATGACATCAAGCGCAGTACGATCCTGGGCGACAAGGGCATTTATGGCATCCACTTCGAGGGCGCTACGGCGTATTTGAGCTGTGGGTTCGGGATCGTTAAGGTCGACCTGGTCGGTAGAGAGGTGCAGGATACCTGGTTCATTGGTCCAGGCGGCTCCCAAGTTGAAGTAACGGGCGTTGCATTCTACGGAGATTCGATCTATGCCGCTACGCGATCCGGCTTATTCAGTGCTTGGCGTAACGCAGCCAACTTGGCGGCATTTGATAATTGGCACAAACGCACTGACATGGGATCTCCTATGTCCAATGGCCCATTCAACGATGTTGTGAACTTTGGAGGAAAGCTGCTTTTGAATTTTGACGGGGCCGCAATGGATTCTGACACGCTGCTGGTACTGGACGATTCGGGCATTTTTCAACCATTTCAGCCGCTATATGGACGAGAGAATCATAACTTGAATGTTTCATTTGATGGACAGTTCGTGGTTATTGCGCACAGAACAGACATAAAACGGATGAACACGGTACTGGATGAAGTGACACCTCAATACGGATATGAAGGAACGGAGGTAAGGGCTTCACAGGCCATTCATGGCGAGAATGGTATTATTTGGGTCGCAGACCAAAAAATAGGTCTTGTGCGCGGCGAAGGTTATGGTGTTGGGACTTCCATCCTTCCGAATGGCCCAAGACATACATCCGTGCATTCCTTGACAGCAAGTGGAAATGCCGTATATGTTTCCAGCGGTGCCTTGGCGGGTAATTGGACCAATACTTTCCTCAAGGATGGACTATATAATTACGTGGACGGAAATTGGATGTCATTTGACCGCGACAATACGCCATTAATGCTTGGTGCCAATAGTTATGGGGGAGCGGTGAATGATGTGGTATCAGTTGCCGTTGATCCAAAGGACCCTAATCATGCTTTTGCCGGATCATGGGAAGAAGGGTTGATCGAATTTCGCGACAGGGTCCCTATTGGATTCTACAATAACCAGAACAGTTCATTGCTAGCAGAAACCAATAATGATCCGGAAAAAGTGAATGTCGGTGGGCTCAGCTATGATAAGGAAGGAAACCTCTGGATCTCGAATGCAAATACCTCCAGACCCGTTCAGGTTTATACGAAGAATGGTGAATGGCAGGGGTTCGACCCTGGCGCGATCTTGAACGGCAATGCCCTAGTTGGAAATATTCTTGCGGCATCCAATGGATATGTCTGGGTCATTCGTCCACGTGGAAATTCACTACTGGTATTCGATCCCGGAAACAGCATACTGGACACAGGGGATGATCGCTATAAGCTGATTACGAATATCGAAGGGCAGGGGGGACTTCCATCTCAGGATGTTTACTGTTTCGCTGAAGATAAAGAGGGTCAGATCTGGATCGGTACGAATAAAGGGGTCGCGGTTTTCTATAATCCCTCTTCCGTATTTGACAGTGAAGGCTTCGATGCGCAACAGATCCTGATCGAGCAGGATGGTAACACACAACTGTTGTTGGAAACGGAATCGGTGAGCGCGATCGCGGTTGATGGTGCGGATCGTAAATGGATCGGCACCCAGACAAGCGGTGCGTTTCTGATCTCATCCGATGGACAGGAGGAGATCCATCATTTCACGGCCGCCAATAGTCCGTTACCCAGCGATAATATTATTGACATTGCCGTGAACGAGATTACCGGCGATGTCTTCTTTGGAACGGACCGCGGTATCATGAGCTATCGAAGTGATGCGGTCGATGGAAGTAACGATAGTGATTGTGCCAAGGTTTTTCCGAATCCCGTTGCACCGAACTATACAGGACCGATCGCAATAACCGGGTTGGTGCGGGATAGTGAAGTAAAGATCACGGATGTTAGTGGGAACTTGGTGTACCGCACGACCTCGCTTGGTGGTCAGGCCATTTGGAATGGTAATGACATGGCAGGGAATCGGGCAAGCACCGGTGTGTATTTGATCTTCGCCAGTGACCTGTCCGGAAGTTTTAAGTGTAACACCAAGGTTCTTGTTTCGCGCTAGTAGCCATGCTACATACCACGCGTGCTGTTGTATTGCGGACCATAAAGCACGGTGACAGGACCGTTGTGCTGAAAGCATACACTGAACAATTCGGGTTACGCAGTTACATGGTCCGCTCTGGCGGGAAGGGTGGAGTCGCCCCGGCAGCATTACTTCCGTTATCACGGGTGGAGCTGGTCGTTACCGAGAATGCGGAACGTGAATTACACACCGTTCGTGAGCTCCGCGTCGAAAGGCCCTATACACAGCTTCATGTGGATGCTGTGCGTGGCACGCTGGCACTGTTTACCCAAGAACTGCTCTACAAAGTGCTACGTGAGGAATCTGAAGATCCGGATCTGTTCACATTTGTTGATGAAGCGTTGGAAGCAATGGATACTGCACCCGATGTGCGCTGTTTTCCATTGGTTCTGTTGGTGCAACTCTCAGGGCATCTTGGGTTCTACCCGGAACCTCCCAGACACGGCGAGGACAGGTTCGACCTTAAGGAAGGGCATTTCGTTGAAAGTGCTGATGCGCTATCTGCCCCGCGCACCGAACCGGTGGGACATACGCTCGGGCCCTCATTGAGTGCTATTCTAGCTCAACTGCTTCAGGTGAATTTCCGTTCGATGGCAACAATTACAATTCCTGCCTCGCAGAGACGAGAGCTTCTGGAGCGCCTCCTGCTATACTTTCGTTTGCATGTGACCGGGTTAGGTGAAATGCGCTCACCAGCAGTACTACATCAAGTACTGGGCTAGGGGTCCGTAACTTGCAGCCGTATTTTAGATCATGGAATTCCCTATTCGGCACGTGCCTCCAATTGCAACGCAGAAGGTCAAAGCGATAACGGTACATGGGCACACACGGCACGACGCCTACTATTGGATGCGTCTTACCGAAATTCAGCGTGTCACTGTGCCGCACGATGAGCACACACAGGAGGTCATTGCCCACCTCGCTGCGGAGAACGCGTATAGCGAGGCCGTATTGGCCCCTGTTGCTGGGTTGCGCGAGAAGCTTTACGAAGAGATCAAGGGGCGTATCAAGGAAACCGACCTAAGTGTGCCTTATCGGGAGAATGGATATTGGTACCATCACCGGTACGAAGAAGGCAAAGAATATCCCGTACATGTGCGTCGAAAAGATGAACCGGATGCAGTTCCAGAAGATATCCTGAATGAGAATATATTGGCGGCAGACTCAGCTTATTTCGATCTTGCCGATTACGAGATAGATCCGACCAATACGATCATTGGTTACAGTGTCGATACGGTCGGTCGTCGGCAATATGAACTTCGTTTTCGAGACCTGAGCACGGGTAAAGAACTTGCGGATATCATCCCCGATACCGGGGGCGGTTGCGCATTTGCAAATGAACATACGGTCTTCTATGCCAGACAGGATGAGACCTTGCGGAGCTATCGGATCTATAAGCACATTCTAGGGTCTGATCCTGGTTCTGATGTACTCGTATATGAAGAAAAAGATGTGACTTTCAGCTGTGATATCTACCGCAGCCGTTCTGATCAATTCATGATCATTAACACTGATAGTAGTTTCAGTAGTGAGCATTTAATTCTCCCGGTGGACGAGCCCGAAGGAACGTTCAAGGTCTTTCTCCCGCGAGAAGAAGAGCACGAACATTCCATTATACATGTACCCGGAACGGCTCCGGAAGAGGCTGGTAAGTGGTACATCATGACCAACTGGAACGCAACTAATTTCCGGTTGATGGAATGCGCCGAAACCGATACCCATGACAAAACGAAGTGGAAGGAGGTACTGCCGCATGATCCGAACGTGCTGTTGGAAGATGTGGATGTATTCAAGGACCACTTGGTATTCAGTGAGCGGAGTGAAGGGCTTCCTCATATCCTAGTACGACGGATCAGTGATGGTCATGAACATGAGATCGCGTTCAATGATCCAGCGTATGTGTGTTACACTGGGATTAATGCGGAGTGGAATTCGGATCAATTGCGGTTCGGCTATACCTCGCTTACCACACCGAGTGGCGTTTATCTGCACGACCTGAATACGACCAAGGATACGCTGTTGAAACAACAAGAAGTGGTCGGGGATTTCGATGCCGCGAATTACAAGAGTGAACGCATTTGGGTAACTGCACGTGATGGTGTTAAGGTACCCGTGTCGTTGGTTCATCGCATAGGCACTTCGCTGGACGGCACGGCTCCACTATTGCTGTATGGTTATGGGAGCTACGGGCACAGTATAGACCCTGTTTTCGGAAGTGCGCGCTTGAGTCTTTTGGATCGAGGGTTCGTGTTCGCAATAGCACATGTTCGCGGTGGTGAAGAGCTGGGCAGAGCGTGGTATGATAACGGCCGTTTGGAATACAAGCTCAATACGTTCACGGATTTCATCGACTGCGCAGTGGCATTGGTTGATCGGAAATACGCTGATCCTGAGCGATTGTTCGCATGGGGTGGAAGTGCTGGCGGATTGTTGGTCGGTGCTGTATTGAACATGCGTCCGGACCTGTGGAAAGCGGTTGTTGCCGAGGTTCCTTTTGTGGATGTGGTAACCACTATGTTGGATGACACCATTCCACTGACCACGGGTGAGTATGAGGAGTGGGGAGACCCGAATGAGAAAGAGGCCTATGAACGCATGTTGAGCTACTCGCCCTACGACAACGTTAAGGATGCCGAGTACCCGGCCGTATTGGTGATCACAGGGCTCCATGATAGCCAAGTACAATATTGGGAACCCGCGAAGTGGGTTCAACGGCTAAGAACACATCAAAAGGGTGAAGCGCCCATATTGTTGCACACCGATCTGGAAGCAGGCCATGGTGGTGCTACGGGTAGGTTCGAATCATTAAAGGAAACCGCATTGATCTATGCTTTCCTGATCGAACAGGCGGGCCTGAACAATACTTGAACAGCCTATGAACGCTTGCTGATCAGACCGCAATGCTTTCAACGAGCATGATGTCTTCCGGCAACATGGGGATTACATTGATCGGTTCACCGGAACGGCTCTGTAGCCGCTCATAATCTCCAATGCTTGCAAAGAACAACTGATTGGTATCCCCATCGGCTGCACCTTCTTGCAGTGGGTTCTCTGCGGTCTTGACCTCCCAGATAACGCCAAACACTTCGCGACCATTTCGCAGTTTGAAACGACAATGTTTATGGGCGTGCTTTTTAATGATCTTAGTGTCCATTGCGAGGGGGCTACTGCTATAAAGGTACAGCGGACCCCATCCAATGCCGAGGATCTTTTATCAACGATCGTGATCCTTGCGTGACATGAACGCGAGTAATTCGCGACCAACATCAAGTACTTGGATCAATACGACGAAGCGTGAAAAAGTTGGGCGAGTTCTCCGATGATCAAGTGCCTTGAGCCTTTATCTTGATCTTCTGACCTGGCTTCAAGCCACGGCTCACCGCGGTGGAGTTCAAGCGCTTCAGGTCGTCCACGGAAGTACCGGGGTACATGTTGGCGATGTCCCACAATGTATCGCCCGGCTGTACCGTGTGGTACGTATATGCCATGTTCTTGGTAGGAACTTCAGTTGCCTTTGACCCAGTAATTACAGAGGCTGTTTCCGTGTGTTTACCGACCACAAGTTTTTGTCCGGCCTTGATCATGGTGCCACGGATGCCATTCATGCTTTTCAATTGGGAAACCGAAATGCGGTACTTGTTTGCGATCACACCAAGTGACTCACCCCGTCTAACGGTATGATAGCGGTTTTTGGTTATTCCTGCGGGAGCAGTATTGGCGACCACAATGGCTGTTGGTTCTGAGATTGGAGGCGCAACAATGGTTCGTTTCCGGAAGTCTTCCTCGTTCGCAACATAAATTCCCGCCGCAGCGGTGGGTAAATACACAGTGGTCTCTTTGGCTGAGGCTGGAACAACACCCAGCTTCAACATTGGGTTCAATGCCAGCAAGGCATTCGTATCCACGCCGGTAACTGCCGCTACGCTGCGCAGGTCCAATGCATAATCCACTTGCACGGTGTCAACATCAAATGCACGGTATGCAGGTTCTACGGGGTACAAGTTATGGTCAGCGTGGTGCTCGAACAAATAATTCACAGCGATGAATGCAGGCACATAACCTCGGGTTTCTCTAGGCAGGTGACCATAGATGGACCAGTAATCCCGTGATCCCCCGCTTCGACGAATGGCCTTGTTCACATTGCCTGGACCGCAGTTGTAGGCAGCCAAGGCCATGGACCAATCATCGTACATGCCATACAAGTGCTTCAGGTAAAGACAAGCAGCTTCCGTGCTCTTGTAAACATCGTGGCGCTCGTCAACATAGCTCGTAACGTTCATACCGTAGGAGCGACCCGTTGGAAGCATGAATTGCCATAACCCGGCAGCACCAGCTCGGCTGTGTACTGAAGGGTTCAATGCGCTTTCTACAACAGCGAGGTACTTCAGTTCCAACGGCATATTGTGCCGATCCAGAGCTTCTTCAAAGATCGGGAAATACAATTCAGAGAGACCGAGCATGCGGCTGCTCATCTCACGTTTGCGTGTCACGTACAAGTTGATGTACGAGTCCACCACATCATTATAGGTCAGATCGAAAGGTGTTTCAGCGTCCAGGTCGACTACCCGTTCCCGCACTTTTTCTTTAGGCCATTCCGGCACAACATCGGCTGCAAAACCATGGACGTTGTGATGACCTGTGTCCGTCGTGAAGGTCGAATTAGCGATCCATGGAAGTTTGGCCAGTGCATCAATGCTCGCAATGACCGGGTCATCTTCCAACAACACGGTCACGACCGTATCCGGCATGTAGATAACCTCGTCAACCGGTTGCGCTCGAAGAGCAAACGGCATCGCAATTAAGAAAAATGCTATGTGGCGAATAGGCATTGAAAGCTACAACATCTTAGCGATGTGGGCGAAGTTATACCTAATACGGACTTTCTGATGCGTTTGTTGTAGTTGCGATGTGTTAATGTTTCTTTCTCAACGCTGAACATCAGCAAGATATGGACACCATTAGAACAATCGCTTGGCGGTTGCTAATAGCTTCGCCTCGGCAAAAGGAGCAGCGGTTAGCTGGATTCCATAAGTCAGCCCGTTGGTGTGCGTTCCAGTAGGTAAGCTGATGGCAGGCACACCGGCCAAGTTTGCTTGCACGGTGAAAATGTCCTGCAAATACATCGCAATGGGATCTTTCACTGCGCCATGTTCAAAAGCGGTACTTGGGCAAGTAGGGCCTAACAGAATGTCATATGTTGAACAGGCCTCGATCGTACGATCGCGAATAATGCGGCGCACACGTTGGGCTTGTGCGTAATACGCATCGTAATAACCGGCACTCAGAACGAATGTGCCAAGTAGAATACGTCGCTGAACCTCAGGGCCAAAGCCTTCTGAACGGCTAAAACGATAGGTTTCTTCTACGCCACTGGCTTTTGAGCTGCGATGGCCGTAGTGTATTCCATCGAATCTGGCCAAGTTGCTACTTGCTTCGGCCGTTGCGAGGATATAATAGGCAGGCACTTGGTGATCGAGCAAGGGTACTTCCACGGGCTCTACGGTATGCCCTTCGGCTTTCAACCGTTCGATATGGGCTTTTAAGTGGGCGACGACTTCAGGGTCCATGCCATCGCGTTCCACTCCTTCCCGGAAATATCCAATACGCAGTTTTCCGGGATCGGCCAAGGTGATAGGTTCTACCGGCTTACGGCTTGTGGTACTGTCTTTGGGGTCGTGTCCGGCCATAGCTTGATAAACCGCGGACACATCATCGATCGTGTGTGCAAAAGGTCCGATCTGATCGAAACTGCTGGCAAACGCGATCAACCCGTAACGACTGATACGGCCGTATGTGGGCTTGAAGCCGATCGTACCAGTGAACGACGCAGGCTGACGAATACTTCCACCGGTATCACTTCCCAAGGCCACATGAACAATATCCGCAGCTACGGATGCTGCTGCACCACCGCTTGATCCGCCAGGTACCATGTTGGTGTTCACGGGGTTCTTTACGTTACCGAAGGCGCTGTTCTCATTGCTACTGCCCATAGCGAACTCATCGCAATTGGTGCGGCCGATGATCACTGCATCAGCAGCCAGAAGGCGTTCAACGGCAGTGGCCGTATAAAGCGATGTGAATCCTTCCAACATCTTGGAAGATGCACTCACCATATGGTCCTTATAACAGAGGTTGTCCTTGATGCTAATGACCATCCCGGCCAATGGTCCTGCTTTACCGGCCTCGCGCTTGGAATCGACCGCTTTTGCTTGTGCAATAGCTGATGTGGTGAAGAGTTCCAAAAAAGCGTTCAGGTCCTTTTTTGAGACGGCGGAAGCCAGTGCTGCTTCAGTAGCAGCAAGCACACTGCCGCCCGTGGACAACACCTCTTTCTGCTCGGAAAAGGTCTTAGCGGTAGGCACAACGGGGTCAGGACTTGGTCTCGTCCTTGGATTTACTGTCGTCCTTGAGGTCTTTACTAGCATCCTTGAACTCCTTCATGCCTTGACCAAGACCACGCATGAGTTCAGGGATCTTCTTACCACCGAACAGAAGCAAAAGCACCACAACTACCAGAACGATCTGCCAAGGACCGATCATACCAAGAAGAATGGACAGAGGAAGAAAAGACATCGTGGTCACAGGATTAGGCCGTAAAGGTAATGCATTGCTTATCGGTACAACCACGGTGCTGGATCCGTCTTCTCCAGGCCATTGGCGGTGATCTTCCAGATCTCTATGTGTGCTACGGACCCATTGTCACCGTTCAGCACAGTACCAATGGTTTGTTTGGTATCCACGTTTTGGCCTTTGGCTACGCTAGCCTCGCGCAAGTTGCTGTATACGGTCCTGTACGCGCCATGACTTACGATCACCGCCTTTCCCGCGCCTGGCAGCACGATCACACTGCTAACCTCGCCACGGAACAATGCACGCACCGGGGCGCCGATCTCCGTAGTGATATCAATTCCACTGTTGTCAATTTGGATACCCGCGATCACAGGATGTGCCTGTTTTCCGAATCGGCTGGTGATCACACCCTTCTCTACAGGCCAAGGGAGCTTGCCTTTGTTCTTCACGAAATCCTCGTTCAGTTCTTTTGCTTCAGGTGTAAGTGTGAGGTCCAACTTGCCGGATTTTGCTGCAGTCGACCCCGCCTTTGGCTTCATGCTTTCCTCGATCGCTTTGCGGATGGCCCTATCGAGTTCCTTGCGTTTATTCTCTTGCTTCTTTTGGGTCTCCCTGAGTTTCCCTTCTTCTTTTTTCAGACTGCTCAAAGCGGTCTGTTGTCCATTTCGATCGCTGTCCAATTTCTGTTTTTCCGCGAGCTGATCATTCACCAGTTTTTTCTTGTCTTGCCGCTGTGCGGTGAGTCCTGCAACGCGCTGTTCAATGGCAGCGCTCGTTTCTGAGATCAGTGCAGCTTGTCGTTGACGCTGCTCGCCGATCTGATTCAAATAACGCGAACGTTTGAACGCTTGTTGAAAGCTGCTTGCCGCGAATAGATAGCTCATGCGGTCATACGAACTACGGTTGCGGTAAGCGAATTGAAGCATTCGTCCATATTCCTCCTTCAATGTTCCCAGGTCCTCGTTCAAGGAAGCTACCATCTGCTCATCATCCAATATCTGCTGTTCCACGCGACGCAATTCACCGCTCATGGTGTTGATCAATTGCTGGCGTGCACCGATCTGGCTTTCCAGCAATTGTAACTGTTGCTGTGTAACCCGCTGTTCTTTTCTTGCTTGGTCGATCAGTGCCGTTGTTGTACGGATCTGTTTATCCAAAGCGGTTCGTTTCTTCTCTAGCTCGCCTTGGGATTGGGCAGAGGAGAGGGTAGGGAGCAACACAACCAGAAGCAGGCCGAGTCGAATTAGACCATTGCGAAAGGATATATACTGACGCATCATTGAACGTTGATCCATATTTCCGTCGAGGACTGCGATCATATCGGTCGCGAAACTAAGTTCTACAGGAACGCATCGAAGCTGATCGAACGTATGAAGGCTGACAATGCAGAACTAATAACCGTTCCCCGCTCAAGGCATCGGAAGGAATTTCTCGGGGATCGAGAAGTTCATTTGGAGTGGTCCTTCCAATATGATCCGCGACAGTTCAAGCACAGCCGTTGCATGTCTTCCGGGTTCGGTCAATGTGATGCTGACCTTATTCGGCATATGAAGTTGGTCGCTCCCGCCTCGCTCCAAATAGTTGATCTCAGCAACCTGATCACGGACCAGGTCGGCAATTTGTACGCGCGTGACCAACATGCTGTCGGGTTCTAACCAGTAGCGGAATACAACGGCATCCTGTTCTTCTGCTCTGCGCAAGGTCCGTTCCAGCCTTCGATCACCCATATCACGATCACTTTCGAGCGTATCGCTTGGACTTATGTCCTCTGCAGCACGCACGAAGCGACGTTTTTCTTTACTCGTTAGAACATACTCGCCGTTCTCACGGTCACTGCGGTATTTTTCGTTAGGTTCGAATCCAATAGGCAAACCTAGGAGTGCGTCCTGAAGAAGCTCCAGGTCCGGCTGAACCTTGAATTTCTCCATTGCTGATGCGGTGCCTCCAACGAAATACTGATCGTCGATACGGTTCAAGAGCTTTACACTATCCTTGGTTATCAGTAGGCGAGCGGCCTCAATACCCAGTGCCGGAATTACACTTATCCACGCTGCGCTATCCGTTGCAGATCGGATCTGTGCTTTGAAGCTTCTATTTCCTGTTGGTAAACGAAGGTCAATAGTAGCCTTTGCCGAATAATAAGGGACGTTCATCCGCTCGGAATTGATAACGATCCGTTCGATGAGTTTTTCAGGAGACCTTGCAGGAATATCCCTGCCGGAAAGGGGTAGCAGTTTGCCGCTCTTGCATGCGCTTGAGGTGAGGAGTACGAGCAGTACTACTGCTTTTACTGCTCTCCTCATTCAACGCGAATGCCTTGTTCGATCTTGCGGTCGATAGCGTCCGAAGCACCACCGAGCGTTTTTGCTTCTTTCCACTGTTCCAGCGCTAGGTCGACCTCTCCTAATTCAAAGAGAATATCTCCGTAATGTTCCACAACAACACCATCCGGAGGCGCGGCTGCTAGGGTTTTTTCCAACCATGTGCGGGCCTCTGCGAATTTGCCCTGGCGGAAGAGCACCCAACCATATGTGTCCATGTATGTGGCTTGCTCGGGCTGTAATTCCAATGAACGCTTGCTCATGCGCGCGGCTTTTTCCAACTGTTCATTGCGCAAGCTGAGGTAGTACGCATAATTGTTCAAGGTGCCTGCGTTGTCCGGTTCAATACTGAGCGCTTTATCGTAGGCTTGATCACTCTTTGCGAATTCCTCGCTCTCATTATACGCATCGCCCAAGCTGCTCCAGAACTGTGCTTCGAGCGGAGGGTTGTCCACCACAAGATCACGCCCAGTTATCAGCGTCTCAGCTGCTTCATCATGCCGCTTCAGCTGGGATAACGCAATGCCATGGTACAAATAGTTCTCCGGTACAGTAGGAAACAGACTGATCGCTTCTTCCGCATCCGTGCGAAGTCCTTCATAGTCGGCGAGCTGGAGATCGAGCTGCATGAGCTGCATGTGGATCGGGTAACGATCTTTCTCATGCACTAATGCCTCCCGGAATTGATCCCGTGCTTCGGGGAATTTACCATCGCGCAGCAAGAAGTCACCATGGATGGTGTGTGGTTTGCCGCTTTCAGGATGTGCCATTTCCAATGCTTCGATCAGCTCGTATGACCGTTTGATCAGGTCCGGCCGGTCACCTGGTTCTTCGCCTTCTTTGTTCGTCATTTCAAAGAAGCCGATCAGTACCTGCATTTTGGCATCCACGTCGAGGTCTGGATCAAGGAACGCCTCACCCAGTTCTTTGTACGCCTCATCCATCTTACCCGTGCCATAGTAGTGCTCGGCCAAAGCAATGCGGATCATACTGTTGCTGGGGTCCAGTTGCAATGCCTTTTTGTATTGCTCCAGCGCCTTTTCGTTATTCCCTTGTTGGGTATAAACTTCTGCTAATAACCCTTGGTACTGAGGTGCTTCCGGGTCTAATGCAATGGCTCGTTTTATCAACGCTTCGGCCTCCACTAATTTGCTTGTGCCCATTAACATCCCGAATTCCTGCATGATCAACTCCTCTGTGAGCCCCATGCGTTTTTCAAGAGCATCATAGACCTCAATGGCCTCATTCACTTTACCGCTTTGAGCAAGTGTATTGGATAGGTCAAAGTAGACCTCGAAGCGGTCTGGCCATTTCGCTACTACGCCTTTATATACTTCTGCAGCTTCGACGCTTTGTTGGTTCTGCCGATAGAGATCAGCTAAAAGGAAACGGTACCAAATGTTTTCCTTATCGGCAGCAACCGCACGTTTCGCATGATCGACCGCACTAGGAAAATTCTGGGCTTGATTTGCAAGTTTCGCCAATTCGAACATGGAAGCCGAATTGTTCGGGTCCAATTTCAAACATTGCTGGTATCGCTGTACGGCTTTCGGAAGCTGTCCGCTCAAACGCGCTTGTGTTGCCTCCATGAACAGACGCATCACCTCGGCCCGCTTATCGCTAGGCTGCGGTCCATTGGTTTCTGTTTCCGGGTCGAAGGCTGGGTGTTTATCGGTTATCTGTTTCGATGATCCGCAAGCCGCAAGTGTAACGATCAAGAGGAATAGAACGAAGCAGTTGCAAGGGTGCAAAAACGCACCACCATACATGAAGGCGTTTGCTTCATACCTATGCCCTTTCCTCCTATTTGTTCTTTCGTTCATCCGAACGTACTGTCGTCGCTTATGCTCAGGTCCAAAGCTGTTCCGCTCACGATCGAGCGTTCTCCGATCATACTGTTATCCATGACGCAGTTCTGTACACGCGTGCTACCTCTTAGGATCGAATTCTTTACAACGCTGCTGGAAATGACCGCACCTTGCTCAATGGAAACATTCGGACCTACGATGCTGTTCATCAGTGTAACGTTCTCACCAATGAAGCACGGCTCGATCACAACGCTGTTCTCCTTTTTCAATGTACTGCTCACCAAGTCCTTGTCGCCATTCAGGAAACCAAGGACCTTGGTGTTGGTGTCCACCATGGCATTCTTGTTGCCGCAATCCATCCAGACATCCACACTACCGGCCTTGAAGCGAGCACCTTTCTGCTTCATGTTCTCCATAGCGTTGGTGAGCTGGTATTCGCCTTTGTCCTTGATGTCGTTATCGATCAGGAACTGCATTTCTTTTTTGAGGTTATCGCCATCCGCGAAGTAGTAGATCCCGATGATCGCAAGGTCGCTCACGAAGGTCTGTGGCTTTTCCACGAACTCGGTAATAATGCCTTTATCATCCAGTTTAACGACACCGAATGGTTTGGGGTCTTCCACTTTGTTCACCCAAATAACACCATCACAATCCTTATCCAGCTTCAACTGTGCCTTGAAGAGCGTGTCAGCAAAAGCAACGATAATACGTCCGTTCAATGCGCTCTGCGCACAAAGAATGGCATGTGCGGTCCCAAACGCCTCCGTTTGGTAGTGTATGGTCCCTTTGGCACCTATCCCTTTCGCGATCGCCACCAATTCGTCTTCTACTTTTTTCCCGAATCGCGGATGGGTCACGAAGGCGACTTCCTCCACGGTTTCACCTGCAACAGCAGCGAGGTCCTCTACCAGGCGTTGAACAATTGGCTTACCTGCTATCGGTAACAGGGGCTTGGCGGTCGTGTGGGTGTGCGGACGCATCCGCTTGCCCATACCCGCCATGGGTACGATGATCTTCATAGGTTGTATTTACTCACTTAACGCCGGTATGGCCAAAGCCTCCTGCGCCACGTTCCGAGGCGCGAAGGTCCGGAACTTCCTTGAAAGTAGCACGCACATACTGTGCAATTACCATTTGGGCGACACGTTCGCCGTCCTTTACTTCGAAGTTCTCCTGCCCGTGATTGATCAGCAATACGCCTACTTCCCCGCGGTAATCAGCGTCTATCGTACCTGGGCTGTTGAGGACGGTAACACCATGTTTGAATGCCAGTCCACTGCGCGGCCTGATCTGAGCTTCGGTACCTTCCGGTAATTCCAGAAACAGCCCCGTCGGTATCAGCGCGCGTTGACCAGGTTCGAGGATCACGGACTTTTCCAAGTTGGCGCGGATGTCCATGCCTGCGCTGTGTTCCGTAGCATAACTCGGCAATGCGTGTTTGCCTTTGTTCACAATATAAATGTTGTTCATTTTCATTCAGCTATTGGGTCAGAGGGCGAATAGTGTTTCGCTCCAGTTTCCAGACAATGCTCAGCCAAATGACCAAAAGGGTAGCGCGGATCGCATAACCAATGAACTCATCGGCCGCTAGCATATTCGCAATCCACCATAGCACCACTGCGCCGGCCATGTAAAGCAACACACGACTAACATTGTATGGGATCGGGTAGTGTTTTTGCCCCCAGACATAGCTGATCATGGCCATGCCTGCGTAACAAGCGAGCGTTGCCCACGCGCTACCCATGTACCCCAACACGGGTATCAATGCAAAGTTGAATGCTATTGTGATCACAGCGCCAATGATCGCAATGGTGCCACCGGTCTTGGTGCGGTCCGTGAGTTTGTACCAAACGCTTTGGTTATAATAGATGCCGAGGAACACGTTGGCCAGCATAAGGAT
Organism: Flavobacteriales bacterium; assembly: GCA_017987115.1. Lineage (GTDB taxonomy): Bacteria > Bacteroidota > Bacteroidia > Flavobacteriales_F > PHOS-HE28 > PHOS-HE28. The sequence continues at coordinate 14,212 of JAGNUG010000009.1, read as the reverse complement.
CGGAACCACCCGCAACCCTTCGTGGTATTCGGGGTTGGGAATGAACCATTTGAACAGGTCGATGAACAACATCACCACCAAGAATGCGGTCATGCAAACGGCAACGAAAATATTCATGATCCGTGCGAATGTCTCCCGGCTGTTCTTCTCTTTCGCATGACTAAAAAAGAATGGTTCGGCACCCATACGGAACGCTTGGATGAAGAGCGTGATCAGTACCGCGAGCTTATAACATGCGCCGTAGATCCCGATCTGCGCATCAGCAATTCCCTCAGGTAGTAAATATTTCAAGATGATGCGGTCGGCCGTTTCGTTGATCATTCCAGCTAGTCCTGCGACCATCAATGGTGCGCCAAAGATCAACATGGTGCGCAACAATGGTTTGCTGAATAATTTGAATGCAGGCCATTGCGGGAGGAGCATCATCAGCTTTACACCAGTGCTGATCAGGTTGATCAAGAACACATAACCGAGACCGAACGACGGATCATACACAGCATCGATCAGCGCATTGGTTTCGCCCACGTTGAATTTCTTCATGCAATAGAGGAAGATGAACAAATTGAGCGCAACGTTCACAACAACACTTAGAATGTTGATAGATGCAAATCGCCATGCACGTCCTTGTTGGCGCAGCCTCGCCATTGGCACCGCGGTAAGTGCATCTATGCCTATGATGATCACTAAAAGCAACACCGATACGCCATGTTCCGGGAAGCCGATACCACTGGCAATGTCGCCAGAAAAACCGCTGCCCAATACCATGAACGTGATAGAGGAGAACAGCAAGGCATATGCTGCGGTCGTAAACACAGAGCCGCTGGAACCTTTCGCAAGCGGTGTATTTTCATCAGAAGAAAAACGGAAGAACGTGGTCTCCATACCGAAGGTGAGAACCACGTTCAAGAAGGCTGTCCATGCGTAGAGCGAAGTGATCACGCCATACTCAGTAGGTTCAAAAACACCTTTGCTCGTGTAAAGCGGCACCAACAAATAGTTAAGGAAGCGTGCACCAATGCTGCTTGCACCATAGATGGCCGTTTGGCCTGCGAGGTTTCTGAGGGCGCTCAAATCAAATGGTAAATGGAACGCAGATGAACGCAGAATGAATGGATCTCACAGATAACAATTCGGGCTAGTTTCAGATCAGCGTTCATCAACTTTTTCAGCGTCATCTGTGTTCTATCCTGTATTCCATATCCAGTGTACTATTCCCCCTTGAACTCCGCCTTCCGTTTTTCCATGAAAGCCGTAGTTCCCTCTACAAAATCCGGCGTACCAAAACATTTCCCGAATTCCTCGATCTCACGCTTCATGCCATCGGCGCCGTGCTCGTATCCGGCATTAACGGCGCGTATCGCTGCACTCAATGCTGTAGGACTGTTGCGCGCGATCTTGCTTGCCAACTCCATACAGGTGCTCAATAAGTGTTCCGCGGGTACAACTTGGTTCACTAGTCCCCACTTCAAAGCATCATCTGCGTTGATCATGCCACCAGTAAAGATCATCTCCATCGCCTTGCCTTTCCCTACCAAGCGCGGTAAACGTTGTGTGCCGCCATAACCAGGGATCACGCCTAGCGTCACCTCAGGAAGTCCCATGCGTGCGGTCTCACTTGCAATCCGGAAGTGGCAGCTCATAGCCAGTTCCAATCCACCGCCTAAAGCAAAGCCGTTAACTGCAGCGATCACCGGTTTGTTCAAGCGCTCTGTATGATCGAAGAGTTTATTGTGGCCGTCCGCGCTCAATGCCTTGCCATCTGCGGTGCTGAAATCAGCGAATTCCTTAATGTCCGCACCAGCTACGAACGCTTTTACACCACTTCCTGTAATGATCACTACGCGAACGGTCTTATCGGCCTCGGCCTCGTTCAATGCTTTATCCAGTTCCGCAATGGTCGCACGGTTCAGGGCGTTCAATTGGTCGGGTCGGTTAATGGTGATCACGCGAACGTGGTCTTTGTTATCGATCAGTAGGTTGGACATGTCGATCAGAAAATTAGATGATCAGAAAATTTGTACTGATCACTTGGGCAAATGTACCTAGCCAATAACAATGCGTGAATTACGCTAATAATGGATCCTCGACACGCGCCAATAAACGTTGTTATCTCAACGGCAGCTTCAGAACGAATGTTGTTCCCACGCCTTCTTCCGTATTGAATGTTACCGTGCCGCCAGCAGCCTCAACAATGCGCAACACCATTGCAAGGCCGAGGCCCATGCCGCTGCTCTTGGTGGTGAAGTTCGGCTGGAATATGCGGTCGCGGTCTGCTTCTGCTATGCCTATCCCATTGTCCTTTACCTCAGCGACAGCATGGGCTTTTTCCCGGCGTAGTGTTACCGAGATATGGGCCGTACGTTCATCGGGAACAGCTTGCATGGCGTTCTTCAACAGGTTGTTGAATACGCGCAGGAGTTGCTCGCGATCGGCACTGATGGGTAATTGGATGGTCGTATCCCGTTCCAATTCGAAGTTGACGTTCGGCGTTCCGTTGTACACGGAAAGCGCCATTTCAGCGACCTCTCCGAGGTCGAGTTCTTCTGGTTTGGCGCGCGGCATCCGAGCGAAATCACCGAACGCATTGGCAATACCACTCAATGCTTCGATCTGCTGTACCATGCCCGTACTGAAGCGTTCCAACTTCGCTTCTGCATCTGGTGCATCGGGTGTCCAAGTGCGCTGGAAATGTTGAATGCTCAGCTTCATGGGTGTCAGCGGGTTCTTGATCTCGTGAGCTACTTGCTGGGCCATTTCACGCCATGCAGTCTCGCGTTCACTGCGCGCTAATTTTTCGGCACTCTCACGCAGTTCATCCACCTTGCGATTGTATACATCAACGAGTTGTCCAACTTCATCCTGCCCGCGATAACGGATCGGTCTATTTGCACCGCCAAGAGCTACCGCACTCAAGGACCGTTTCAAAAGATCAAGCGGTCTTGTTGTCCAATTACTGATGAATACGGCGACAAGAACACTTAATGCAAAGAGCAGTACGAAGAGATTAACAACTGCGATCAATACACCATTGCGCTCATCTTCCTGTTGAGCTTGATCAGCAAACGACGGTAGCGCGATGTAGGCCAACACGTGTCCGTTCCGATCACGAAGCGGCAGATATGCGGACAGGAACTTAGCATTGCCGATGGCTTCTTCATGCACGAACGAGCTGGCATTGTTCAGCACCATGTTACGATATGCCACTGGATCCATTCGGTCACCAAGAAGACCGGCAGCAAAGATCTGTGGACGTGATGTGGCGAGCAGCGAGCCGTGCACATTGTATAGCGTAATGTCCGTAAAGAATACATTACTGGCTCTGCTCAGGAGGTGGTCCAAATAGGCTGCGTGATCACTGTTCAGCTCAGGTTCCCCTATGAATTTCTGCTGCAATTCAGCGTGAACGGAACGCGCCTTTTCAAGGATCATGGCTTCGAACCGTTGCGTGAATTGGCGCGTAAGCAATCGTTGCGTACCTACACCGAAGAACACCAGGCCCACAAAAGCGAAAAAACCCAGTGCCACACGCACTTTTGCTCCAATGCCCATTGGGGGAATTCCGTTAGAGCGGATGGTCGTATCCAATAGGAATACCAATGCTACAAGGATGCTGAAAAGGGCAAAGAGGTAACTGAAGGTGGTCGCTTGATCCGTCAGGTCCGGTTCAAGCAGACCAAGGACCAATAATGTTCCATTCGGGTCACCGATCGCGAGCTGTTCGTACCCCCCATCGGTATACCAGAGAAGTCCGTTCTCATCAAGGTCTCGGTCCCAATGCAACGAATATGGCGTTCTGCTCGAACGGTCCACTAGTGCTCCATTTTCGTAACGCGCAACTACGTATCTATCCGCACGGCGCATCAACGGGTCATCGCCGCTTAACAAGAGGTCTGGGAAGCCTAAGCTTTGAGATGCGGAACGAGGGTGCAGTTCGATCACCAATTGTGCAGGAGCCGCACTGTCATTCGGCATTACGGCAACCCTTGCATGGTAGAAGGCAGTTTGTCCAGGCTGTTCCTGCATGAAGAGGTCAGGCATGTCCACCGCGACCGTGGGTAATGTGAAGGCGCTCTGTGAACTCCCGAAACTTTTCGGCGGATCCGGGTCGGTCGCACACAGAGCCTGTCCATCCGGGTCAAATGCGAACAAGCGAACATCGTATCGTTCCCAATATCCATTGAAGAAACGCTGACGTACACGTTGATCCAACTCTACTGAACCGCAAGGTGATAGCCCGCTGAGCATGCCATACAGGTCATCTGCTGCACGTAACCGGGGTGCCAATTCCCGGAACATCAACTCCACAACAGGGTCTTCGCGCACCGCCAGTCGTTCAGCAAGGACCTGCCTTTCGCGGTGTTCCCGATTGCGTGTATATTTCGTAAGAACGTGAGCGCTTATGCCCGCTACCAAAGCGACACCGAGCAAAACTTTTCCAAAACCCGGAGTGCGGTCAATGCCCCATAATAGAACGAAGAACAAGGGCACGGGCCAAAGGAACAGGAGCGTATCATAGACCCCGACCAAGTGGTGCACTACTATGCTCAGGCCAAGAACAAAACCACCCGTGAGTGCAATGATCTTTAACGGTGTGTTGGGTATGACCTGCTCAAGGATCGCTGATGTGAGCAACACCCATGAACCGAAAAGCAGTGCTACGCACAGCAATGCTAGCGCACTGATCGAGCTGAGTTCTTGGACATGATAAAGGTCAAGGTCCACGCTACTATCATTGACAAGGCCGATGAATAGATGTGTGATCCACGCAGCATGAATGAGGCTTATTGAAAAACCGGTTGCGAGATGGAGAGGTCGGATCAAGGAGTTGGTGCCACGACGTAGTGCTGTCCTGATAAAAGCAGCGATCAGCGCAAGGAGCGATGCATTGATGAAGAGGTCTCCCAATGAAGGGAAGCGTGCAGAAGCGGCATAGAGCGCAGGGTCGAAAAATAATAAACGGTTCAGGGAAGATTCCGGCGCCCAGTATAGATACATTAGCCGAAAGGCCAAGGATATCCCGCCGAACAAGAGTATGCCGGACCAGCGATTCCCAGCGATAACGCATTGCATGGCCCAGTGCCAAAGGGCTGCAATACAAAAGGCTATGGCCAGCGATGCAAGCGTAAGGCGCATCCAGACCCAGTTACCCAGTTCAAGTGCCCCATCGCGCCAAGCCACCCTGAACATCGTCTTGTCAGATGCATCCCGCACTTCGGGGCCTTCCGTCCCGAGCAACATCGCGAATAGTCCTTGTGGTGCGTTCAACGAATGATGGAACCCGCTTTGCATATAGCGGTTCTCCATCGGTGGAGTTGACCAGATCGGTCGAAGCGCGTGCATTTCCAGGTTTCCGTCGCGCGCTGAAGCATGAATGTATAGGCCGTTGAAAAGTTTTAGATGGCTGCTCATTTCCCCTCGGAACAAGCTTGATTCCATAGGGGGAGTTCCGGTCCAACAGACCAAGCTGTCCTCATCCAGACCGAAGTAGATGGCCCCATTCCGTTCCCGTTCCTCTAACAACGAAGCGGTACGTTCCCTCATCCACTCTTCTGCACCATTCTGTTCGAGGTAAGCAAGTTCCGAATCTACTGATCCATTCAGCGCTTCTGCGCTATGGTCCATCAATTTCTGGATGCGTTGCGATTCTTCTATAGCCCTATTGGCGGCATCCGGCTCATGCACGGTCCATGCGAGCACACCGAAGAGGAAGCCGATAAGGAGTAATAGAAGAGTGCGCCGCATTCAAAAGTCTTGCCGCAAGGGCCGCGCCAAAGTAAACCCACTCTTGGTGTACGAGTATGGCATTCGGCTCTGGTAACCAAATAGAAATTACTCCCGTAGAACGGCATCGGTCCACTACTCATGGGCCGGATTGATCTTACTGGAATGAAAAAGGCACTGATACTCGTGCTTGGAATACTCTTGACCGGGTACCTCCAAGCACAAACTGGAACAGAATTCTGGCTAGCACCCCCGGAGGTCACCTCATCGCATGGGGATCAACCGATCTTCATCAACGTTACCACGTTGGGGCAACCTGCGGTGGTCACCATTTCGCAGCCGGCCAACGCCGGGTTCAACGGCGGCACGCCGATCGTGTTGAACCTGGCCGCCAACTCTGCCCAGCGTTATGACCTCACGTCTTTGAAGGCCTCCTTGGAGACGCGTCCTACGAACACGGTGTTGAATACCGGATTGCGCATCTCTGCCACGGCGAACATCACGTGCTACTACGAACCGAGCTTCTCGAACAATGCGGACATTGCTGCGCTAAAAGGAGCCAACGGCTTAGGCACGGAGTTCTACATCCCACTGCACAAGCATGCGCCTTTCTACAATCATGGTTACAGCGCGCCGAATCAGGCATATGCGTCATTTGATATCGTCGCCACGGAGAACGGGACCTTGGTGATGATCTATTCGCCGGTGCCGGTGGATGGCCATCCGGCACTCACGCCCTTTACCGTAACACTGAACCAGGGCCAGACCTATTCCTGTGCATGGACGGGCTTGAACCAGACGGATCCCGCGACCCACCCTTCGGGCGCGGTGGTGTTGTCGGACAAGCCGGTCGCCATCTCCCTAAAAGACGACAGTGACCACAACCCATCGGGCGGTTGCTATGATCTGATGTTGGATCAGATCGTTCCGGTGAACATCCTCGGCACGGATTACGTGGCGGTGAAAGGTGCGCTGAATGCTACGGGCGACGAATCACTTTTCGTTATGGCCGTGCAGAACAACACGCAGGTCTACATTGATGGTAACGCCACACCAGTGGCCACGCTCTTCGCAGGTCAGTACTACCGGCACGACATGGACTACTTGTCCGCCGCGGCGAACAACGCTACGTATGTAAGTGGTTCCAAGCCTCTCTATGCCATCCACGTGACCGGATTCGGCTGCGAGCAAGGGATGGCCATCTTACCACCGCTGAATTGCGCGGGTAGCACGCAACTGAGTTTCACGCGAAGTACAAGCGAGTCTTTCTTCTTGAACCTATTGGTGAGGAACGGATCACAAAACAACTTCGTGGTAGCTGGACCCGGTACGGCAACGATACCGGGTTCCGCGTTCATTACTGTTCCTGGTACAGGAGGAGAGTGGATGGCCGCACGTATCCAATACAACACCACACAAGTGCCGGTGAACCAGGCGTTCATTGTCAGCAACACGAGCGATGTGTTCTCGTTGGCGATCATCAATGGAGGGGCAACCTCGGGGTGTCGCTACGGCTTCTTCTCGGAATTCTCCGGTCGTATCGATATCAGCGCAGGTGCGGATCAAACGCGTTGTGCAGGCGATAGTGTAATTCTTACGGGAACCGTTTCCGGTGGAAGCACGACGGGCATATGGACAACAACGGGCAGTGGGACATTCGCACCAAGCGAAACTGCACTTAATGCCACGTATCACCCGAGCATCGGTGACCTTGCGATCGGTACGGTCACGTTGACCTTGACCTCCACGGGTCCATGTGAGCCGGTTGATGACGCGATGGTCGTCACATTCAGTCCGAAGCCGATCCCTGATGCGGGACCTGATCAAAGCATTTGCCGGAACAACGCCGTGGTGCAATTGGCCGGTTCCGTGTTGAATGCCGTTGGCGGTGTTTGGACAGGTGGCGCCGGTGCGTTCCTGCCGAGCAACAGCAATCTCAATGCTACGTACACGCCGACCGCAGCCGAACTGACGGCGGGTCAAGTATGGATCAAGCTGACATCTACCGGGAACGGTGTGTGCAGCGCTGTTCCGGACAGTATGCTCGTGACGTTCACGCCTTCACCCACGGCGAGTGCGGGCCCGGATCAAACGCGTTGCGCGAACAATGCCGTGGTGCAATTGAACGGTTCGTTCACTGTTGCAACGGGTGGTGTTTGGAGCGGCGGTGCGGGGTCCTTTGATCCAAGCACCACCAACATGTCAGCGCAATACACGCCCGATCCTGCAGAGGTTTCCAGTGGTTCGGTGACCTTGACGATGACCACGACCGGCAACGGTAATTGCGTTGCGGTGAATGACCAAGTACTCATCAATTTCACTGCGGCACCCGTGGTGAATGCAGGTGCTGCGGTTTCGCTCTGCGCGAACAATGCACTTGTCAGCTTGAGCGGCTCTGTCACTGGTGCGACCGGTGGTGCATGGAGCGGCGGTGCCGGATCCTACACGCCGAACAATACCACGCTCAACGCAACGTACACACCGACCGCAGCGGAGATCGCGGCAGGATCACAGACACTGACATTGAGCAGCACGGGCAACGGTACTTGTGTGCCGGTGACAAGCAACAAGGTGATCAGCTTCACTCCGGCCCCAACCGTGGAAGCCGGTCCCAATGGTTCGGTCTGCGCGAACAATGCGACGATCACATTGGCGGGTTCGCAAGTTGGTGCTACCGGCGCGGTTTGGAGCGGCGGAACGGGCACCTACGCACCGAACAACGCTACGCTGAATGCGGTGTACACGCCGAGTGCTGCGGAAAGCACCGCGGGCACGGTGACACTAACGCTAACTACGGTCGGCAACGGAACCTGTAATCCCGTCAGCGACAACGTCACGTACGCGATCACACCGGCTCCGACAGCGAACGCCGGTGCCGATCAAACCCTTTGCGCGAACAACGCGGTCGCTACGCTGAACGGTTCGTTCACCGTGGCCACTGGCGGTGTTTGGAGCGGCGGTGCTGGCAGCTTCGACCCGAGCACCACGAACATGGGTGCGCAGTACACACCTACTGCTGGCGAGATCTCCAGCGGATCCGTCACGCTCACGTTGACGACCACCGGTAATGGCGGTTGTGTTGCCGTGACCGATCAAGTCCTCTTGTCCTTTACGGCAGCTCCTGTTGTGAGTGCCGGGGCAGCTGTTTCCGTTTGTGCGAATAACGTGCAGGTGGCACTGAACGGAAGCGTGACCGGTGCAACAGGCGGTGCATGGAGCGGTGGTTCCGGATCCTTCAACCCGAACGCGACCACGCTCAATGCGACCTACACACCGAGCGCTACGGAGATCGCGGCCGGTACCGTTACGCTGACCTTGACCTCCACCGGCAACGGCAATTGTATCGCGGTAACGAGCAGCAAAGTGATCACGATCACGCCTGCACCGACCGTTGATGCTGGTTCGAACGCGACGGTATGTGCGAACAACGCGGCGATCACACTCGCGGGTTCGATCACTGTTGCGACCGGGGCTACTTGGAGCGGAGGTACTGGCACGTATGCGCCGAATAACACCACTTTGAATGCAGTCTACACACCCAGCGCTGCGGAACGCACTGCTGGCGCGGTGACCCTCACGCTCACCACGGTCGGCAACGGTAATTGTAACGCGGTGAATGACCAGGTGACCTTCACCATCACACCAGCACCGACTGCGAATGCGGGTGCGGATCGCACGGTGTGCGCGAACAACGCTGTCGTCACTTTGAACGGAAGTTTCACGGTCGCTACTGGCGGTGTGTGGAGCGGTGGAGCGGGATCCTTCGACCCGAGCACCACGAACATGGGTGCGCAGTACACCCCGACGGCCGGTGAGATCTCCAGCGGATCCGTGACGCTCACGTTGACGACCACCGGGAACGGTGGCTGCGTGGCTGTCGCCGATCAAATGTCGATCGCCTTCACCCCGGCTCCTGTGGTGAATGCCGGTGCTGCTGTTTCGCTCTGCGCGAACAATGCACAAGTGTCCTTGAATGGAAGTGTGACGGGCGCCACCGGTGGCATCTGGAGCGGAGGAACAGGAACCTTCAACCCGAACAACACCTCGTTGATCGCGACCTACACCCCGACCGCAGCGGAGATCGCTGCTGGCACGTTGACGCTCACTTTGACAAGCACAGGCAACGGCACCTGCAACCCGGTCACGAGCACCAAGGTGATCTCGTTCACACCAGCTCCTATCGTGAATGCTGGTGCTGATGGAAGTGTTTGCCGCAACAACTCGATCATCACTTTGGCTGGTTCCGTGATCGGTGCCACCGGTGGTATCTGGAGCGGTGGAACGGGCACCTACAACCCGAACAACACCACGCTTAATGCGGTCTACACGCCGAGCGCTGTTGAACGCGCAGCCGGAACGGTGACCTTGACATTGACCTCTGCTGGCAACGGCACATGCAATGCAGTAAGTGATGCGGTCACGTACACGATCACACCTTCGCCCACGACGAACGCGGGAGCTGATCAAGTGCTGTGCACGAACAACCCGGTCGCCTCCTTGGGTGGATCGGTCACGGTGGCGACCGGCGGTATCTGGAGCGGTGGTGCAGGCACTTTCGCTCCGAGCACCACGAACCTGAACGCGACCTACACACCGACCGCTGCGGAGATCGCGAGCGGTGTTGTGACATTGACCTTGACCACGACCGGTAACGGCACTTGCATCCAGGTAACGGATCAAGTGCAATTGTCCTTCACGCCATCGCCTAGTGCAAATGCAGGTGCGGATCTTTCCCTGTGCCGCAACAACGCAAGCTTCGCTTTGGGCGGATCCGTGACCGTTGCTACCGGTGGGATCTGGAGCGGTGGTTCCGGATCCTACACGCCGAACAACACCACGCTCAACGCGACCTACACACCAACTCCTGCGGAACTCGCCGCTGGTACGTTGACGCTGACCTTGACCACGACCGGCAACGGCAACTGCACTGCGGTTACTGATAGCCGCGTGATCACTTTCACTCCATCACCGACCGTTGATGCGGGCTTGAACGGATCGGTCTGCGCGAACAACAGCGCGATCACTTTGAACGGTGCGTTCACCGGCTCAGCGGGTGTTTCCTGGAGCGGTGGAACGGGTACCTACAACCCGAACAACACCACGATCAATGCGGTGTACACACCGAGCGCTGCTGAACGCACCGCGGGTACCGTGACACTGACCTTGACCACCACTGGCAACAACAATTGCAACGCGGTCAGTGACCAAGTGACCTTCAGCATCACGCCTGCTCCGACAGCGAATGCGGGTGTGGATCGCACGGTATGTGCGAACAACGCGGCCGTTGCGCTCGCGGGTTCCTTCACCGTTGTGACCGGTGGTATCTGGAGCGGTGGTGCTGGCACCTTCGACCCGAGCACCACGAACATGGGTGCGATCTACACGCCGAGCGCCGCGGAAGTGTCCAGTGGATCGGTGACCTTGACGATGACGACAACGGGTAACGGCACTTGCACGGCTGTTTCCGATCAGATGACGATCACGCTGACGCCTGCGCCGGTCGTGAATGCGGGTGCTGCTGTTTCGCTCTGCGCGAACAACGCTCAGGTGAGCTTGACCGGTAGCGTATCCGGTGCGACGGGTGGAGTATGGAGCGGCGGAACGGGTACATACAACCCGAACAACACCACGCTCACCGCGACCTACACACCGACCGCTGCGGAGATCGCCGGAGGCACGTTGACGCTGACGTTGACGAGCACCGGCAACGGCACGTGCAATCCGGTGCAGAGCAGCAAGGTGATCACCTTCACGCCTTCGCCGATCGTGAATGCTGGTCCGGATGGATCGGCGTGCACGAACAACTCGATCATCAGTTTGAACGGATCCGTGATCGGTGCGACCGGCGCGATCTGGAGTGGTGGCGCGGGTGTATTCACGCCGAACAACACTACGCTCACTGCGACCTACACACCGACCGCTGCCGAACGTGCTGCCGGGACCGTGACACTTACGCTGACTTCCGCTGGTAACGGCAACTGTAACGCAGTAAGCGATGCGGTCACCTACACGATCACGCCTGCACCAACGGCGAATGCCGGTGCGGACCAGTCGCTGTGTTCCAACAACGCGATCGCAAGCCTGGGTGGGTCCTTCACCGTTGCGGCCGGCGGTATCTGGAGCGGCGGGAATGGCTCCTTCAGCCCGAGCACCACGAACATGAACGCGACCTACACGCCGACGGCGGTGGAGATCGCGAACGGCAACGTGACGCTCACGCTGACCACTACGGGCAACGGTACCTGCGTCGCAGTTACGGATCAAGTACAGATCAACTACACGCCAAGTCCGACCGCGAACGCTGGTCCTGATCTTTCGCTGTGCCGCAACAACGCCGCGGTGCCCATGGGCGGATCGGTGACCGTTGCGACCGGTGGTATCTGGAGCGGTGGCGCGGGCTCCTTCACACCGAACAACACCACGCTCAACGCAACCTACACGCCGACCCCTTCGGAGCTCGCTGCTGGAACGTTGACCTTGACATTGACGACGACCGGCAACGGTAACTGCACTGCAGTATCCGATAGCCGCGTGATCACCTTCACGCCTTCTCCAACGGTGGATGCCGGTGCGAATGCAACAGTGTGCGCGAACAACAGCGCGATCACGTTGAACGGATCGTTCACCGGTTCGACGGGCGCGATCTGGGGTGGTGGAACGGGCAATTACAACCCTAACAGCTCCACGATGAACGCGGTGTACACGCCGAGCGCTGCTGAACGCACGGCGGGTACCGTTACGCTGACGTTGACGACGGCTGGCAACGGCAATTGCAATGCGGTGAGCGACAACGTGACCTTCACGATCACGCCTTCGCCTACGGCCAATGCCGGTGCCGACCGCACGGTGTGCGCGAACAACGCGGCTGTCGCCTTGAACGGTTCCTTCACGGTCGCTACCGGCGGTGTGTGGAGCGGTGGAGCGGGCACTTTCGATCCGAGCACCACGAACATGGGAGCGATCTACACGCCGAGCGCGGCGGAGATCGCGAACGGTTTCGCAACGCTGACCTTGACCACGACCGGAAACGGATCGTGCAGCGCTGTTGCCGATCAGATTACGATCTCCATCACCGATGCGCCGGTGGTGAATGCCGGTGCGGCCATCACGCTCTGCGCGAACAATTCCTTGGTGAGCTTGAACGGCAGTGTGTCCGGTGCAACAGGCGGTGCCTGGAGCGGTGGATCGGGAACCTACAACCCGAACAACACAACGCTCAACGCGACCTACACGCCAAGCGCTGCCGAACTGGCCGCGGGTACGGTGACGCTCACCTTGACGAGCACGGGTAATGGCTTGTGCAACCCGGTCTCGAGCAATCGTACGATCAGTTTCACGCCAGCACCTACGGCCAACGCCGGTCCGGATGCGAGCGTGTGCTCCAACAACGCCAACATCACCTTGAACGGTGCCTTCACCGTTGCCACAGGTGCGATCTGGAGCGGTGGTTCAGGAACCTACAACCCGAACAACGCAACGATGAACGCGCTGTACACGCCGAGCGCTGCGGAGCGTGCGGCAGGCACGGTGACCTTGACCTTGACCACGGTCGGCAACGGATCCTGCAACGCTGTTAGCGAGGCGGTGACCTTCACGATCACACCCACACCGACCGCCAATGCAGGTGTTGATCGCACGGTCTGCGCGAACAACGCAGCTGTTACCTTGAACGGTTCATTCGCTGTCGCAACGGGCGGCGTGTGGAGCGGCGGCAACGGCACCTTCGATCCGAGCACCACGAACATGGGAGCGATCTACACGCCAACGGCTGCGGAGATCGCGAACGGTTCCGTGACCTTGACATTGACAACGACCGGTAACGGCAACTGCGTCGCCGTGGCCGATCAGATGACGATCAACTTCACACCTGCTCCGGTGGTGAACGCCGGTGCCGCGATATCGCTCTGCGCGAACAACGCACAAGTGAGCTTGAACGGTAGCGTAAGTGGAGCGACCGGTGGTGTGTGGAGCGGTGGAACGGGAACGTACAGCCCGAACAATTCCACCTTGAATGCGACCTACACGCCGACCGCTGCGGAGATCGCGGGCGGTACGCTGACCTTGACCTTGACGAGCACCGGCAACGGTACGTGCAACCCGGTACAGAGCAGCCGCGTGATCACCTTCACGCCTGCTCCTTCTGTGGATGCTGGTCCGAACGGAACGGTGTGCGCGAACAATAGCGCGATCACCTTGGCCGGTACGCAAAGTGGTGCGACTGGTGCTGTGTGGAGCGGCGGAACGGGAACCTACAGCCCGAACAACGCGACCTTGACCGCGATCTATACGCCAAGTGCTGCAGAGCGCACAGCAGGTACGGTCACCTTGACCTTGACCACTGTTGGCAATGGCAACTGCAACGCGGTGAGCGACCAGGTGACGTACAGCATCACACCTGCACCGACGGCCAACGCCGGTGCCGATCAAACCCTCTGCGCGAACAATGCCACCGCCACCTTGAGCGGTAGCGTGACCGTTGCGACGGGCGGTA
>JAGNUG010000184.1 GCA_017987115.1 Flavobacteriales bacterium | reverse complement strand
GTTCAGTAGGCCTTCACTCGGTATCGGAAAGATCGAAACACCACGAAGTACATCCAGTTCCTCATCAATGCCGACAGGTGTACTGCTCTTGATAAGCATCTGTAACGTGACTTTGTAGATCGGAGTGGTGTGTCCGTTGTTGTCGTACGTGCAATTCCCATTGATGCAATTGCTCGGCATACAATCGATGTTCCATGGGCTGCATAGATTATAAAAAGGTTCCAGCACATAATCCACATTCACCGAGGAACCTGGCGAAGTCAGCGACGTTATGTCATAATCCCAAGGCTCCACCGCTTGACCAGGACACCAGCCCGCCCGGGGATATTGCCAAGTACCGGCTTGGTTCGCACACGGGTTCTGAGCACAATCAGGCTTCCACAGGAATTGCTCGAACTCTTGTTGTCCGTTGACCTGGATCTGATGGGTCTTCTGCGAAAACTCCGCAGCATTCTCCGTATTCCCCTGACCATGGCCGGTGTTGATCACGCGAAAAACAACCTCCTCTGCATTGTTCGGGATCATATGATCATGATCCGGCAAATTGATGCTGTAGAACAGCGTATCACCGTATGTGAACTGATTGTCCTGAAAGAACTGCGTTACTTCGACGTACTCGAATTCAGGGGTTCCTTCAATGAACTCGAATGAGGTGTGAATGTTCCAACCGTTCTGATAGGTCTCGATGTGCGAGATCAGTTCCGTAGAACCGGTCAAGTAGTTCCTGTAATCCGTCACATCAAGCGTCCAAGCACACGTCGAAAGTAAATACGGTGTAGCGAATCGACCGATCTCGATCACATCGCCAGCATCCGACATGACGGATAATTGCGCGAAGCGATCCCACGGATCACAACCACCCGGTGGGCAGCTCAAGGAGATGTGCATAATGATGCTCGAAACATTGGACAGGTCACTTGGGAATTCCACCGTTTTGGTCAGTGTACTTCCACCTATATGTGTTTCACCATCGAAACCTGTGACAGTAACCTGCGCATGGAGGAGAAACAGATGGTTGACCAACAGCAGCGTAAAAAGAATCCTCATTTCGTTTGATAACGGTTGAGCGCTAAGTTATATGACTTCTTCAGTTGTGGATGACCCGACCAAAAAAGTGAATTGATGAACCAGAGCAACTATTGATCCATAGCAAACATAGATTCGCTTGTTTTGCAGGCGTCCATTCCCTTGCCGATCATTCATGATCAGAATTCCACTCTTTCTCATTGTATGTGCATCGGCGCATTTCTGTCTAGCGCAAGAGTATGTGCTTAGGGGAAAGGTAGTGGACAAGACAGATGGCTTAGGGTTGCCCGGTGCCTCAGTAGCTGTTCGCAGTTCAAATGCAAGTGTCGCTGCGGATAGCGATGGAAATTTTTTGATCAATGTGCTTGCAACGGACAGCCTTTTGGTGAGGTTCATTGGCTATGCTGACCAGATCCTACCTGTAGAAAGTAAGTTGGAGATCATGATCAACATGACGCCCAGTTCAACGCAATTGAATGAAATGGTAGTTACCGCGCTTGGGGTCTCTCGTGAGGAAAGATCGCTTGGATTTGCTGTAGGAAAGATGGATGTGAAGACGGCCACTGTGATCCGCGACCCGAACGTTGTGAATAGCATGCAAGGTAAAATGGCCGGTGTGCAGATCACCAAAACCTCTGGTGGACCCGAGGCTTCGAGCAGGATCCTGATCAGAGGGAACAGCTCCGTTACGAACAACAATCAACCCTTGGTGGTGATCGATGGCATCCCCATGGACAACACAACGATCGGTACCGGCGGCACATGGGGTGGCATCGATTTTGGCAGCCCTATTTCAGACATCAATCCGGACGATATCGAAAGTTTGGTTGTGTTGAAAGGACCAAGTGCAGCCGCATTGTACGGAAGCCGAGCATTGAACGGCGTGATCGTGATCACCACAAAAACAGTAGCTGGCATCAAGGGATGGAAGTTCGGAATGAACAGTACGACTTCGGTGGAGTCCGCTTATATCCTGAACAAATTCCAGAACAAATACGGGGCTGGTAGCGGTGGAAAATTCAAATACACGCCGGAAGGCATTCCCTACTTCGAGACCGACAGACCTTCTCTCCCGACCTATGCAGCAAGTTGGGGTCCTGAAATGCTCGGGCAGACCTATATCGATTGGAACGGAGATACCACTGCATTTTCGCCGCAACCGGATAACTACAAGAAATACTTCCGAACGGGATACACGCTTACGAACAGCTTTTCAGCAAGCCACGGAGGCAAATTCCCGCTACGCATTTCATTTACCGATCTGCGGAACAACGGGATCACACCCACGAGTACGTTCAAGCGGAACAATTTGAACCTATCGAACACTGGTCATATCACGAAGAAATTGGAATATGCAGCCAAGTTCACCTTCGCGGATCAACGCGCATTTAATAGAGTAAATCAGAGCAACGGCCACAACGCTGCGCGTAACATCATCATGATGCCGCGTAACGTTTCAACGGAGTCAATGATGAATTATGAAAACAGTGACGAATACGAGCAGGTCTGGTATACGAACTGGGGTTGGATCGGCAATCCGTTCTTCACGGTGGAACGCAACATCAATCAGGATCAACGGAAACGATACATCGGAAACCTTTCCTTGAACCACCAGACCACTGAATGGCTTTCCGTCATGGGGCGCGTGGGCTTGGATAACTTCAATGAGGACCGACATAACCGTATCGCTTCGCGCTCATTCACATCACCGAATGGGGAGTTCAGCGACGAGACCATCGACTTTCTGGAAGTGAATGCGGACTACTTGATCAGCGCAAAAAAGAAACTCAGGACCAATTGGGAGATCTCCGGGAACCTTGGTGGCAACACCATGTACCAGCGGCGGAAAACACATTCCCGGACGGGACGGAATCTGATTGAACATGGCATCTATGAATTGGAGAACGTTGCCGAGGCGAATCGAACCGACCGGCGTTTTCTCTTCGAACGGCGGATAAATTCAACGTATGGATCTGTTCAAGTCGGTTTCAGGAACTACCTCTATTTCGACGTGACCGGTAGGAACGATTGGACCTCCACGTTGCCGAAAGAGAACAACTCTTATTTCTACCCATCGGCCAGTGCTTCCTACGTTTTCTCGGACCATGCAACGAAGCTTCCCAGGTTCATCACGTTCGGAAAACTTAGAGCTTCCATCGCACAAGTTGGCAAGGATGCAGATCCATATCAACTGGAGATCGGATACGACTCCCTTACGACCATCGATGGCATCGCACTTTCGCATATCAGGAATCCCTTCCCACTTGTGGATCTGAAACCGGAAAAGAAACGCAGTTATGAGATCGGTATGGATCTTCGCTTTTTCTTGGACCGTGTTGCACTGGATCTCACCTACTACCATGCCACCACCACGAACCAGATCCTCACGTCGTCGGTATCTGCTGCCAGCGGATACACGACGGCGGTGGTAAATGCGGGCGAGATCCGGAACAAAGGAGTTGAGCTGTTACTCACCACCATTCCAATTCAAGGCAAGAAATTCAAATGGACGAACTCGATCAACTTCACAAAGAATGATAACCTGGTCGTTAGTTTGAACAGCAGCGGCCAACGTGAGATACTCGGAGATCAATGGCGTGTGAACGTTACCGCTACGCCGGGCCTACCCTATGGTTCTATTTTCGGCTATGGTATCCAGCGCGATGCTGATGGTAACGCGCTGATGAAGGGTGATGGAACGTTCGTTCGAACAGAAGAACAGATCCTCCTCGGTGACATCAACCCGGATTGGCGGATGGGCATCACCAACGGTTTCCAGTACAAGAACTGGGTATTCTCATTCCTGATCGATATCCAAAAGGGAGGCGATATCTACTCCGCAACCAACATGTACATGCACGGATATTCCGGAAATGCAGTTGCCACGTTGGAAGGACGTGATGAATGGTATGCTTCAGAGGCAGTCCGGGTTGCAGCAGGTGTTGCGGCGAACGGGTTGGACGGTAACGGAAATTATGTAGAGAACTGGGGCCCTACGGGAGGCTACTCGGTCTCTGGCGTTTATGCGCCCGGAACCGTTGTGAATGGGCAGGATGTAGGTGGGCAGACCGTTGAACGGACCATCGACCCACAGGTGTATTGGAGCCAATATGCGGTCTGGGGAAATGAGATCCACGAACCGTTCGTGTACGACGCCAGCTATGTAAAACTCAGAGAGATCGGACTTACGTATCGCTTCAACAAAGATGCATTCGGCAAGAAGATCCGGAATGTTGAACTCACTATAAGTGGCCGGAACCTCTGGTTGATCCACAGCAACGTTCCGAACATCGACCCGGAAG
>JAGNUG010000076.1 GCA_017987115.1 Flavobacteriales bacterium | reverse complement strand
CCGTCCATCCGCGTTCGTAAATGAGTACATCGGCCTGCACACCATCGGCATCGACGATCTGTCCTTCGCTGTTTATCACATTACGCAGTAATCCGGATTCGACAACCTTGTTCCCGAATAGGAATGAACCTTCAGCACCGAAGAAGTAATTCCGCTTGTTCTTGTAGAACGCACTGATACCGATGTTGCTGTTATTCCCGAAACGGAGTGCCATATCTCCGCTTGGGATCTGGTAAGCATAACTGGCGGTAACTGAAGTCAGGGCAATGGTCGTATCCCGAATATCGCGCTGGGCAAATGAAGCTGAGGCGAAAAACAGGAATAGCGTGAAAAGAATTGGTCGTGTGATACGCATAGGACCGCGAAGTTAGTCTCCGTTCATGCTACAGCACGATCAGGCGTATTGGATAACTATCTTCGCCGCGCCGAAATGGTTCGGTCACCGCGAAGCATTGTGATGAAGCCTATTCAAATGGTCGATCTGGTCGGCCAATATGAGAAGATCAAGCCCGAAGTGGATGCCGCCGTTCAGCGGATCATGGGCAGTGCCGCGTTCATTGGAGGGCCCGAAGTAAAGGGTCTTGAAAATGAGCTATCGGAGCTCGTTGGTGTTAACAATACGATCGCATGTGCAAATGGGACCGATGCATTGCAGATCGCAATGATGGCGTTGGGGCTGGAGCGTGGAGATGAAGTGATCACAGCCTCGTTCACATTCGTCGCAACGGTTGAAGTAGTTGCCTTGCTTGGTATCACCCCGGTCTTCGCTGACGTGCTGCCGGGAACCTTCAATTTGGATCCTTCGGATATAGAAGGAAAAATTACACCGCGTACGAAGGCCATCATACCCGTTCACTTATTTGGTCAAACCGCGGATATGGATGCGATCATGGCCATAGCGGAAAAGCACGGGCTATATGTTATCGAGGACAATGCCCAGGCGATCGGTGCTGTGCATACATCCAAGGACGGGATCCAACGAAGGAGCGGTTCGATCGGTCATATTGCGAGTACCAGTTTTTTCCCCAGCAAGAATCTAGGGTGCTATGGGGATGGCGGTGCGTTGTTCACCAATGACGATGAGCTCGCAAGTAAAGTCCGGCGCGTGTGCAACCATGGTAGTGATACGCGGTATTACCATGAAGTGGTAGGTGTGAACAGCCGGTTGGATGCCATACAAGCGGCGATATTGCGGATCAAGTTGAAGCATTTATCCGAGTATGATGCAGCACGGAATGCGGCGGCAACATTCTATGACAATGCCTTTAAGGACTTAAAGGATATCTCGGTACCTGAGCGCAGTCCGAACAGCACGCATGTATTCCATCAATACACGCTGAAAGTGACCGGAGGGCATCGGGATGGTCTTAAGAAACACTTGGAAGACAGGGGGATACCAGCAATGATCTACTATCCTGTACCCTGTCACCTACAATCTGCGTACAAGACCGCTCAGTTTCCGGAAGGCAGTCTTCCAATTACCGAGAAATTAACATTGCAAGTGCTCTCACTCCCCATGAGCACAGAGTTGGAGAAGGATCAATTAACACATATCACCGAGCAGGTGAAAAGCTATTTCAATAACAAGCCATAAGGACCGGGCACTATTCGTCCAGGATCAGTACAACATGAACATCGCAGTAGTAGGAACAGGATATGTAGGCCTTGTAACAGGCACATGCTTCGCAGAAACAGGTAACCACGTTATTTGCGTGGATATTGATAAGGACAAAGTTCAGAAGATGAAGGATGGGAAAGTACCCATCTATGAGCCACATCTCGATGTGCTTTTTGAACGGAACATCCGTCAAGGTCGTTTGTTGTTCACAACGGATCTCAAGAGCGCGATCGAAAAAGCGCAGATCATCTTTTTGGCACTGCCCACGCCACCCGGAGAGGACGGTAGCGCGGACCTGAAGTATGTTCTTGGAGTGGCCGATGAACTGGGCAAGATCATGACCGACTATAAGGTGATCGTGGATAAGAGCACGGTACCTGTTGGCACTGCTGAGAAAGTGCATGCGGCAGTAGCGAAGCACGCTAAGGTTGAATTTGATATCGTGAGTAATCCCGAATTCTTGCGAGAAGGATTTGCGGTTGATGATTTCTTGAAACCGGATCGCGTTGTGGTCGGGACCAGCAGCCCCCGTGCACAAAAGGTGATGGAGGATCTGTACAAGCCTTTCGTGCGCCAAGGCAATCCGATCATCTTCATGGATGAACGCAGTGCTGAGTTGACGAAATATGCGGCGAATGCATTCCTTGCCACCAAGATCACATTCATGAACGAGATCGCGAATTTCTGCGAGGCCGTTGGTGCGGATGTGGATAAGGTACGTATCGGAATGGGCACCGACACACGCATCGGAAAGCGTTTCTTGTTCCCTGGAATTGGTTACGGAGGCTCATGCTTCCCGAAAGATGTACAGGCGTTGGCCAAAAGCGGAACTGATGCCGGCTACGATTTCCGGATCATCAATAGCGTGATGGAAGTGAATGAACGTCAGAAGACCACCCTCACGGATAAGATCAAGAAGCATTATGGCGCGTCCATCAAAGGCAAGCATTTCGCAATGTGGGGCTTAGCGTTCAAGCCGGATACCGATGATATTCGTGAAGCACCGGCTTTGTATATGATCGATGCACTTGTTGAAGCAGGTGCTACGGTCACTGCGTTCGATCCAGAGGCGATGCCTAACGTGGAAAAGGTGAAAGGCGATAAAATGAAGTTCGCAGCGGACGAATACAAGGCACTTGAAGGAGCCGATGCACTCATTATTGCAACTGAATGGGCGTTGTTCCGCACACCGGATTTCGACAAACTCGGCAAGCTATTGAAGGAGAAGATCGTTTTCGATGGTCGTAACCTTTACGATCTGGATGAGATGGAAAAGGTAGGCTTCAACTACATCAGTGTAGGTCGTAGTAAAGTAAACGCAGCATAAAGCCAAACGCTATTATGGCGAAAAAGAAAAAGGCGGTGAAGGCCGGGTCAAAAAGCACCGGATCCAGCAAACCGGAACCCAAAATGGCGGTCTCCAAAAAGTCGTCGGTCACGAAGACCGGTGCCGTAAAGCCAGGATCGAAGAAGTCGGTTGGAAAAAGGGCGAAAGCTGTCAAAGGCAAACTGCGCATCGTGAAGCCGGTCAAGAAGGATCGCGTGCTCATCACAGGCGCAGCCGGTTTCCTGGGTTCGCATTTATGCGATCGCTTTTTGAAGGAAGGTTACCATGTAATTGCCATGGATAACCTGATCACAGGGTCATTGAAGAATATCGAACACCTTTTCCATCGTGAGGACTTCGAGTTCTATCATCATGATGTGAGCAAATTCGTTCATGTGCCCGGTGAGTTGAAGTACATCCTACATTTCGCATCACCAGCCTCTCCCATCGATTATGAGAAGATCCCGATCCAGACCTTGAAGGTCGGGTCATTGGGAACACATAACCTTTTAGGTCTTGCGCTGGCCAAAGGAGCACGTATTCTTGTTGCTAGTACCAGTGAAGTTTACGGCGACCCACAAGTGCATCCGCAGAGTGAAAGCTATTGGGGCCATGTGAACCCTGTAGGAAAACGGAGCATGTATGATGAAGCCAAACGCTTTCAAGAGGCGCTGACCATGAGCTATCATCACTATCATGGTCTGGAAACACGGATGGTCCGGATATTCAATACATACGGACCACGTATGCGGTTGAATGACGGGCGTGTAGTACCTGCGTTCATGGGCCAGGCATTGCGTGGTGAGGACCTTACGATCTTCGGAAAAGGAAACCAGACCCGCAGTTTTTGTTACGTGGATGATCTGATCGAAGGGATCTACAGGTTGCTCTTAAGCGATCATGCGGGTCCCGTGAACGTTGGAAATCCGAAAGAGATCACGATCAAGCAGTTCGCTCAGGAGATCCTTAAGCTTACCGGCACCAAGCAGAAGTTGATCTACAAGCCACTACCGAGCGATGATCCAATGCAACGCCAACCGGATATCACGTTGGCCAAGAAATTACTTGGCTGGTCCGCGAAGGTCGACCGTGCAGAAGGTATGAAGCGAACGTTCGCGTATTTCAAGTCCCTTTCACAAGCTGAGCTCAACGAAAAGGAGCATTTCAATTTCGAGAAGTATTCCCGGAAGAAGTGAGCGATCAAGAACAAGAACTGATCACGATCCGCCTAGCCGGCGTGCCAGAGCCATTCAACCTGCCCTGGATCCTGGCGTTGGAAAGACGCGCGTTCGTTCGGGCCAAGATCGATGTGAAGTGGCAGACGATTCCGCAGGGCACTGGCGAAATGTGCAAAATGCTTCGCCAGGATCGGGTCGATATGGCCGTGCTCGTTACAGAAGGAGCGGTACGGGATATTCTCTTGGGAAATCCTTCTCGGATCGTATCGACCTTAGTTGATTCTCCACTGACCTGGGGAGTTCATGTTGGCAGTGGTACACCGATCATTGATCTGGCGGACCTGGATCAAATGCCGTTCGCCATTAGCCGCTTTAACAGTGGTAGTCACTTGATGGCTACGGTCTACGCGAAGAAGCACGGCCGAACACTTACGGAAAAGGATTTCATTGTTGTGGATGACCTTGCAGGTGCGGTTCAGCGATTGAGATCAACTGAGCCAGCTATTTTTCTTTGGGAGAAGGCGATGACCGCGATCTACGTGCAACAAGGGCTATTCGATCGGGTTGATGAAATAACACCGGAATGGCCAGCGTTCGTGGTTGTTGCCAGAGAAGGATTCATAAAGGATAATTCAGGAGCGATCGCACGATTGATGCGCGTTTTCCGTGACCAGGCCAAAGGCTTTCAGGAAAAAAAGAATGCACCGGAGATCATTGCATCGCGCTACGGCATGACACCTGCTAACGCAACGGAATGGAATAGCATGTTGAAATGGAACTTGGATGGGGTAGTGGATGTAAGTGCGCTCCAAGTGGTCGCAGATACGCTGCATCAAGCAGGAATGCTGGACGAAAAGGCGGCCAGGGAGACTGTCTCAGGCTGCGTGGTGCCGTTGGCGCGGATGAAGTAGTTCATTGATCCTTCGTGTTGAGGCCAGCCTTCAGTACATTCGCGGTCCTTTCGGCCTCGATGGTCGGGTCAATAACTCGAATGTCCTTTATCGCACATCCCACCGCTATTATCGATGATGGCTGCACCATTGGAGCAGGCACGCGAATTTGGCATTTCACCCACATCATGCCTTCATGTGTGATCGGTGAGAATTGCAATATCGGGCAGAATGTTGTGATCAGCCCGGATGTGGTGCTTGGCAACAACGTTAAGGTGCAGAACAATGTGAGCATTTATACCGGCGTGATCTGTGAGGATGATGTGTTCCTGGGTCCGTCGATGGTCTTTACCAATGTGATCAATCCACGGAGCGCTGTTGGGCGCAAGGACCAGTATCTTCGCACGTTCGTGAGAAAAGGAGCAACCATAGGAGCCAATGCTACGATCGTTTGTGGAAATGAGATCGGTGCTTTTGCGTTCATTGGTGCCGGAGCTGTAGTGACCAAGCCCGTAGCGGCTTATGCACTTGTTATGGGCAATCCTGCCAAACGGACCGGGTGGATGAGTGAATTTGGTCATAAGCTTCAATTCGATGCTGAAGGTTCGGCCAAATGCCCGGAAAGTGGCGAACAGTACCGGTTGCGGGATGGTGCAGTGAAAAAGATCGGACCATGATCCTGCTTTGGAGCAACATATCGATCAACTCATGACCGCGGATCACAAAGTGAAGTTCGCGGTAGTTGGCTATGGCCATATCGGTAAGCGTCATGCGGAAATGGTTACCGCACATGCCGAAGCAGAACTTATTGCCGTGACCGAAGTTCGTACGAAAGCTGATCTAGGCACCGTTCCACACGATGTCCCCTTCCATACCGACATGGGTGAAATGTTGGCTGCGCATCCCGAGATCGATGTGGTGATCATCTGCACGCCGAATGGATTGCATGCGGAACAATGCATTCTGGCTCTTGACCAGCGGAAACACGTTGTATGTGAGAAACCCCTGGCGTTAAGCAAGGCAGCTTGCGAAGCGGTGATCTATAAAGCATTGCAAGTGCAACGTACCGTGTTCGGCGTAATGCAGAACCGATATAGCCCACCGAGCCAATGGATAAAAGGGGTTCTGGATCAAGGACTCTTGGGCTCTATCCACATGGTGCAAGTGAATTGCTACTGGAACAGGGACGCGCGGTACTATCAAAAGCCGTCCTGGAAAGGCACCGCCGCACTTGACGGTGGAACGCTTTTTACGCAGTTCAGCCACTTCATTGACACGCTGTATTGGTTATTCGGGGACATCACGGAGATCAATGGTTTATTCGCCGACTTCATGCACCATGATCTTACTGCTTTTGAAGACAGCGGGCTCGTACATTTTCGATTTCTGAACGGCGGTATCGGGTGTCTCAATTACAGCACCGCTGTATGGGATCGGAATATGGAAAGCAGTATGACCGTGATCGGTTCCAAGGGAAGTGTCAAGATCGGTGGCCAATACATGGATAAAGTGGAGTACTGCCATATCAAGGATTATGAGCTACCGGCATTGTTACCGACCAATCCTGCAAATGACTACGGTGTCTATAAGGGCAGCGCGAACAACCACGCCTACATCATCGACAATGTGGTGGATACGCTGAAGGAGCGGAACACCCTTACCACGAACGCGCTGGAGGGGTTGAAGGTGGTTGAGATAATTGAACGTATTTACAAGAAACGTGATGAGCAACGTGTACGATAGGTTGGTCCGAAAGGAAGCCAAAATGGCTGTTATTGGCCTAGGGTATGTAGGGTTACCTATCGCCTTGGCATTCGCCCGGAAAGTGAAAGTGGTCGGTTTCGATATCAATACGAAGCGTGTTGAGCAAATGCGACGTAATGAGGACCCAAGCAACGAATTGGTAGCATCCGATTTCGAGGGTTGTGATATTCATTTCACGGCGGATATCGAGGATCTCCGCGATGTGGAATTCTTCATTGTCGCTGTGCCTACGCCGATAGATCAACAGAATATTCCTGACCTAGGGCCATTGTTGGGGGCAACACGAACGGTAGGCCAAGTGTTGAACAAAGGCGACCATGTTGTTTATGAGAGTACTGTATATCCGGGGTGTACCGAAGAAGATTGTGTGCCGCTTTTGGAACGTCTCAGCAATTTGAAATACATAGATGACTTCAAAGTAGGCTACTCTCCAGAGCGCATCAACCCAGGCGACAAACAACACACGTTGGAAACCATCGTGAAAGTGAGCAGCGGATG
This sequence comes from Flavobacteriales bacterium, assembly GCA_017987115.1. Taxonomy (GTDB): domain Bacteria; phylum Bacteroidota; class Bacteroidia; order Flavobacteriales_F; family PHOS-HE28; genus PHOS-HE28. Next base: position 8,967 of record JAGNUG010000076.1, on the reverse strand, counting down.
TGATGCGGAAAGTGCGGAGACCATAGCGAAAGTATACGAGCTCGTCGTTAAGGCCGGCGTTCACAGGGCCAGTAGCATCAAGGTCGCGGAGGCCTCCAAGATCATTGAGAACACGCAGCGCGATGTCAATATTGCGTTGACCAATGAGCTCTCGATAATTTTCAATCGCATGGGCATCAATACGTATGACGTGCTGGAAGCAGCTGGTACGAAATGGAATTTCCTACGTTTCCAACCCGGTTTGGTCGGTGGCCATTGCATTGGCGTTGACCCCTACTATTTGGTGTACAAAGCCAAAGAGCTTGGATACCACGCGCAGATCATCGACGCAGGTCGGTTCGTGAACGACAGCATGGGGGCATATGTGGCAAAACAGACGGTGAAGAAAGTGATCGCTGCCGGAGTGAATCCAGCGGATGCCCGGATCCTGGTAATGGGAGCAACGTTCAAAGAGAACGTTACGGATATTCGGAATAGCAAGGTCGCTGATGTGGTGAAGGAGTTGTTAAGTTTTAGCATGCAAGTGGATGTGACCGATCCGCACGCGGACAGCGATGAGGTGAAGCACGAATATGGGTACGAACTTTCGCGTGATATGAAAGGACCGTATGATGCGGTGATCGTGGCTGTGAACCACACCGAATATGCGAACAAAGATGAAGCTTGGTTCAAGGAACATCTGAAACCGAAAGGCATTCTCGTTGACCTGAAAGGGACGTATCGGGATAGGATCAAAGGACTCACGTATTGGAGTCTTTAATTTGTTGAGATCGTTGGAATGACAAACGGAAAGAGAAGTTTATTGATCACGGGTGGTGCAGGTTTCATTGGATCCCATGTGGTGCGTTTATTCGTGAACAAGTATCCCGGATACCGCATCGTGAATTTGGATGCGCTCACCTACGCCGGTAATTTGGAGAATCTACGCGACGTTGAAAAAGCGGCGAACTACACCTTCGTGAAGGCGGATATCCGCGATGCTGACGCGGTGAAGAACGTGTTCTCTGATCACGCGATCGATGGCGTATTGCACCTTGCTGCGGAGAGTCATGTTGATCGAAGTATCAGTGATCCCATGGCTTTCGTGGAGACCAATGTCATTGGTACGGTTACCTTGTTGAACGTAGCACGCGAAGCATGGAAGAACGGGTTTGAAGGCAAACGTTTTTATCACGTGAGCACCGATGAAGTTTATGGCTCCTTGCACGATGATAGCTTCTTTACGGAGTCCACACCTTACGATCCGCAAAGTCCTTACAGTGCTAGCAAAGCAGCAAGTGATCATTTTGTGCGAGCTTACGGCAATACGTACAAGTTTCCTTTCGTGATCAGCAATTGCAGCAACAATTACGGTAGCCATCATTTTCCGGAGAAGTTGATACCACTTATGATCAATAACATCCGACATGGCAAACCGTTACCTGTTTATGGTAAAGGTGAGAACGTGCGCGATTGGTTGTGGGTAGAGGATCATGCAAAGGCCATTGATACCGTGTTCCATAAAGGCGTGAATGCCGAAACCTATAATATCGGTGGTCACAACGAATGGACGAACATCTCACTCGTGCATCAATTGTGTGAGGTGATGGATGAAAAACTCGGAAAAGCAAAAGGCGAAAGTGCAAAGTTGATCACCTACGTTACTGACCGCGCAGGACATGACCTACGCTATGCCATCGACGCAAGCAAGATCCAAAAGGACCTTGGTTGGACACCGAGCATCACCTTCGAGGATGGATTGAGGAAGACCGTTGATTGGTACTTGGCCAACACCGAATGGTTGGACCATGTGACCAGTGGGGCATACCGCGAATATTATAGCGCTCAATACGCACGATAGCATGGGGTTGTTCGGTGGTCTGTTCGGGAAGAAAGAGGGAAAGTTGGCACCTGCTGACTTGTCGGTATTGCAAGTGGATATCCATTCGCATTTCATTCCGGGTATTGATGATGGGTCTCAAGCGCTGGAACAGACCATCGAGCTTTTAACTTCAATGAAGGAGCTCGGCTATCGGAAAGTGATCACGACGCCGCACAGCATGGCCGATGGGTATAAGAACACACCGGAGATCATCCTTGGTGGATTGGAGAAAGTCAGAGCAGAAATAAAGCGCGTCGGACTTGAGATGGAAATAGATGCTGCTGCCGAGTATTACCTGGATCACGAATTGGAGAACAACGTCGCGGAGAAACGCGTACTCACATTCGGAAAGGACCTGTTGTTGTTCGAACTACCGTTCATAGGTGAACCTGCCGTACTACTTCGCGTCGTTTTCCAAATGCAGACCATGGGATACCGGCCCGTTCTGGCGCATCCGGAACGTTACAGTTTTTGGTATGATGACTTTAAGAAGTTCGAGGCATTGAAAGAACGTGGCGTGCTCTTCCAATTGAACATGATCGCCTTGTCAGGTGCTTATGGTCCGCAAGCAAAGCAAGTAGCAGAGCGTTTGGTGGATGCCGGACATTATGAATTGATAGGAAGTGATTGCCACCAAATGGGGCATATTGAAGCCATGAAGAACACTTTGACGAGGCCACACTTGCATAAGCTCATGGAAAGTGGGAAGTTGCTGAATTCGACGTTGTAAGAAGTCGAGTAGATCAAGTGAGGTAGATTTTTTCCAGATCTACCCTGCAACAGTCTCCAATTCCCGACTCACCTTTCTGAACAGCCCTTGCAGGACCATTCCAGGTCCTACCTCAACGGCCTTATCGATCCCATCCGTGAGCATGTTCTGCATGGTCTGTGTCCAGCGAACCGGTGCAGTAAGCTGCGCGATCAGGTTGGCTTTGATGCGGGCCGGATCGATGTGAGGACGAGCATCAACATTCTGGTATACGGGGCAACGCGGGTTCACGATCGGGGTGAATTCGATGGCTGTTGCAAGTTCAGCGCGTGCAGGTTCCATCAATGGACTGTGGAATGCTCCACCTACGGGCAGCATCAGAGCGCGTTTTGCACCGGCCTCTTTCAATGCTTCACATGCAGCTGTTACTGCATCAACTGCTCCGCTGATCACCAACTGGCCTGGGCAATTATAGTTGGCCGGAACCACCACGCCACTGATCGTACTGCAGATCTCCTCCACCTTGGCATCTTCCAGGCCAATGATGGCGGCCATGGTACCCGGTCGGGCTGCACAAGCTTTCTGCATCGCATTCGCACGTGCAGCAACTAACTTCAAACCATCGGAGAATTCCATAGCGCCAGCCGCCACCAGCGCGCTGAACTCACCAAGAGAATGCCCTGCGACCATGCTTGGCTGGAAGGCATCACCCATCACTTTTCCCTTCACCACGCTGTGAAGGAAAATTGCAGGCTGGGTAACATTGGTTTGTTTCAGGTCCTCATCGGAACCCTTGAACATGATGTCCGTAAGGTTGAAGCCTAGGATGTCATTCGCATGTTCGAACCAGATCCGGGCATTACTATCGGCATCATATAGGTCCTTGCCCATTCCGGAGAATTGGCTGCCCTGTCCGGGGAAAACGTAAGCGGTCATTGCGTGTTTGCTAGGTGCCAAGATACAAGGTCCGAGGACAATGGCATTAGCGCCAAGTTCCTCGGACCTTGCACGGATGTGTGGATCAATCCCGGCTGCCACCGAACAAGCGGAGCAGCATCAAGAATAAGTTGATGAAATTCAAATACAAGCTAAGTGCTCCCATCAAGGCCATTTTCTTGGCACTTTCAGTTCCCGTAGAAACTTGCTCGCCCATGGCCTTCAACCGTTGAACGTCGTATGCAGTTAGGCCAGTGAATACCACCACACCGATGATGCTAACGATATAGCTCATCGTATCGCTTTTCAGGAACATATTCACCACCGAAGCGATAATGATCCCGAAAAGGCCTATCATTAGCATACTGCCCAGTTTGGTCAGGTCGGTCTTTGTGGTATAGCCTGCAACTGCCATGGTCCCGAACACTGCTGAGGTGATGAAAAAGACCTTGATGATAGCACCCATGGAATACGCAAAAAAGATGTAGCATAAGCTGATCCCCATGATCGCGGAAAATGCGAGAAAAGTGACCATGAGCATTAGACCGCTCATTTTGTTCACTAGACCGCTCATAACGAATACCAAAGCGAGTGGTGCGAACATGACCACATAGCCAAGTATGCTGCTACCAGTGATGTACCCGTCAGCATCCGTATTGAAAAGATATCCATAAAGTGCAGGCGTGCTTGCGAACCACCATGCCATTACACCGCTGATGACCAGCGCTAATGTCATGTAGCTGAACACGTTGGACAAGAAAAGGCGCACACTGGTGGCACTGTCCGGTCCGTAGATGATGTTACCGGTCTGTGCTTGGGGGAAATTGTTCTGTTCCATTGTTTATGAATACAAAGATCGGTATTTGTACGCTTGTTCCACCTAAGGTCCGGAATTCGCCGTTAAAATACTGTGTAACGCAGTGATCCGCTAGACCTGCTATCAGTGAAGTTTTGAGCTGATCAACTTGATGAATTCATCGCGCGTGCGCTGGTCTTCAAGAAAGACGCCCGTAAATGCGGAAGTCGTGGTAACAGAATTCTGCTTCTGGATGCCGCGCATTTGCATGCATAGGTGGCTGCATTCGATCACTACTGCCACGCCATGTGGCTTTATGGTCTCCTTGATGCAATCGCGGATCTCATTGGTCAACCGCTCTTGAACTTGAAGCCTACGGGCAAATGCATCAACAACGCGTGGGATCTTACTAAGTCCAACGATCTTTCCGTTCGGGATATAGGCAACATGAGCTTTGCCGAAGAATGGCAGCATGTGGTGTTCGCACATACTGTAAACTTCAATGTCCTTCACCAGCACCATTTGGCTGTATTGTTCCGTGAAAACGGCGCTCCGCAGGATCGCCGCAGGGTCAAGGTCGTAACCGTGTGTGAGATACTGTAATGCTTTGGCTACACGGTCGGGTGTGCGCTTGAGGCCTTCGCGCTCAGGGTCCTCACCGATCGCTTTCAGAATATCGGAATAATGGGCGCCGATCCGTTCTATTCCAGCTTCGTCATATTGATCGATGCGTTCATAACCCTCACCCGTTGTATCGTGCTCACTCGCCATGGTATTCCACGTGGTTGTTCTCTGTCTCTTTGATCTTAATGCAATGCATGGTGCAACCCAAGGCTTCCAACGGTTGCTTCAACTGTTCCCAGAACGCGATCGCCAAATTCTCTGTGCTGCTCAATCGACCGCTCATGAACGGTACATCCATGTCCAGATTCTTGTGGTCCACATACCGGATCACTTTGTCATTCACGATGCGGCTCAATTCACTGAGGTCCACGACGAAACCGGTCAATGGGTCAGGAGTGCCTTTCACCGTGACCCAAAGCTCGTAGTTATGCCCATGCCAGTTGGGATTCGAGCACTTCCCGAAGACCTCCATGTTCTTTTCGGCGCTCCAGTCGGGCTGACTCAATTTATGTGCAGCGCTAAAACGTTCGCGGCGTGTTATGTGTACGGTTGCCATTGTGATGCATGAATGGGCTGCAAATGTACGGGGTCCCACCAGACCAGCGGTTGATAGGCACATATCAGCGGCCTACATTTGTAGCCATGATCGTGGTAACAGGAGCAGCAGGCTTCATTGGAAGTGCGTTGGTGGGCGAATTGCTTGTTCAAGGTTGGGCTGATATCGTTGCGGTAGATGATTTTTCCCGTCCTGATAAAGTCCCGAATCTTGAAGGCAAGAAACTCACCGCTAAAGTCGATCGGAACGAATTCTTTGAATGGCTTGATAAGAACGAGAAGTTGGTTCAATTCATATTCCACCTTGGTGCGCGAACGGATACCACCGAATTCGACAGGTTCATATTCGATGAGCTCAATGTCGCATACAGTCAACAAATGTGGGAGGCATGTATCAAGTACGGCATACCGCTGGTCTATGCATCATCCGGTGCAACGTATGGCAATGGTGAATTGGGTTATGGCGACACGGACGACACGTTGCCACAGCGCTTAAAGCCTTTGAATCCATACGGCGAAAGCAAGAATGACTTTGATATTTGGGCATTGGCACAAAAGCGAAAACCCTTTTTCTGGGCCGGGTTGAAATTCTTTAATGTCTATGGTCCCAATGAATATCATAAGGGCCGTATGGCCAGTGTGATACTACATGCTTTCAACCAGGTCAAGAGTTCCGGTGGAATGAAGCTTTTCCGTAGTCATCATCCGGACTATAGGGACGGAGAGCAGTTGCGCGATTTCGTTTATGTGAAGGACCTCTGTCGCGTGTGTCTGTTTTTGATGGAACATCGGAAGAATAGCGGGCTGTACAACTTGGGCACTGGAAAAGCGCGCACATTCCTGGATCTCGCTCGAGCGACGTTCAATGCAATGAACGTAAAGGAGAACATCGCCTTCATTGATACACCATTGGATATTCGGGATAAGTATCAATACTTCACGGAAGCCAAAATGGAAAAATTGAAAGCGATCGGTTATGACCGACCGTTCACGTCATTGGAAGAAGGCGTAACCGATTACGTGAAGAATTACTTGGAACCGAATAGGTATTGCTGAGCCGCAGTGTCAGTTGGCCCTTTGCTTAAGCGAGAGCACCATGTTGCGCAAGCGTTCAAGCCGCTCCTTCAACTCCGGCATTGCTGGTATTTGCGGTAGTTCCTGCTCCACGCCCTCGCCGCTCTTCAGCTGGTCCTTTGCACCTTGTAATGTGAAGCCCTTTTCCTTGACCAAGTGTTGGATCGTTTGCAAATGATCGATGTCCTTCTGCGTATACAGTCGATCGCCTTTACCGGTGCGTTTTGGCCTTAAGGATCCGAATTCTTTTTCCCAGTAACGTATCAGTGATGTGTTCACGTTCAACTGTTCCGCCACCTCTCCGATGGACCAGTACAATTTACCAATGGTTTTTTCCTTGTAAGGCATTTGATGCACAGCGCTAGGCTTAGTCGTAGGATTGCCCGGCGTTACGGGAAATTTCAAGTAACCGGGTATACTCTTCCGGAGTAAGATCGTTGAAATAGTAATTGGCCGGATCAACGGCTTCACTTCCTTTGTGCACTTCGTAATGAAGATGCGGCCCGGAACTTAATCCGGAGTTTCCCACGAATCCCAAAAGGTCTCCGCGTTGAACACGTTGCCCGTTCCTGACCTTGACAACGCTCATGTGCGCGTAGAGCGTTTCGTAATCGAAGCCATGATCCAAGACCACATGCAAACCATATCCATTGGTGGAGTAATCCGCGAATGTAATGCGGCCATCACCTGTTGCATAGATCGGTGTGCCGACCTTCGCTGTGAAGTCCATTCCCGCATGGAATTTCGGGATCTTATGGATCGGGTGTATCCGCATGCCATAACCGCTTGCGATCATAGTAAGATCCTTGTTGTTGATCGGTTGCACAGCAGGTATGGAGGCCAACATTTCCTGTTTCCTAAGAACAAGTTCGGCCACATGATCCAGTGAACGTGATTGGACCAATAGCTGTCTGGTCAACTTGTCCAAGCGTTTTTTCGTATCGATCACAATGTCACTGCTCGCGAAACCTTGAAGGTCCTTGTATCGATTGACACCACCGGATCCGGCTTGGCGCATGCTTTCCGGCAATGGGTCAGCTTCAAAGATCACGCGGTAGATATTGTCATCGCGTCTGCGCACATCCGAAAGAACATTATCGTATTCACCAAGCTGTTTGTTGAGCAGTTCATATTGCACAAGGAGCTGCTGGTTCTCACGACGCAGGTTGGCTTCTTTGGGTGAATCCAGGAACTGATAAACGAGGAACGTGCAAACGAGCCCCACCAAAAGTCCCGGTAAGAGCATTAACCCGATCCGTTTGGTACGCTGCCATGCAGAAAGACGAATGCGCTCGAAATTCAGCGTATCCGGATTGAATCGGTATTTGAGTTCTGCCATGGTTCGATCAAACGGCCAAACGGAAGGCGAAGATAAACCTAACGAAGCATTTGGGTCGTTCTGCGGAAAGACGTTCGTAACGTGATCGATACCGGGACGGATCTGATAGCATTGTGGAACAGGATCTGGTCTGGTACAAAACAGTTCGGACGGCACCTTTTGATCGGTACCGTCCGGTTGCTTGGGAGAGACGGCTCAGCGCAGGGTTATGGTTAGTGGGAGAGTTCTTTGCGCTAGAACAATACAAAAGTGGACCTTCGTTCCGCAGTTCACAATACCCAATTATGGTGATATGAGCGTTTTCCGTAGTGAGAACATACCGCGTAGTTCTTATTCACTCCGCATACCTTTGGCGCCGCATTAAACAGCCCATGCTCACTTCCGCACAGATCCGTCAACAATTCCTTGATCATTTTGCTAAGCGCGGTCACGCCATTGTGCCTAGCGCCCCGATGGTAGTTAAGGACGACCCGACATTGATGTTCACCAATGCGGGCATGAACCAGTTCAAGGATCTATTTCTTGGGAATAGACCAGCGAAGGATAAGCGGATCGCCGATACACAGAAATGTTTGCGCGTTAGTGGTAAGCATAACGACCTTGAAGAAGTTGGTATTGATACCTACCATCACACCATGTTCGAGATGCTCGGCAATTGGAGCTTCGGAGATTACTTCAAGAAGGAAGCCGTGCAATGGGCATGGGAATTGTTGGTGGACACCTATAAGATCGACACCAACAATATCTACGTTACCTATTTCGGAGGAGATGAAAAGGACGGTCTTGCAGCGGATGATGAAACACGCGAACTATGGTTGAAGTACCTGCCTGCCGATCGCGTTCTGCCTTTCAATAAGAAGGATAATTTCTGGGAGATGGGTGATACTGGTCCGTGTGGGCCATGCACCGAGATCCACGTGGATGTGCGCTCTGCAGAAGAAAAAGCTAAAACACCTGGTAGTGAATTGGTGAACAATGATCACCCCCAAGTGATCGAGATCTGGAACAATGTATTCATGCAGTTCGAGCGCAAAGCGGATGGTTCACTTGTTACGTTACCTGATCAACATGTG
>JAGNUG010000075.1 GCA_017987115.1 Flavobacteriales bacterium | reverse complement strand
CGCTTGTCCATTGTAGTGGTGATCTGTACCACATCATTGCTGGTTATTCCCGCGGAGGATAAAGATCCTGCTTCGCTTTTGGCCAACCGATCAAGGTCTTTTTCGGATAGTTGGAACGGTACAGGAAGACCGGTGGAACCCGAAGTGAACACATGGTCAACTATTTTGTTCATCGGTACGCACAGGAAACGTTCATTGTGCAAAGCCAGATCCTCTTTGGTAGTGAACGGGAGATCCTGAATATCTTTCCAGATGCGCAGGTCCTGCGGCGAAACACCCGCGTCATGTAGTACCTTTTTGTACCACGGTGAGCGTTGGAACAGATCAGCAACGTGCGCTTGCATACTCGCTAATTCTTGGTCCTGTAATGCGGATACTGTTCTAACGGGTGTCATTTTTCTGTCGAACAAAGTTCCAATTTTCTTTTGATCTTCATTTCTTCTTGCAGCGATGAGATCGGAAAAGTTAATGTCTTTTTATACATGGAAGTAGCGGAGACATTATCCTCTTCTGCTGCGCGAAGATCACCCAGTGCGGCATAGGTGAGCCAACTATTCGGGTTGTCGGCAATGAATTGTCTTTCTTCAGCGGTATCCAGGGTAAAGGAATTTCCGGTAAGTAGACGTTCAGTTATTGCCATTCGAACGCGTAGCCAACGATCGTGTGCAGCAAACTCATCTGAATGGATGAACGGGTCTTCTGCTATCGTATATGCGGTGTCCTTAAGTGCGCCAACTACCGATCCCTTTATGCAGCGCTCGAATACATGGCGCAGATCGTAACACACGAACGCACCTTCTTGATATGGAGCGTTCGAAACCCATATTCTTCGCTGTTCCGGTTGCATGACAACGGCATGATGAGCCAGTAATTGATTGATCGTGCTCGGATCCCCAAGGCCAACATCACTGCCACCTGGACCTTTCCGGTCCCGTAGGATCCGTACAGCATTCGTAGGGTCAAGCTTTGCCGTGCTATCCACCAATTGCATCATCCGTTCGTAACGCGCCATGGAGTCGCTTTCCCGTTTATTCGCTTCATTCACCTCGGTTGATCCGAACCGTTTGCTCTGATAGTGATTACTGCACACCACAAGCCCATTATCCGGGTCGAATACATCCATCCCATCCGGAGCCTTTTCAATGATCACGGCCTTCCCATCAGCAGCGGATCCGATAAGAATACTTTCCGAAACAAATACTTCATGTTGCCGTGCAATAGCGATCGCTTCTTCAATGTTCTTTGCATGTTCAACAATTTCACGGGCCAAGAGCGAGATCGGCATCCGAGCACCCATGGGAATGCTGGATCGTGAAGCGTTGATGGTAACTGTGACACCTTCCAAGTTCATTGCGGAGGTAGCACCCATGAAACCTCCCCAGGAAACAAGCACATGCGGAATACCACCGTCCGGGTTGATGAAGGTGATCAACTTGTCTCGTGCAAATTCCTCACCCATCCAAAAATCGAAGTTGCGTGCGATCAGCAATTGATCGTCAGCAGTACGGTCGCCCCACGCTGCGAATGATGTGCAGCCCACAATTGCCAGATCCTGTAAAGCATGTCCAATATCATGCGCTGCATGATAATTCAAGGCACGTACGAATTTCGGGCCTACCGCATCGAATTCATCACTGAATGCTCGGCTAACGCCATAGATCTCGCGAAGGTATTCCCGTGGAATGTACTCATCGATATCGCGATCGAACCAGGCCGAGAAATATTTCAAGTAGGTGAGCTTTCCCTTTCCCGGGATCATGGCTTGTATCCTATCAATGAACACTTCTTCCTGATGAACGATCAACTCCTTCGCTAAGGATCCATAGGCCAAACCACGTTCAAGGTCCGCACCTGCGATATACACTTCATACAGCCCAGCTGTATCCTTGCCGAGCCAATTATTGCCTACATGATATCTGCCGTCGGCTGTTGTTGTTCGATCCGGAAGTTTGGCTTCTTCACCATCCGCTAACGGTGCAGGTATGTATACATCAATGGCGAACCAAATTGCACCAACCAGGATCAGCACAACAAATGCTAGAACAATTCTGCCTAGTCGTCGCCAGCCGCGGCCCTTACGTGGTGGACTGGTCATCATTCGTTAAAAGCCTACTCCAACACCACCGCCGAAAACAGGACCACGACCAAAGTAAATGCTGTTCGGGTCTTGAAGAAGTTCGAACAATGCTTGAAAATAAATGGAGCTTCTGCCTCCCAATGATTGCGATACGCCCGCTCCGACCAATAGATGTGGTACCCAAATTCGTTTGCCCGGTTCAATGTAGTTGTTGTACGGGTCAATGTTCATATGCAGGAATTCCGCATGCAGATAGGCCTGTGGTATCACCCTGTATCTTACAAAAGGACGGTACCCATATCCGGTGAATTGGATCGGTGGGTTGAAGCGGTTATCTTGAAAATACCAATAGCTGAATCCAAGTCCAGTGGTGAATTTGCCCTTCAGGTCCACCTTGTAACCGATCAAAGGATCCAGTTGGATGGACGTTGTAGTTCCAAAACTGAGACCTACTCCGCCACCGAACCAAAGGCGATCTTTCAACGGACGGGTGTCTCTTCGCTCCTTTTGTGATGGTGTTGACGGCGTGCCGGTGTCCTGCCCAAATGTGATCTGTGTTGAACAGAATAAGATCAGTATTATGAACGATAGGCGTTTCATGGTTACAAAGATACAGGGGGTCAACGGTAGTGGTTCAAGCAGAGCCTTTCGGACCCGAATGGCGTGTCAGGCGTACACGCGGCGCTTCATGCTTGCCTTGCCAAAGTTCTTCTCAAAATGCATTGCCAACAGAACGCCACGCGCCAACATCCAGGTCAGGAATGCACTCCAAATAGCGTACAATTTCCAATCCAACGCATTAGCGCCCAGAGCGACAGGAACAAAGAAGAACAGGGTAGAGATGATCAGTACATTGCGCAGGATCTTCCCTTCGCCAAGTCCCTTATACACGCCATCGAAGGCGAAGGCTACGGCGTTGATCGGTTGCGTGATCACGACCATCCAGAAGACCGCATGGAACAGGTCAAGCACTGCACCATCTTTGGTGAACAGGCCACCGATAACGTTGTAGCCAGCCAGATAGATCACGGATAGGATCACCCCGATCGTTACCGACATACGCACAACTTGCCATGTCACGCGATAGAGCTCGCGCCAATTCTTTTCTCCGTTCAATCGGCCAACCAGAACGCTACCTGCTGCGGCATAGCCATCAATGAAGAATGCGCTGAACAACCAGATCTGCATCGCAATGCTATGCGCCCCGATATAGGTTTCGCCATAGCCCGTCGCATACTTGTTGCCCAGATAATAGCAAACGTTCAATGCGATGGTGCGCGCAAACAGATTGCCACTTAGTTTCCATAGGTTCAACAATTCCGGATGGTGAACGCTTTTCGGGAAGAATGAGAATGGTGTCCGGGTTTGTAGAACATATACGGCCATACCGAACATGACCACTTGGGCTATCAAACTGGACCAAGCACTACCGACCATGCCCATGCCTTCGACCGGACCCCAACCAAAGATCATGATCGGATTCAATAGTCCATTCACCAATGCACCGGCAACGCTGATCCACATGTTCCATTTGATATTCTGGATGCCACGGAACGCGCCGGTCATGGCGAATGTGGCAAGTACGATGGGATGGCCATAACTGCGAACATGATAGTATTCAACAGCTTTGCTCAAGACATCGCCTTGGGCATTGTACATGCGGAAAATGGGTTCGGTAAAGGCATTCGTGAGCGCGAGGAACAAGAACCCGAGCAAGAAATTCATCCATATGGCAATGGGAACCAAGTCTGAAATTTCATCCAGTTTGTCCTCACCATAATAGCGCGCAACAACAGCTAGGACCGCGCTCCGTGTTTGTGCCAATGTCCATACGACCAATAAGAAGAAACTGCTGGCAATACCAACAGCTGCAAGGTCCGCAGTACCCAAGCGACCAACGAATGCTGTATCCACCAAGCTGATCACCGGCTCCGCGATCCCTGCTATGATAGCTGGAAAGGCGAGGCGATCGATGTCCCTCCGCGTTATTCGAGCCATTGGTTAATTCGAACGGAGACACGCACAATGAGAATAATGCTGGATCCGATAATGATGATGCAAAAGTGCATAGAATTCCTAGGCCATTAATTTCGCACACCACTAAGCGTGCTGAAGTGGTCGCAACTCGAATGGAATGAAGAAGGTCCTTGTTATCCATTACTCACAGACCGGGCAACTCACTGAAGTGCTCAAAGCGCTTACGGAACCGTTAGTTGCTGCAGGTGTACAAGTGGATCATCTGCCGATCACACCGGTAACACCATATCCCTTTCCGTGGTCGCGGATGGGGTTCTTTGGCGTGTTCCCGGAATCAGTGAATGGCGATCCGGTCCCTTTGATCCCGGCTGTTGGGCCAAGTACCAACTACGACCTTATCATCTTTGGCTATACGATCTGGTACCTCAATCCATCTATCCCTGCCATTTCATTTTTGAAGCAAGCGGATCCTGCGTTGTTCAAGGACACTCCGGTGCTTACGGTGATCGGCGCGCGGAACATGTGGGTGCATGCGCAACAGAAAGTACGTGCGATGGTTACGAGCCTCGGTGGCACAATGGTCGGCAATATCGTGGCGGAGGATAGAGCATCCAATATGGTTAGCCTCGTTACCATTATCCGATGGATGTTCTGGGGCAAGAAAGAGGCGTTTTTTCTATTTCCCCCTGCAGGAATTCGGGATGCTGATATTGCCGCGAATGCGCGTTTTGCTCCGGAGATCATAACCCGCTTACAGTCAGAAAACTGGGATGGATTCAACACGAAGATATTACAGCTTGGCTCAGCACGGATCAAACCTGCCTTGCTGATACTGGAGAAGAGAGCATTGGTCCTGTTCGGGAAATACCGTTCGTTCATGCTCGCCAAAGTGGCTACGGATCCAACCAGTCGTGATAAAAGGGTTCGGATATTCTCTGTGGCCTTGCCTATTGGGGCTTTCATCCTTTCACCCATCACCGCCCTTACCACATTCCTGGTTTCGTTGTTCAGGCGTAAAGCGATCCAGCGCGAAGTGGATCAACTGCTTTCGTATTGAACGAAATGGCTTATGAGGTGTTCAGGTAAGAATGATGCAGTATTTTTGCATCCCTGCGGTTCCTTAAGAGCTGTAGGAATTTCTTAGTAACTTGTTCACGATCAGTAGTATGCAAGACGTTTTCGTTACACGCGTATCGGGCTTTCTTCCCAATGCACCCATCTCGAATGATGAGATGGAGGAATATTTGGGCTACATCAATGGTGTGCCCTCGCGTGCTCGTAAATTGGTGTTGCGTAACAATGGTATCAAGCAACGATACTACGCCATGGAAAAAGGCGGAAAGCTTACACACACCAATGCTCAGATCGCGTTTGAATCCGTGAAATTACTTGCCGGGAATGGCATTGAGCTTAAGGACTTCGAAGTATTGGCAGCTGGTACGTCATCTCCCGACCAATTCATGCCTTCCCATGCATCACAAGTCCATGGTTACATGCCGCATCCCATGGAGATCATCTCGCCCAGTGGTGCTTGCTGCGCTGGCATGGGAGCGTTGAAATATGCGCACATGAGCGTTGCATCCGGCAATTCACGCAATGCCGTTGCCGTAGGGTCGGAGCTGCTATCGCCAATGATGCTCTCGCGCAACTTTGAAAGTGAAGCGGAGAGGATCGGGCAGTTGGAGGCCAACCCCATGATCGCTTTCGAGAAAGAGTTCCTTCGTTGGATGCTCAGTGACGGTTCCGGTGCAATGTTGCTGGAGAATAAGCCACGCGGTGAATTCGACATGCAAGTCGAATGGGTGGTCTCAAAATCATTCGCACACGAGTTGGAAACATGCATGTACTTCGGCGGTGAAAAGGATGCTGAAGGTGACTTCCGCGGATGGAAAACATACTCCGCGGAGGAATTGGCGCCGAACGCGATCATGAGCATGAAGCAGGATACCCGCCTGCTCGGTAAGCACATGTGCCAGTTTGCAGTGAAATGGCTTGCTGAGGTGTTGGAAGAAAAGAAGGTGGACATCGATACGGTCGACCACTTCATGCCGCACCTCTCATCCATGTTCTTCCGGGACAAGATCCAGGAGGAATTGGTTTCACACGGTCTCAATGTCCCATACGATCGCTGGTACCTGAACTTACCGGATGTTGGCAATGTGGCTTCCGCATCGATCTACCTGATGCTACGCGACCTGATCGCAACAGGCAAAGTAAAAAAAGGACAACGCCTGATACTCATGGTGCCCGAAAGTGCACGCTTCAGCTTGGGATTCGCTTTGCTGAAAGTGGTTTGATCGGAACGCGTTCTCTGCTTATTTGTGGAAGCTGGACCGGATTGGTTTGCTTTATTCGATAGAAGGAACATGAACAGCAGCCCTGAAAGGGCAAAATAGCGATGCGATGGGTCTTGACCCATCGACAAAAATAGTGTTGGATCGGAGCCCTGAAGGGGCGTAATAGTTGGCCGGTCTCTTATTCGTCAACAATGGAACGTAATATGAACCTATTCGCCCCTCCAGGGCTTGTATCGATTGCGGTGCATCATGCGATGGGTCAAGACCCATCGCATCGCTGTTTCGCCCCGCCGCGGCTGTGCCTCAGCGAAGAGTCATCGTTTTCCAATAGGTAGGCTTTGCTTCTTCAATACCTTTGTTACTCAACTCCTATCCATGAAAAAAGAAGATGTGCCGCAGGATGATGCGAACATACTTGAAGGAAAATTCAAGGTGGTGAAGTATGCCGTGAACGAGAACGGTGAGTACGAAAAAGTTCCAAGTGTAGGCTGGGAGCCGGAGAACGTGGCACTCGAACAGGCTTGGGATGTTGTCCATGAACAAGTGGATGAAGCGCGCAAAAAAGTAGAAGCCGGGTCACTTAGCACATTGGCTTACCACATGGAAGTGAACATGATGGACCCCACATTGCTCGGTAAACACACCGGTCTTTCCGCGCGTGTGGTGAAGAAGCATTTGGAGCCAACCGAGTTCGCGCAACTTGATGCCGCTACCTTGCAACTATATGCCGATGCGCTCCTTCTTTCTGTTGAAGAGCTGAAGAAATTGCCTGCATGACAAACGATATCACTGTTCCTTTCGATCATCAACAATCGGCCCACTGTGAAACAGGGGTGATCTCCAATCTGATGCGATTCCATGGCTTGCGCGTGAGTGAGCCCATGGCCTTTGGTATCGGTTCCGGATTGTTCTATAGCCATATGCCGTTCTTGAAGTTGAATGGGATCCCAGTAACCACTTACCGCATTTTACCGGGCCATATCTTCAAACGATTCTCAAGGAATATCGGAGTGGAAATGAAACGTATGTCATTCCGTGATCAGGATGAAGCGATGCGCGAACTGGATCGCGTTCTGGACCAAGGTCTGCCTGTTGGAATGCTTACGAGCGTTTTCTATTTGCCATACTTGCCCAAGGCATTCCGATTTCATTTCAATGCGCACAATATCGTGGTCTTCGGTCGCAAGGGCGATGAATATCTGGTGAGCGATCCAGTGATGGATGAAACCACCACCATACACCGAACAGCTTTGATCCGTGCACGTTTCGCAAAGGGAACTCCGGATACCAGAGGCCGCATGTATTACCCCACAGTTGTGCCAACAGGACCTGATCTGAAGAAGGCCGCCGCCAAAGGTTTGCGACGTGTTGCACGCGATATGGCCACAACTCCGTTGCCGATGTTCGGCGCAAAAGGCATTCCCTATCTCGCCGGTAGATTGCGCAAGTATGAAACCAAGTTGGGCAAGCGCCGTGCGTTGCTTTTTCTTGGTAATCTGATCCGCATGCAGGAGGAGATCGGTACCGGTGGTGCCGGATTCCGCTTTATGTTCGCTGCGTTCCTGCAAGAAGCAGCTGGTTTATTGGATCGTCCGGAACTGCGCGAAAAAGCCAAGGAGATGACCGTTATCGGTGATCAATGGCGCGAGTTCGCATTCGAGGCCGGCCGTATGGTGAAAGGGCGCGAAGAAGTAGGTTCCACCTTCAATACGATCGCTGATAAGTTGGATGCCATTGGTAAAGCTGAGCAACGGTTCTTCAAGGACCTGATGCGCATCAGTAAGTGATGCAGGACAATGTCGATATCCGTGTGCGTGGGGTGGTGAAGAAGTACGGAAACCGCGCTGATGTTGCCGTTGATCATATCGATCTGGATGTTCGATCCGGAGAATTCCTCGGACTTCTTGGCCCGAACGGTGCGGGTAAAACGACGCTGATATCGATCATTACCGGTGTGCGAACAGCATCGGAAGGCAGCGTGTTGATCAAGGGTCATGATGTTGCGAGTATTCCGGATGTCGCCCATGAATGCATTGGTTTCGTGCCACAGAACATTGCGTTGTACGAGATGCTCACCGCGCGTGAGAACCTCGCTTTTTTCGGAAAGTTGCATGGGATGGATGCGCAAACCATACGGGAGCGTAGTGATCATTTGCTCGAACGAGCCGGCCTGCTTGCACGCGCACATGAACGCGTTGGGACATGGAGCGGCGGTATGCAGCGGCGGTTGAATTTGATCACGGCGTTGCTGCACGGACCCGCGATCATCTTTTTGGATGAACCTACCGTTGGCATCGACATTCAATCGCGTACTGCGATCTGGGTGTTGTTGGAAGAGATCAACAAAGCCGGTACGACGATCGTTTACACCAGTCATCATCTGGAGGAAGCTGCGCGGCTTTGCTCCCGCGTGGTGATCATGGATCAAGGACGAATCGTTGGTGAAGTCACTGACACAAAAGGCCACGGTGGAACGGAGCGATTGGAAGAAGTGTTCTTAGGACTGACCGGAATGGAATACCGAGATCATTGACATGCTGTCCAGAGTCCTCGCCCATATCCAAAAAGAGATCCTGATGCTGCTGCGCGATCGTGGTGGATTGGCGCTGTTGTACTTGATGCCGTTGTGTTTGGTGAGCATCATGGCCGTTGTACAGGATGCACCTTTCAAGGATTTCTCCGATAAACAAGTATTGGTTCTCTTCCGCGATCTGGATGGTGGTGTGGTCGGTAAAAAAATGCTCGATGGCTTGAATGACGCCGGTCCGTTCATGGTGAAGGACGTCACAACGGACCCAGCCTATACCGATAGCATCTTCCAAGAGCGGATCCGGACCGGTGATCATCAAGTTGGCATTACCGTTCCTAAGGGTGTCTCTGAAGTATTGGAGCAGGGTTCTGAAAAGGCGGTGGCTTCCTTTTTCGGCGAGATCACGGGCGATAGCATTGTCACAACAGTACCGGACAGTGCATTCATTGAGGTGTTGATCGATCCTGTTGTGAAACAGGCGTTCCGGGAACTCGTGAACAGCCACGTGAACAGGGTGTTGGCAGGTCTCAGTTCCGATCAATTATTGGCGGATATGACCACTCAGTTGCAAGCGCTGACAGGCAATGAAGTTGCGCCATTGGAGGTGCAGGAACCATTCATTCGCGTGCATAAACGCATGGCCGGGAATGAGTTGAGCGGTACACGTGTTGCAGCAAATTCGACACAACACAACGTTCCTGCCTGGACTATTTTCGCCATGTTCTTCAGTGTTGTCCTGTTGGCCGGGAACATGGTGAAGGAGCGCGATTCAGGGATCATGGCCCGCATGCTCACAATGCCCGGTGGCGCTGCAGAACGCATCGTCGGACGCGTCATTGCTTTTCTGTTCGTCTGCGTTTCACAAGCTGCTTTGTTGTTCGCTGTCGGTGTGTTCTTGCTACCGTTGTTCGGCTTGGCCGCATTGGATCTGCACGGGATCAATTGGTTGATGTTGTTTGTTGTAACGTTGGCTGTTGGATCCGCTGCAACAGCGTACGGCGTGTTGGTGGGTGCGTTCTCCACAACCCAACAACAATCAGCCGTTTTCGGTTCTACATCGGTGGTTATCCTTTCCGCTTTGGGCGGGGTCTGGGTGCCGCTCTACATCATGCCGGAAGCCATGCGCGTTATAGGAAATCTGTCTCCGTTGAATTGGAGCATGGAAGCGTATAATGCAGTGTTGTTGCGCGATGGATCGATGGCCGAACTGTCGCCGTTCCTCATCCCACTGGCGATCTTTACGATCGTCTGCATTGCAGTTGCCATCTTCGCTGAACGGTACACCAGCCGCAAATGAACAATTCCGTACACATTTCAGGGATCGGAATCATCTCCGCTTTAGGGAATGATGTTGGATCCAATCTGGATGCTCTGTTGAACGAACGTACGGGCATTGCACCCATCACGCGACTGCAAACTCGCCACAGCGAACTCTATCCTGCGGCCGAGGTGAAATTGAGCGATGAGGAACTGGGTGCTTTGGCGAACCCAAGATCCATGCGCGGTTGGACACGCACTGCACTGCTCGGGCTGAAAGCCGTGAAGGAAGCACTAGCGCACGCAGGTATCGATCCACAGCAACCGCGTGTTGGACTTATTTCCGCCTCAACGGCCGGAGGAATGGATAAATCTGAGCCGATCTACAAGCAACTCTTCGACGATGAATTACCTGATGAGGTGGCGCAATACGTGGGTACGCACGACCCCGGTGAACACGCGGAGCGAATCGCTGTGGAGCTTGGTATCACCGGTTTCTTAACGAATATCAGCACGGCTTGTTCTTCTTCCGCAAATGCGATCATGCTCGGAAGTAGAATGATCAAGAGTGGCCAATTGGATGTGGTGATCGCAGGTGGTTCAGATGCACTTTCTCGTTTTACGGTGAATGGCTTCCATAGCCTGATGATCTTGGACAAGGAACTCTGCCGACCCTTCGATGCGAGCCGCACAGGATTGAATTTGGGTGAAGCAGCAGCCTACGTGATCCTTGAAAGTGATGCCCATTTGAAAGCACGAAATGCAACAAGTCTTGCGCGCGTTACCGGTTATGCGAATCGCAATGAAGCATTCCATGTAACCGCTTCATCGCCTGAAGGCGATGGTGCTTTGCACGCGATGGAAGATGCGTTGAACGTTGCTCAACTGAAGCCCGAAGCGATCAGCTACATCAACGTACACGGTACTGGAACATCGAATAATGATGGTTCCGAAGGTCGTGCGCTGCAACGATTATTCGGCAATACCATCCCGCCATTCTCAAGCACCAAGACCTTCACCGGACATACGCTCGGTGCGGCAGGTGCTGTGGAAGCGGTGTACGCGACTTTGGCGATCCAGCACAACGTGTGTTTTGCAAATTTGCGTTTCGCGGACCCAATGCCGGAAGCTGCTGTAACTCCCGTTCGGCACACATTGCGTGATCAGCGGATCGAACATGTATTGAGCAATTCATTCGGCTTCGGTGGTAATAATTCGTCGCTTGTATTATCTGCGCCGCAATGAAGCCAGTCTACATAACCGGCGCTTCTGCAATTACGCCGCAACCCACATTTGATCGCGATGACCTCGAGCAGGTAATTGCATACGAGACACATCCGCTCAACGTGATCATGCCGGATATTTCTGGCTACGTGGACCCGAATCGTGTGCGCCGTATGACACGCCATACACGCATCGGATTGATGGCTGCATTGAATGCACTCAAAAGAGCCGATGTAAAAGAACCCAGTGCCGTGATCATGGGTACCGGCGATGGTTGCAAGGACAGCGTAGCGCGCTTTCTGGACAACATGATCGATCACGATGAAACAGTGGCCAATCCGACGGCGTTCATCGGTTCCACGCATAACAGTTTGGCAGGGCAGATCGCCATGGCCGTGAACAGCAAAGCGTACAATTACACCTACTTACAACGTGGGTTGTCGTTCCCAAGTGCATTGATGGATGGCTTGATGCACGTCGGCATGGAAAGTGCGCGAAATGTTTTGGTTGGTGCGGCGGATGTGATCACTTCCGACTTCTACATCACACACCGAAAGACCGGCTTGTGGAAGAACCACGCGGTAAAGAACCTGGAGGTACTAGACAGCAAGGATAACGGAGCGCTCGCCGGCGAAGGTTCAGCGTTTTTCGTGCTGGATAGCGAACCGAACAACAACGCTGTTGAGGTACTCGGTGTGGATGCGTTCTTCAAACCGGGTGAAGTGAATGTGAAGGATCGCGCAGAAAAGCTGTTTGCTAAGAAAAATAGAACGTTGAGCGATGTTGATCTTGTGCTACTCGGCTACAACGGTGATCACACGCAGGACCAAGCATATGATACCAGTCGTGCCCATTTCCCGAATGCGACAATAGCGTGTTACAAACCGTTGTTCGGTGAATTCTATACAGCCAATGCGCTGGGTGTTTGGATGGGCTACTCTGCTATCCGAAGTGGCGCTATTCCGAAGGAGATCACGGTGCAAGGGCGCTCAACAGGCGGGTTCAAGAATGTGTTGGTGTATGATCACTATCAGCTGAAGGACCATGTTCTGGTTGGGTTAGGAGCGGTGTAAGCGAGAGCATTTCTAGTAGTTGAGATCGCGGTTTCAGTGTGCTTGAAATTTTTCGAGCGCTGATCTTTATTTATGCACAAGAATCTGCAAAACGTATTTTTCATGGGTACATTGAGCACATGTTCTCACAAGTTCTCTCCCTAACTTGTTCCTGAAATTCATCTGCGAATGCGTCGAACAGTCGAACAAAATTGGCCGCTAAAAGTAAGCGGCTCAACACAGTTTTCTTGCAATAAAAAGCCCTCAGTGCAACACCAAGGGCCGGTTGCTCATGGCCCACTAAACCCGACTAAAGGAAAACGAAACAGAACAGTACAAAGGTATCGCACAGCCACAAATGTGCCACTGCCTCTTAGTAGTAACTCTAAGGATACCTCGACGGACCGACCGCGCCGGAACAAGGCATTATCGCTAGAGGTCTTGGACCGGAACGATGCTTCTAGTCAATACAAACGAACAATGACTTCCACAGGTAATATGAACAGAACTGTAAAGCAAGCTTTTCAACAGGCAGGGCTTGTGCTTTGCTTGTTGCTTTGTGTCTTTTCAATTGCAGCCCAAAACTTAGTGCCCAACCCAGGTTTTGAAGAGGCGGACACGTGCTCAAGTATGGGCTTCGGTATTGAAGGACCACTCTATTGGCACAGCGCCAATGGAACACCTGATCATCTGCAAAGCTGTTTGCCGTACGGTGCTTTTAATGGGCTGCCGATGAGTTTCTTTACTTACCAAGAGCCGTTTGATGGGGCCTCGTGCACGGGTGTGCAGACTTACCACCACCAGAATATTCAAACCGAGTACAGGGAATGGATTCAGGCTCAATTGTTAGAGCCCATGTTGGTGGGGCAAACGTATTATTGTAGCTTTAGGGCGAACGCGGCCTTCGGGGGCAATTACCAGTATCCAAGGTTCTGGTTGGCCAGTGACAAGGTAGGCATGCTTTTCACAATGGAGGACCGTCCTTGGGCCGTGGGTGACGTGTACCCGGCGCCGCCAAATCATGCGCACATCACTTACCCGCACATAATCGCGGATACGGTGGGTTGGACATTGGTGAACGGCAGCTTCGTGGCGGACAGCGCCTACCAATACCTTATGATCGGGCAGTTCTTCAGCAATGCCTTGACGGATACGCTGCATTTTGCTCCAGAAGGCGATCCATGGTACTGGTTACCTCGGGGATACACTTTGGTGGATGCGGTTTGTGTATCGACCAACCCAAATGGTTGCGATATAGGGCAGGGTGTGGGCGAAGAATTGGCAATTAATCCTGTACTGTTCCCCAATCCTGCCGATGATCAATTGATCATCGGCCAACGAGCAGGGGAGGATGCACAAGTGCTGGATGCCGTTGGGCGCTTGATGTGGTACGGTAAGGTAAAGAGTGATCGCTGGGTGCTGGAGGTTAAGTCTTGGGCACGTGGTGCTTACGTATTGCGCATTATGAATAATGGCAAGGTGGAAGTTCACAAGTTTGTATTAATCGAGTAAGAGCATCGTTCCGGTCTTTTAGGCAACTTTTAAAACGAAAAATAATGAGAACGAAGAATTTTTTGAAGCACCTGATCCTGGGTGCGCTGATACTGACTACTGGCAAAGTTGTGGGTCAATCCACGACACCTGGCAATGTGGCTTCCGGACCAACCGATTTTCTGGGTTGGGATGCTACCTCACCGGCCAACGATTTCCCACTGGAAGTACGTCACGATGGCAACTTCCCCATCGAGTGGTACACCGATGCCCTTCAACGCATGCATCTAAATCCTTCTCAAAATAGCACCATTAACACCTTCACTGTTCCTACCGATGGTTTTTTGGGATTGGGTACTTTTCCGGTAACGGGTACTGCTCCCGGCCTACCATTGACCCGCTTGCATCTTCACGATGCACTGTCCGGAGCTGGTTTTGTTGACTTCGGTTTTCGAGATTGGATGCGGAACGGAATGACAATCACGGGGCATGGAGACCAGATGTATGTTGGCCATAAATATGGAGCAGGATTAACTGATCCTACCGATGCGATCTTTCAATGGAGCGATAATAGCTCTAACCAACAAGGTCCCGATCTCATGCGCTTTATTTTTACGGGTGATTTTCTGGGCACAGCAACAGGCGAGAACAGCCTTTTTGGTAGAGAGATCATGCAACTGCATCCACGAGGGTTTGTAGGAATTGGTGATTGGAACGCCGCTGCGGTTTCTCCTACCGCTGAGTTGGATGTTTTAAATGGGCAAATACGCTTTCGTGACTTACCCACTCTACCAGCCAGTACTCTTGCAACCCAAATGGTGGTGGTACGACCTGATGGTGTGTTGGAACATATGCCGATTCCTACAGGCACAGGTAGTGGAGCGGACTGTGATTGGACCCTTCTCGGAGGAGCCGGAACGAATGCAAATATTGCTACGGCCTATGCTCTTAACCCGGGTTGCCCTCAGGCCGATCGGATGGCTGGAATCGGAACAAGTTCACCGGGCTACAAAGTCGATGTACAACACTCGGCTACAGATGCTAGCCTAAGTGGAGGCATGCGGGTAAAGTATCTCGGGAACTCAGCTGGGTTCACATATGGTATCAATACTGTAGTGGAGCCAGTAGCTGGATCATCCATGGGAACGGTCACTGGTATATGAGCCGCAGTTACAGGTGTAGAAACGGGTGGCGCTGGGGTAACGGGGGAAATCACTGCTGAGCCACTTGGGACATCAACAACTCAAATAATTGGTGTATCAGGCAAAGCAATTGGGCCAACGAGCGCGACACTTAGTAGGGCGTACGGAACGAAGGGCGAAGTTGCTTCCAGAGAGGATGGCGACATAGTGAACGCGTGGGGTTTGCATGGTTTAGTTGGAGGAGCTGGCTTAGTAGGTAATAGCTATGGTGTTTATGGAGAGGTATATGCCACAGGGGCAGCTACCAACTCTTACGGTGTCTATGGATGGGCCAGACAAGGTGGGAATAGATACAGTGTTTATGGTCGTGTACCAAATGTTGTTTCTGGCTCAGCTGGATGGGCAGGCTTTTTTACGGGTGATATTTCCGTGAATGGTATTACGGTGCCTTGCGATGAATCATTGAAAACTAATATTCAAGAATTGACGAACGGAAGTGAATTGTTAATGCAGCTGCATCCGAAATCATACGAATACCGTCATGACGAGTACCCACAGATGGGACTGCTCAACGGTGTTTGCTTTGGTTTTATATCACCGGATGTACAGGCTGTACTGCCGCAATTGACCAAGGCTGTGCATCAACCCGAAGAACTTGATTCTTTGGGAAATGAGATCTATCCCGCAGTAGATTACTTAGGCATGAGTCCATTGGATATCATTCCGATCGTAGTAGCAGCTGTGCAAGATGATCACCAGCAACTCGCTGATGCGCAAGCCACAATTGCTGCACTCAACGACCAACTGCAACAACTTACGGATCGCTTGGATGCCATTGAGCAGAACGTGTCTGATTGTTGCGCAGCACACGGTGCATTGGAGAATGGCGGAGAAGAGATTGATGAAAAATCTCTGAATGCTAATGATCGCTACCTCCGTATTGCACCGAATCCATTCGAAACACAAACCACGGTCTTCTACCAATTGGAGAAAAATGGTCGCATGCAATTATTAGCGAACAGTGCCGATGGTAAGCAATTACAGGTTTTGCAAGAAGCCAATATGGAAGCAGGTAACTACCAATACGAGTGGGCAACCGGAGATCTAGCACCGGGAGTTTACTATGTTACCTTGTTAATGGACGGCAAGCCGGTTACCAAACGTGCCGTGAAGATCTTGCGTTGAGCTTCAAAGCTTATCAATAAATGGTAGGCCCAATGCGAACGCATTGGGCCTACTTTTTTACCTTGTGACAAGGCCGTCCTAAAATTACTACGACGTTACTTTCTCTCGTACATCCCCCACCGCATTGG
>JAGNUG010000074.1 GCA_017987115.1 Flavobacteriales bacterium | reverse complement strand
CTCCGCGCCGTTCCTTGCTGATCACGTTCTGGTAGATCCGACCGGTCGTTACATTGTTGGCCTTGCTGGTGTGTACATCCAGAAAGCGCTCATAGTGGCCAAGATCAAGATCAGTTTCGGCACCATTCTCCGTTACATAACATTCACCATGTTCGTATGGATTCAACGTACCAGGATCCACATTGATGTAGGGATCCAGTTTCTGAATGGTCACGGTGAAACCACGCGCCTGTAACAACTTGGCTAAACTGGCACTGATGATGCCTTTGCCCAAAGAGGAAGTGACGCCTCCGGTAACGAAAATATACTTGGTGGATCCCGTCATCACATAGCGATCGATCCGCCGAGTGGCAGAGAAGTGATCACGGGGTGTAAAGATAAAGAAAGGTGACGAACCAGCCCGGGAATAATCTCGGACCATCGGTCAAATTCTTGTAAGATCCACGTTCAGTATGTGGATCTTGACACCAATGGAACCAAGTATCAGAACCTGAAGCTGATCCCTGCGCTAGGCAGGAATGGCAACTGGTTCACACGCTCATACCGTACGCGGTCGAAGTAGAAGATGTTCTCCCGATCGTAGGTGTTGGTCAAGCTCAGGTCCAATTGAAGTATCTTGTTCTCGTCGAATCGCCAGTCCTTCGTCAATCCGATGTCCAAACGGTGGTAATCCGGCAAACGACCATCATTTATCGGTCCGAATATGGTCTGTAGGCTCGCGTTGGAGGTAGTAACGTCCGTGTTGATGTCACCATTGAACGGAACACCGCCGTAGAACCCTTGTGTTTGGGTATAAGGGAATCCGGATCCGTAATTCCAACGGAGGTTCACTTTCCAGGAATCGAACTTGCCGAAGCTTTGGCTGATAACAGCATTTAGGTTATGCCTGCGGTCCCACACCGGATTATAGGTCTGGATACCATCGAAACGATCCACATACGTGTAGCTATAAACGAACCAGATGAAGGTCTGTCCTTTCTCATACTTCATTTGTAGGTCGGCTCCATAGGCCTTACCCGTTTCCACGATGTAGTCGTTCTTCAGTTCATCCGGTTCATCCGCGAATTCGGGTGTATCGTTGAACAGTTTATTCCGGTTCAGATTGGTCACTTGGCGGAAGTCCTTCAAATAGACCTCAAAGTTGGCCGTGAGCTCACTGGTAAGGTCATATTCGAATCCTGCTACATAATGGTTAGCGCGTTGCAGCGGATCCTTGATCTTACGGACCGTACCATCCTCGGTGGTCAATGTCTCTGGAAGGTCATCAGGAGATGATAGGAATCCATAGAAAAGGTTCACGACGTCGCGATCACTGTTCGCTGCAACGAGGTTCTGGCTGTATCGTCCGGCCGCAGCTTTGAAACGCAGATCATCCGTAATGTTCCACTTCAGACCCATACGTGGTTCAATGTTGGCCACGGAAAGTGACGCGTAATAATGCAAACGGAGTCCGGGGTCCAGAATGAGTTTATTGAAATTCTTCCGGTAGTTGAAATATCCTGCGATCTCAGATGTATTCTGCTCCTGTACGAATTTGCGTCCCACGCTATTGAAGAACTGGAAATTCGTTCTGAAGCCGAGCACTTCAATGCCGTATCTCGCTTCGTCCTCACCGTTGAACAGTTTGAAATTCAATCCACCGTTGAAGCTAGCGATCTCACTGGTACGTGGGTCAAGCGCACCCTCTACCATTTCGATCTTGTAGTTGCTAACGCTGAATACACCGTCGATCAATACGGCTGATCCTGAAGGTACCAGAACGAAGTTGGTGCCAGCACCCCAATTCTTCCAGTTCAGGTCGCTTACGTTCTTGTATTTCACACCATCGGTGAAATTGAAACCGAATAGATTGAACTTACTTCCTGTAGAACCATTGAAGGATACCTTACCATATATGTCCGTGAACTTGAAAGGAAGACCCGCGGTATCCACGAATGAATACAATTCCTTGCTCGTTTGATCCAAATAACTGTGCCTGAAATTGAGCAAATAACTGCTGGATCCTTCACTGGTGGATGTCTGCTTCTTCAATGGTCCTTCCAACAATGCCTTTGCCGCAAACGTGCTTGCCGAGACCTTTCCGCTCATACGGGTCTTATTCCCATCGCGTGTGGTGATATCCATGATGGAACTGATCCGCCCCCCATGTTCCGCGTTGAACCCGGCCGTGTATATGTCAGCATTCCGGATGATATCGTTGTCGAATACACTGAACAGACCAATGCTGTGGAATGGATTGTACAGCACCATTCCATCCAGCATCATCTTGTTCATGATCGGTGATCCACCACGGACATAGAGCTGGCCACCTTGGTCTCCGGTGAATATGACACCGGGTACGACCTGTAGGTATTGAGCAAGGTCCGCATCACCACCAACAGCAGGTAACAAGGTGATCTGTTTGGGTGTGAGTTTTGTGATGCCCATCCGAACTGTATTCTGAGCCTCTTGTTTATCCGCGCTTACTTCGAACTCACGGATCAGCGTGGAACTTTTTCTCACGAATAATTTCTCGTTGATGATCTTGTCCGCAACAACGTCAACACTCTTGCGCAAGGTGTCAAATCCTAAATAGGCCACCAATAACGTGTACTTGCCAGCCGGGACCTTGTTGATCGAATAGTATCCGTTCACATCCGTTTGACCACCCATTTGAGCACCTTCCAGAAAGATCGGTGTAAAGATCATTGGCTCACCCGTTCCTTCTTCATAAATGAATCCACGTACAGTGCCGTTCTGGGCTACTGAACTAGAACCAATGAGGATGAGTAAGAATGAGAATATGAAGTTGAGTGCGCGTGATGTCATGCGTTATTGTTTTCCGAACAGGGGCGGCTAAGGTAGCTGAACATACTGCACAGGAACATTACCGTTCATCAGTTCATTGCTACCTTCTGTGGATCCGTACAATAGTTTTTTTGTTCAAAATAACTACGCCATCACCTTGGCTATCAACTCCCTAAGAAGCTCTCCCGGGTCTCCGCCATCGCCTCCAACTCCTTTGCTGCGCAGGTCAAGATCACGGAGATCGCGTTGAATGTTCACCAATTTCCCCAGTGAGTAATTCCGAGCGTGGGCGATGTAGTCGTTGACAAAGAACGGCGGAACTTTCATCGCCGAGGCCATTTCTTGTGGGCTCTTACCCTTGAGACCATGCACTGCAGCAACTTTTGCAAAGTATCCGTTCAGAAAGGCAATGGTCAATGGCAATGGATTGTTCTTCTGGTCCGACGCAAAATGCATTGCGATCTGCATTGCTTTCACCGCATTGCGGTTGCCAATGGCGTTCTGAAGCTCGAAGATGTTATGGTCCTTGCTAATACCCACGAATTTGTGAATGAGGTCATTCGTAATGGTATCGTCATCACCTGTTACCAAGCAGAGTTTTTCAACCTCTTTCACGGATCGGGCAAGATCACTACCCAAATGGGTCGCAAGCAGTCGTGCTTCATTCGGACCAAGTTTCCGCTTTTGCATCTTGGCAATTCCGACCAATACGTCCGGGATCTTTTCGTCTTTGAGCTTATCACTTAGGAATACAGCGCCTCCACCTTTTTGGATGGTTTTCAGAATGCTCTTACGGCCATCGACTTTTTTATGCTTGTAGCAAAGCACCAACACGGTGGTCGGTGTTGGTTTGGCCAAATAGGCTTCCAGTTTTTCTACTTCCGTAATACGCCAGGCCTGCAATTCGCGTAGGATGACCAACTGCCTTTCCGCCATCATCGGAAAACGTAAACAGGTGTCCTTGATCATGTCCGGGTCAGCATCCGCCGCATAAACGATGGTCTGGTTGAAATCACGTTCATGCTCCTCCAAGCACGTACGTTCGATCTCATTCGAAAGGTGATCGATGAAGAAACTTTCTTCACCATGGAGCATATACACGGGTCGGAAATTGCCGGAACGGATCTCCAGCATTAATTTCTTGTATTCCTGTGTTACGCTTGCGGCCATCAGTGGTCCTACTCGAAACGCAGATGTTTTACGGATCGCCCTTCGTTAATGATCTCCCGCAACGATTCGATGCCAACTCGGATATGCGTTTCCACGAAAGTATTGGTCACCTTGGCATCACTGGCGCTGGTCTTTACACCTTCCTGGACCATTGGTTGGTCACTCACCAAGAGCAACGCCCCGGTCGGGATCTCATTCGCGAATCCGGTCGTAAAGAGGGTTGCTGTTTCCATGTCGATAGCCATGCATCGCAGTACGCGCAGATGTTCCTTGAAGTCGTCGTCATGTTCCCAAACGCGACGGTTCGTGGTATAAACGGTCCCGCTCCAATAGTCAAGTTCCATATCGCGGATCACGCCACTTACTGCGCGGTGGATCATGAAGCTTGGTAACGCAGGTACTTCTGCAGGCAAGTAGTCGTTGCTGGTTCCTTCTCCGCGTATGGCAGCGATCGGTAATATCAGATCGCCAAGTGCATTCTTCCTTTTCAGACCGCCGCATTTTCCCAAGAACAACGCAGCTTTGGGTTCAATGGCACTCAATAGGTCCATCAGTGTTGCTGCGTTCGGGCTGCCCATCCCGAAGTTGATCATGACCATGTCTTCCGCCACGGCAACTTTCATAGCCTTGTTCTCTACAGGGAGAACTGCGCCGGTCAACTTGCAGAATGTATCCAGGTATCCGTCGAAATTGGTCAATAGAATGTGTGGCTTGAAGTCCTCAAGGGCCAGTCCGGTGTATCGGGGAAGCCAGTTTTTAACTATATCTTCTTTGGTTCGCACTTTTGTAGAATTATGAAGTCCAATGAACTCTCGCTCGGTCTACCGGACCATGGCGTCAAAACTAAGCAAGGGAGCGCAGGTCCGTTGGTCTTCGATCCATTTCGTCGTAAATGGTTGGCCTTCACCCCGGAGGAGTGGGTGCGTCAACACTTTCTGAATCATCTTGTGAAGGATCTTGGTTGCCCAGCTTCGTTGATCTCAGTAGAACATTCGCTGGTGTTGAATTCAATGGCCAAACGGGCGGATATCGTGATACATGGTGACAATGGGATCCCAATTGCAGTGGTGGAGTGCAAGGCGCCATCCGTAGCGATCTCCCGAGCCACTTTCGAACAAGCAGCACGCTACAACCTGGTTTTCAAGGTCCGCTATTTATTCATTACGAACGGCCATAAGAGCTACTGTTGTGATGTGGACCATGAACAAGGGAAAGTTCGTTTTTTGGATCATCTGCCGAACTTCCGGACACTGAACGATAAATGACCTTCGTACATTTGTGCTATGCTCTTACGACCTACACTATTCGTTTATCTCGTTTGCACCTTTGCATACGTTGCCAACGCTCAGCAAAAAACCAAGATCGACTTCCAGTTAGATGCCTTCTTGAACTTGTCACACAATGCTGGTGAACAAGTTGACCTTTATATCCATGGTGATGTTGCGGGTATCTGTGATGCCGTCAAAGCCGTGGATGGAACCATAAAGATGGCTAGACCGTCGCTGGTGGCTGCGCGCGTTCCGGTCCAATATGTTCGTGAACTGGCCTTGAGCAATGCGATCAAACGGTTTGAATTCTCAATGGAACCCGGTCAGGTATTGAATGATAGCATGCGCGTGAAGAACCACGTCAGCGAGGTCCACATGGGCTTGGACCCTTTGTTGCAGGGGTATGACGGTGAGGATGTCATAATAGGGATCATTGATTCCGGTATGGATTACCGTCATCCTGATTTTCAGGATGCCGGTGGCAATACCCGAATTCTGTATTATTGGGACCAGACCTTTGCCTCAGCTTCCAATACGCCACAACCATACAACTATGGTCAGGAGTGGAATAGTGCAGCGATCGATGCGGGTTCCATGACTGCGATCGATCAACCTCAGTTCAACGGTCACGGTTCCACTGTAACAGGCACAGCAGCCGGAAACGGGTTGGCAAATGGAAGACATAAAGGCTGCGCACCAGAAGCGGATATTATCGTGGTTTCTGCGGATTTTACCGGTAATTTCAGAGCGCACGTTGCGGATGGGGTCAAGTATATTTTTGATCTTGCCGAATCATTGGGCAAGCCGGCCGTTGTGAACGCCAGTTTAGGTTCCTACATGGGATCACATGACGGGAAGGACGCTTCAGCATTATTCATAGATGATCTGTTGGAGGCACAACCAGGACGTGTTATGGTATGTGCAGCCGGAAACAGTGGCGCATTTACTCCCTATCATGTGGAGAATAACGTGGGTGCTGACACGAGCTTTACATGGTTCGGACAAAATCAGGGTGTCGTTGCCTTCGAGGTCTGGGGTGATATCGCAGATCTGGAGAACGTGGAATATGCAATTGGTGCGGATAGGAAGCCGAATTTTCTTTATCGTGGACGTACTCCTTTCCACTTGGTCTCCGAGAACGTGGGAGTGATACTTACCGATACATTGAGGAGCTTAGCAGGTAACAAATTGGGTGTGGTCAATACGTTGGTAAATCCACGAGGAGGCCAATACCAATTGCAGGTGCAGATGTTTGTGGATTCGCTCACGTACAACTATAGATTCATGACGACCGGCTCCGGAAAATTCGATATCTGGAGCTCAGCGCAATTTGGATTCTGCAACATGGTAACTACAATTCCCACTGTGGCCGTGTACCCGCCGATCGCCAATTATGTAATGCCTGATGATAATAAGCATATGGTCGATTCATGGGCTTGCTCGGATAAAGTGCTGACCGTGGCGAATTACAACAACGAATTGACCTATACGGGATACGATGGTACCGTCGTTTCCTGGTCGACCATAGAAGGTGCGCTATCGTTGAACAGCAGTAAAGGACCAACACGTGACGATCGGATCAAGCCGGATGTAGCTGCAACAGGTGATATTACCATGAGTTCCGGTACATTGGATGGACTAGCAGCCCTGATCGCTTCGGACCCCAGCAAGGTTGATCCGGGTGGAATGCATTTCCGCAACGGTGGAACATCGATGGCCTCTCCTGTCGTGACCGGAGCAGCAGCTTTATACCTCCAGAAATGCCCTACAGCGACTTGGCAGGAAGTAGGACAAGCAATTCGGAACAATACACGTGTAGATGGTTTCACAGGGACAGCTCCGAACAATTCATGGGGATATGGGAAACTTGATGCATTCGCGGCTTTGGTAAATCATGTGAACTTGATCGCACCGACGGAATTCTGTGATGGAACGACCATAGAAGTTGAAGTTCCTGGGGACTACGCTACCTACACTTGGAGCAATGGTGGCGCTGGAGATCCTTTACTATATGGTGGCGCAGGTCCCTTGTCGGTTGAAATGATCAGTCCTTCCGGATGTACCGCTGATAGCGATACGCTTACGTTTACGATCCTTCCATCTCCTGACGAGCCTACGATCTCTCAGACCGGTGCGACTTTGACCAGTTCTGTTGGGCCGAACTATCAGTGGTATCTGAACGGCGTGCCGATCCAAGGTGCCACCGATCAGATCTATGATGTAACCGAGAATGGTGACTACAGGGTTGGAGTCACCGCAGCGAATGGATGTTCCAATGTGAGTTTACCGGTTTATGTCAGTTGGTCCAATGTTGAGGAACACACACCCAATGGTCTGAATGTTTGGCCTTCGCCTGTGGTGGATGTGCTCAATTTGCGGATCAATGCCATGCGATCAGGTCCTTTCGCGATCTCGATCGTCGATGTGCAAGGAAAGATCGTGTATGAACAATCCAACAATTCAGGTCCGATCATGGCCATACCGGTTGAACAACTGGCAGGTGGTACTTACTCAGTGAACGTTCTACAGGGTGATCAACGATGGTCGCACAGGTTCGTGAAACTTCCCTGATCACACAACAATTCAGGACATGGAATTCGCCCCCTTTGTTCTAAGCGGCGGTGGAGTTCGAGGAGCCGCACATGCGGGTGTGCTTCATGCTTTGCAGGAACGTGGCATCAAGCCGGAAGCGATCTCTGCAACAAGTGCTGGTGCCATCGTTGGCGCAATGATCGCGGATGGGTATTCGCCTGATGAACTCATTCCCTTGTTACGCGATGAGTTGCGAAAGACGAGCTTGCTGCGTTTTCCGAAAGCAGGTTCTACACGATTGGCATCATTCCTGAAAAAGCAGTTGAAAGCAGTGAACATCGAGGATCTGAATATCCCGATGTTCATTACGGTAACGGATCTGGAACGTGGTGGTCAGGTCATTCTGGATAAGGGGGCTCTCGTTCCAGCGCTGATGGCATCAAGCGCGATCCCTGTGATCTTTCCACCGGTTAAGGTGAATGGTTCTTTCTGCGTGGATGGAGGGCTTAGTAATAACTTACCTGTAGAGCCTTTTGCTGAACGGAAGAAGGATGTGATCGCTGTGTACGTGAATCCGCTGCCTCCGTTCGATCCAGATAAACGAGGAACCCTGAGTACCATGGACCGTGTATGGCACATCAACTTTCGTGAAATGGTAGTGCGATCCGCCCAAGGTTGTAGAGTTTTCATTGAACCACCCGGGCTTACCGCCTATGGCATGTTCGATCTCCGCAAACTACGAGCCATCGAAAAGATCGGCTATGATCATGCGCGGGACCTTGACCTCCCGAAAGAATGATGGAAGCGTTGGTCCTGAATGCCTTTCAACGCTATGTGGATATCAACGCGCGCGATAAGAAATTGATCCTGGACCGTTGGTCCGAATTCCGATTCCCAAAACACAGCATCATCTCCATGGCAGGTAACGTGGAGAAAAGGTTCTATATCGTAGGTTCCGGTGTACAAAAGATCATGTTCGAGCATGAGGCGAGGTCCCATTGTCTCGGTTTCGCCTACAATGGCTCATGGTGTGGAGATTACATTTCTTTCGTCTCGCAGCGTGCGAGCAAGTTACAAGTTGAGGCGCTATCGGATTCAGTGCTCTATGGCATTGCTTATCCGGACCTAATGGACCTATACAAGTGCGTACCTATACTCGAACGATGGGGTAGGCTGATCTTGGAGGAATTGCTTCAAGGAAGGGCACAACGCGAGATCGAAATGTTATCCCTGAACGCAGAAGACCGGTACGTGAAGTTCATGGAACGCAGTTCCCACGTCCTGCAACTTGTCCCGCAAAAGGATATCGCTTCGTATTTGGGAATGACACCGGAATCATTCAGTCGGTTGCGCGCAAAGATGTCTTAGCGCTGCTTGGATGCGGATCGCGCAACTAATTCGCATGAGCCAATTGGTGCTGCATTCTTACCCGTTCAGACCATTATTCCGAGTTTTGCTGAACACTACTTTTACTTGATGAAAATACACGTAGTCGGTGTTGGCTTCAATCTGATCATGACCTTGTTCGTGCTGTATGTGCATGTCTCCGGATTTACAACGAGCATGATCGATCATCAAACAGCTGAATACAACTTGGAACGTGATCTTATTGCCAATGACTATCTCACCGAAGAAGTGGATAACCGTCGCACGCACCCAGTATTTTCCAACAGACCATTAGTGACCACATGCATTGATCTTGTATCCGGATCATTGAATATTGATACCGGGAAAGCGTATGTACTTGTTCAGTTCTCATTCCTGTTTTTTTCCGGGTTGCTGCTTTATTATTTGGCTTTTTCCATATTCCAGAAACCCGACCTGGCATTCCTGTCAACGCTTTCCTATTATTTGAGTTTTACGATCCTTTTCGCCTTCTTCTCAACGAACTATACGTACGATAATATTCTGCAGCAACTATTGATCTTCGGTGCGTTCCTTCTGTTGATGAAGAACATACTGATTGTCGCAACGCTTGTTTTCGGACTAAGCATGTTCGCGCACGAAAGTGGTCTTTTACTTCTTCCCGGTCTATACCTGTTCTTGATGAAAGGAACGAAGACGGAAAGGTTCGGAGTAATAGCGGGAAGCCTGATCGTTTGGGCAGTGTTGCTATCACTTGTGATCGGAACGGAAGCAAAGATCGTAGAAGCCAATGAAACCTTCATAAGTCGCTTCGAACTCTACAAGGTCAATTTTCAGAACTGGCGTTACACGAGTGAAAGTTTATTTTCAGTTCTCCTTGCAGTGGGTGTACCGAGTTATTTGCTCTGGTGCTACCCCAATTTGATCCCGCGATCCATGCACGTTTCTTGGAACAGGAGCTATTGGTTGTCGCTCACCATTATCATCCCTGTTGTCATGTTCATGGCAAACGCTAGAGAATCGAGGTTGTTCGCTATTCCATTGGTATTCCTTTGGCCAATACTGGGTCCTTTTGTTCGTCAGTTCTTTATGGACGTCGTTGGGGGAACTCGCAAATTCTATCAAACACAAAGGAAACAACTTGCTTTGGTCTTGGTCGGTTCGATCGTGCTCTCCGCGTTCATGGCCTATGCTGTCTACCAACAGACAGGACAGTTGCCGGATTCGAACCTCCATAACGAGTTTCTATTTGTTGCATTGGCGGCTGTTCTTTACCACTATCAGCTAAGAAGGACTGGTTCAATATTGAGATCGTCCCGGACTAAATAGTGCAGATCGAGCAGTACGGCTCAAACATGTAGAGATCCGTTGTTCAATTCAGAACGGTTCGTACAATACCACATGGCGCCGCAGATCTGCGATCGATCATGTGCTTTGGCGTAGTATGTTTCTTGATCTGGATCAAGTGTGAAGGCCGGCTATGGTCAATAGTTTTGCCAGCATTATGAAAGCATTGCAAACGAATGTTGTGATCCGCGAGCTTCAAGCAGAATTGAAGTCGCAATTGAGCAAGCTCGATAAGCTCGAAAAGTTGCCATTGGATCTTTTGAACCGAAAACCGTCACCCAAGAGTTGGAGTGTGCTGGAAACAGTGGATCACATGTGTTTGAGTAGCGGGTTTTATCTGCAAGGCTTGCAAAAGATCTACGAAAAGAATGATCGGTCAGTGAAGCATTCCGCTCAGGTCGTACCTGGCAGACTTGGGTCTTTTTTCACCGAAGGGATGAAGCCGAAAAAGGACGGAACCATCAATTGGAAAATGAAGACCATGGCACGTTTTCAGCCAGATCAAAGCGTTTCATCGTCCGAAGCTTTGCTCGAGTTCAGGACCATGCTTGTCTCATTTGAACGCCTTGTCGATCTTGCCGACCAGCACGGAATGAACGGCGAAAAAGTCGTGAGCACACTTGGTCCCTTGGTGAAATTCAGGATAGTTGACGCATTCAGGTTTCCAGTTGCTCACCAGGCCAGGCATTTCTTGCAGATCGACCGTACGCTGGATCTTGTGATGCGCTCGAATTAGTTCATCAATTCACCATTCACGTAGGTCGCTTTCGCTTTCGCTCTGCGCGCACCTTCTTCATTCGTGTTCAACAGGTCGCGGTCGAGCACGATGAAGTCCGCGAATTTTCCGGCTTCCAAACTGCCTAGGTCTTTCTCAGAGAACGTTGCGATCGCATTCCACAAGGTCATGCCCAACAACGCATCCGTGGCTGATAGTGAATTCTTAGGCTGGTAACCACCTACTGGTTCGCCGTCCTTGTTCGTTCGAAGTACTGCAGCTCGGAATGTCTCCAATGGGTCGATCCCTTCAACCGGGAAATCCGTGCCCAAGGCCAGAATACCTAGTGTTCTGCGCAAGTCCTCGTATGCGTATGCGTTTGTTATGCGGTCAGGGCCGAGTCGTTCTTCCGCCCAAGGACCGTCACTTATGGCGTGTGTAGGTTGAACGCTGGGAATAATACTGAACTTCTCGAATTTCGGACGATCCTCTGGCGACACCACTTGAGCATGTTCAATGCGCCATCGAAGATCATTCTGGCCTCCTAGCACTTCGCTGTAAACATCAAGCAACAAAGCGTTGGCCGAGTCACCGATACAATGCGTATTCATCTGGTACCCGTATTTCAAGCACCACCGTGCAATCTCTTCGAAATGCTCACGTGATGCCAATTGCAGCCCATGACTTTCCGGATGGTCCGTATACGGTTGCTTCAACAATGCTCCGCGGGAACCAAGCGCTCCGTCAGCATAAACCTTAACGCTACGAACGATCAATCGATCATCATTGATGGGACCGCTTTTCTCAAAATGAGCCAAGTTCTCAGGTGCATCCGCGATCATGGCATAAACGCGCATTTTCAATACACCTTCTTTTTGCATAGTGCGGATCAATTCGATCGTGCCTACGTCCAATCCAGCATCGCAGACCATTGTGAGGCCGACATTGAAACAATCTTTTTGCGCATCGAGCAGCGCCGTACGTTTCGTGGTCCCGTCAGCTTCATCGAATATCTTCTGGAATACGCTAACGGCATTATCCACCAACACTCCTGTTGGTCTGCCATCCCGTTTCAACATCAACCCACCTTCGATGGACGTGTTCGGGTCCATATTCACCCGGTCCATTGCGACCTGATTCACTACCGCTGCATGACCGTCTATCCGCTGCAACAAGACAGGTCGATCACCGAAGAGTTCATTCAATTTTCCATTGTCCGGATATTCTTTCCGGTCCCAATCATTTTGATCCCATCCACGGCCAATGATCCATGCGTTCTCCGGATGGGCTTTCGCGAAGGCCACTGCGCGCTCCAAAACTTCTTCCCAGCTTTTCGTCCCTTGCAGATCGATCTTCTGTTTATTCAATCCATAACCGAAAAAATGACAATGCCCGTCGATGAAACCGGGGTATATCGCTTGACCAGCGGCATCCAGTTTTTCTTTTGCAGCGTAGCGGTTCAGGATCTGGCGTTCAGGACCTAGCTCCACGATACGTCCATTGCGAATGGCCATGGCTTGATGAACCGTGTTGTTGCCATCCATGGAATGGATCACGGCATTATGGACTACCAAGTCCGCATCCTGTGAATGGTAGCAGCCGGTGAACAGTAGTACCGAAATTGTTAGAATTGTTGATCTCATGCGCTTATCAATAATTTCATTCCGGGCCAACGGCGATAGAGTTTTTCGGTGTCCAGGATAAATAGTCCTGCGATCAATAGAAAAGGCAACAATGGGGTGCGGTAACGCACCAATGCACCCATTACCGGGGTGGTCCAACCGATGATCAACGATAGAAGGATCACATAGAGCATTAACGAAAGAAGCAATCCCTTAGGAGCGGTGATCACCTTCGCACGATAGATCAAACACATTGCTATGAAAGCGAGGAAAAAAAGATTCTCAGCGATCGAGATCAGACCCAAGGCATTCCATGGAGAATGGATCAAGGGGCCAAAAAAAGTAATGTACAACGCATAGGGTACAAGCGAAATGAATGACCATATTTCGGGTTCCAGCAGTGGTGGCAGTACAAAACTTCCGGAGCCGACTTCTTTGACCAGGCCAATGAAGTCGTGCTGTTTGCGCACGATGGTCTCAAGAATGTCGAAACCGGGGACGATATAGGGTGTGCTCAACACCAGAGCAGCACAAGCTCCATAAATGACCAATGCCTTCGTCAAAAGAGAAGGAAAAGGAATTCGATACGCCCAACCGAATAAAATCAATGCTGGTAGTAGGCTTAACAACACATAGAATTTCAAAAAGAACAAGAGCATCCCAGTACCTAACATGACCACTAGTCCCGTTGCATTGATCCGACCTTGGATCCAGTTCATCACAACGTAGAAAAACGATCCAAGCCCAAAAAACAATAAGCTTTCCTTGATCACGCCACTTCCCCACAAAAGTACCGATGGAAGAAGGAACACAGCGATCATCAAGGCGCGTTCTTTTCCACCGAGAAAACCAACGAACGCTCTGTAGATACCGACCATGCCCGTCAACGATAAGAACGCAGCAAAAACGGTGTGAACATGGAACTCCCCGAAACTGAATAGATGGATAAGTGCGTTGAACCGGATCAGTGTATGCGAGTCGTTATAGAGGTACCCTTCGAACTTCCGGTACCAGTTGTTCATGACGGAATAGTACTGATCACTGAACCATTGGCTGTCGTTGCCAATGCCGATCAGCATCTTGAAATAATCCATGGGGCGCTCGCTCAGTGCACCGAACATGATGGTGCTATCATCGAAATACTTGAATACATCCGCATTCGAACGGTCCGGATAGATCCACGTGTAAATGGCCCATAACGCTGTGCCGGCAAGCACTTTGAGCAGAAATATCAGACTCAGCCAGCGCGGCGTTAAGCCCGGCACCTTCGAAAAGAATTGAACCTGTCGCATCAGCAACAGGAACAACGCAGTATATCCAATGGCGAGAATTATTCCG
Organism: Flavobacteriales bacterium; assembly: GCA_017987115.1. GTDB lineage: Bacteria > Bacteroidota > Bacteroidia > Flavobacteriales_F > PHOS-HE28 > PHOS-HE28. The sequence continues at coordinate 2,246 of JAGNUG010000074.1, read as the reverse complement.
GACATCGTGGCGCAAGGTAGACGTACGGACACCGATAAAGTTGGCTCCGTTCCACATCGTACTTATCGGTTCGATCCTGCCTCCTACCTTTGTCGCATACAACATGCCAACGGTAAAGACAAACCCGGATATCGCGTCTGCAGGCGTGGAAACCGCAAAAGAATTGGGCCTGTTGCCCGAAGAGTTCGAGAGTATCAAGAAGATCATGGGGCGAACCCCCAACTTCACGGAGCTGAGCATTTACAGCGCCATGTGGAGTGAACATTGCTCATATAAGAACTCGATCAAATTACTGAAAACATTGCCACGCACCGGTCCGAAATTGCTTGCCGAAGCAGGTGAAGAGAACGCAGGCCTTGTTGATATTGGCGACGGTTGGGCATGCGCGTTCAAGATCGAAAGCCACAACCATCCAAGCGCCATTGAACCATACCAAGGTGCGGCAACGGGTGTAGGAGGGATCAATCGTGACATTTTCACTATGGGTGCGCGTCCTATTGCGCAACTCAATTCATTGCGGTTCGGTGATATTACACAGGAGGCGAGCAGCCGTTGGCATCTGCGCGGTGTAGTAAAAGGTATTGGTGATTATGGAAATGCGTTCGGCGTACCCGTGGTTGGCGGCGAGGTCTATTTCGACCCATGCTATACAACTAACCCGCTTGTAAATGCCATGAGCGTTGGCATCGTACGAACCGATAAAGTGATCAGTGCCACCAGCCATGGTATAGGGAATCCGGTCTACATCGTTGGTAGTGCGACAGGAAAGGATGGTATCCATGGAGCTTCCTTCGCGAGCAAGGACATGACCGAGACCAGCATGGACGATCTACCAGCCGTTCAGGTCGGAGATCCGTTCATGGAAAAGTTGTTATTGGAAGCGTCCCTTGAATTGGCGGATACCGATGCCATAATTGGTATGCAGGATATGGGTGCAGCAGGAATTACATGCAGCACAAGTGAAATGAGCGCGAAGGGTGGATGCGGCATGGAGATCCATTTGGAGAAAGTTCCTACCCGTCAATTGGATATGCGCTCTTGGGAGATCCTACTTAGCGAAAGCCAAGAGCGCATGCTAGTTGTGGTGAAGAAAGGGCGTGAAAAGGATGTGCAGGAGATCTTTGATAAATGGGATCTGAATTGCGTGGAGATCGGTAAAGTGACGAATGGACCGGAGATCAGATTCTTGATGAACGGTGAATTGGTGGCCGAAGTGAATGCGGAAAGTCTTGTTCTCGGCGGTGGTGCTCCGGTCTATGAGCGTGAAACGATAGAACCAGCCTATATCAAGAAGAACAAAGCATTCAGGATCGCTGATATTCCTGAACCGGATGACCTGAAAGCGATCGGCTTGGATCTTTTATCAAGTACCAATATCGCTAGCAAACGGTGGATCACCAGACAATACGATTCGATGGTGCGTACAAATAACATGAACACGAACGCACCAAGTGATGCGGCTTTGGTATTGGTGAAGGAAACCGGAAAAGGATTGGCTATGACCGTGGACTGCAATGGTCGTTATGTTCAAGCGGATCCCTACACCGGAGCCATGATCGCTGTGAGTGAAGCAGCCCGGAACATCGCGTGCACAGGTGGCGAACCCTGTGGTGTTACCAATTGTTTGAACTTCGGGAATCCGTATGACCCGGAGGTATATTGGCAATTCTCCGAAGTGATCCGTGGTATGGGAGATGCATGCCGAGCTTATGAGACTCCGGTCACAGGTGGTAATGTGAGTTTCTATAATCACACGGTAACTGAGAAAAAGAACATTCCCGTTTTCCCGACACCGACCATTGGAATGGTAGGCATACTTCCGGATGTAGAGAAGCGGATGACCATGGATTTCAAGACGAAAGGCGACCTGATCTTTATCCTTGGAAAGTCAATTGATGATATCTCAAGTAGCGAGTACCTTGTTCGTCATCATAAGGTCCATAATTCGCCAGCACCTTATTTCAACTTGGAGGAGGAAAGTCGTTTGCACACCGTGTTGCTGATGCTGATACGTCGTGGATATATCAATGCAGCGCATGATATCAGTGACGGTGGTCTATGGACCACGCTGATCGAAATGGGTTTACCACGCGGACTCGGATTTGACATCGTGACAGATAGTGAGATACGTCCGGATGCCTTTCTCTTTGGTGAGGCACAAGGTCGAGCGATCGTTGCGGTCAGTGAAGACACCGACACCGAATTTCTGGACATGATGCAAGCTAGCCGTGTACCATGTGTCTTGC
>JAGNUG010000008.1 GCA_017987115.1 Flavobacteriales bacterium | reverse complement strand
CCGATCGCCGATGCAGGTCCGGATCAATTTATTTTCTTGAGCGGTTCAGTAACGTTGGGTGGTTCACCAACAGGTCCTCCCGGGTCCTCGTTCGTTTGGGTTCCGGATTCGGTGCTCTCAACGAATAACGGACCTAATCCCGAAGCGGACCCCAATTTCACTTCATGGTTTACAGTAACGGTCACCGGACCGAACGGTTGTGTCGCAGTTGATTCCGTTCTGGTCACTGTGTTACCGGACGTGGTATTCCCATCCGGGTTCACCCCGAACGGAGACGGCTACAACGAATATTGGCAGATCGACTTCGTTGATGAATTCCCGCAAATGGAAGTTGAGATCTACAACCGTTGGGGCGAAATGCTCTTTGAAAGTGTTGGATACAGAACACCATGGGATGGGCGCTACAATGGAGGCTATGTGCCGGTAGGTACATACTACTATGTGATCAGGTTGAACGACCCGTTGTTCCCGGATGCATACACGGGCCCATTAACTGTGATACGATAACGTCATGATGAACCTAAGACATATTCTAGTAGGGATCCTGATCTTGGCGTTGAATGGCGCCATTGCCCAACAATTGCCTCAGCTTTCCCAATACCAGTTCAACGACTATATCATCAACCCTGCAGTTGCAGGAAGTCGCCCATTCTTTGAATTGCGAAGCGGCCATCGCAACCAATGGGTGGGCATACAGGATGCACCGCGCACGTTTACGCTGAGTGGCGCAACTCCGGTAGGTGAGAAGATGGGTATTGGTGGCTACATCTTTACGGATAACGTAGGGCCAACGAGACGTACCGGTGTGCAGTTCTCATACGCTTACCACTTCAAGATAACAGGTGATCTGAAGCTTTCATTCGCACTGTCCGCTGGGATGCTCCAGTTCCTGATCGATGGTTCCAAGATCGATTTCCATGACCCTAATGATCCGGTGATCGATGATCAGTTACGCGGCGGTATAAAACCGGATGCCAAATTCGGGTTCTATCTCTACCATCCGAAATTCTGGTTGGGAGCAACGGCACCTCAGATCCTTGGCAACAAGATCACGTTCTTGGAGACTTCCACCAGTAATTTGAGCCGACTTCAACAGCACTATTATGTTTCAGGAGGGTATCGTTTCTTTCTGGGTGAGGATTGGCGGGTCGAACCTTCCTTCCTCTTGAAGTATGTGGATCCGGTACCCATGAAAGTGGATGTCACTGCCACCATCAAATATAAGAATGCAGTGTGGTTGGGTGCGTCTTACAGAACGAATGATGCGATCAGTGTTATGCTCGGTTATTGGCACAAGCAGACTTTTCAGTTCGGGTATTCGTATGACCTGATCACTTCCAACCTTCAGAATTACAGCACTGGGTCACATGAAGTGATGCTCGCCATTACGATCGGGAAGACAAAGAAAGCCGTGATCAGTGGAAGTGAGTAATTGCACATTATAGTAGTGGCCATTGGGGTTTTGGTCCATTTCGGAATTGGTTCTGGAGGACCTGATCACGCTCTGGATCAAGTTGATCAACCTTGGTTTATTGTGAGAAAGTTGGTGGCTCTATTTAGCTGTGGCTGGATCTTGTTGCAATTCGTCGATTGATTTTCGTCGTTCGTCGCCATTTTACAGGGATAATTGCATGGCCCTAGGGTCCACATGATCGAATAGCCTTACCTTCGGCTTCCCTTTGCTGGGTTGAATTATTCACTGTGACGGCGATTCTTTTGAATAGAATTTTTAGACGATCGGTCCTGCGGTTTTCAGCAGCGTTGTTGATGGCTTGTGGAGTTTCTGTCGGTTATGGACAGATCTTCTTAGCGTCAGACGGCCTCATTATCAATTCGTGTTCGGGAACTTTCTATGATTCCGGTGGTGCTGCTGGTAATTATGGAAATTCTCAGAATTTTACTGTTGTGCTATGCCCGACGGGTGGTTCTGGCGCAGGTCCTGCATCCTCAGTAACGTTCACACAATTCGCGGTTCAAGCTCTTGCGGGTGCTGATGCGCTTGTAATTCATAACGGTGCAACAACTGCTGCACCAGTCCTTGCTACGGGTAGTTCCACGAATGACCTCACCGGTCAATCATTTCTTGCCACTGGTCCTACCGGTTGTTTAACTTTTCAATGGACCAGTAATGCCACGGTAGTTGAAGCTGGGTGGTCCGCAACGATAACCACAGGACCGGAAGCCGGCGTAAGTGGCTCGCGCACGGTCTGTAGCAATGGATCAGCATTCAATTTGATCACGGTGCTTAACGGTGATCCAGATCCTGGCGGAGCTTGGACCGACCCCGATGGTCTTCCGGTTGCTGCAACGTTCACTCCGGGCAGTTCCGCTACAGGTATTTACACCTATACCGTACTTGGTTCGCCACCCTGTGCAGCAGCTACTGCCACTGCGACCGTAACACAAGTGGCTGCACCGAATGCAGGTACTAGTGATTTAGCGACCATCTGTAGCAGCGATGCGCCGTTTCCAATGCGCCCTCTTTTGGGCGGAACGCCGGCAACTACGGGTTCTTGGACCGGACCAGTCAGTGGAGTGGCACATGCAGCGACTTATGCTCCTGCTACGGACATTAGTGGTGTATACACCTATACGGTTGCCGGAACTGCACCTTGTCTGGACGCCACAGCAACGCTTACGGTCACCGAAAGGCCGGCACCCAATGCGGGGACCAATGGAACCAGAGCGGTGTGTAGCACTGATGGAAATTTTCAGTTGATCACGAGTCTAGGCGGATCGCCGGATGCAGGCGGTACATGGACCACACAGGGTGGTGGGGCATTTTCAGGAACGTTCATTCCTGGATCCAGTTCAGCCGGTGTATACACGTACACGGTAGCAGGGCTTGCTCCATGCGCGAATGCGACGGCTACGGTTACCGTTACCGTGAATAGCCCGCCCAATGCTGGCATTAATTCACAGGTTACAAAGTGTTCGAATGCATCGAACTTTTCATTGTTCGATGCACTCGGTGGAACTCCTGCTAGCGGCGGCACTTGGGTTGGCCCTGATAATATGGCCCATGGTGCCACTTTCAACATGGCCACCGATGTTCCCGGTGTATACACCTATACTGTGGCTGGTGCTGCACCCTGTGCCAGTGCCTCCGCAGTGGTTACGGTTTCTATTGTTCAACAACCTGTTGCGGGGAATAATGGGACATTCACAACCTGTTCAAATGGTCCATCATTCAGTCTCTTTGCATTGCTCGGTGGCTCACCGAATGCTACTGGAACGTGGACAACACCGGCTAGCACTCCGCATTCAGGCACATTCGCTCCAGGGACTGACGTTGCCGGTGCTTACACATACACTGTAGTTGGTTCATCTCCCTGCGCTAACGCGACGGCAACGGTTACGGTCACGGTCGTATCTCCACCAAATGCGGGAACGAACGGCTCATTAACGATCTGTAGTGATGCAGGCAATGTGAATTTGTTTACACTGCTCGGTGGGGCTCCTGCGCCAACAGGTACATGGACAAGACCTGATGGTTCAGCCCATAATGGGACGTATATCCCCGCGTCACAACCGGGAGGTAGCTACACGTATACAGTTGCGGGTACGTCCCCATGCGCGAGTGCCTCCTCAGTTGTGCAAGTGAACAGGGTTCTTGCACCGAATGCTGGAACCAATGGGTCGATCACCGTCTGTAACACGAACGGACAATTCAATTTGATAACGGCTTTGGGTGGCACACCCAGTGGAAGTGGTGTATGGCTGGGTCCTGCATTGACGTCCGTGCCTGCAGTTTTCACACCAGGAACAAGCACACCCGGAACGTATACCTATGTTGTACAGGGTACGTCACCGTGCGTAAATGATACGGCATTCGCAACAGTGAACGTTATCGCTGCACCAAATGCAGGGAATAATGCAACAACGACGGTTTGTAGCAGTGCTGCGGAATTTCCATTAATAACGGCCTTAGGCGGAACACCGGAGGCTGGAGGTACATGGACACGACCGGATGGTACGGCTCTACCCAGTGGCAATTTCCAACCGGGTATCTCCCAAGTTGGAGGATACACATACACCGTTTCAGGGACGACCCCTTGTCTTTCTGCATCGGCTGTTCTCGTGGTGAACCAGAACAGACAGCCCGTTGCCGGAACCAGCGCCGCATTTCAACGCTGTTCAACTGATGATCCTGTACAATTGATAACCATTCTCGGTGGTACACCGGATGCAGGTGGCGTATGGGCCGGACCCGGTGGCGCTAGTACGGGTGTCTTCATTCCTGGTACAAGTACGGCAGGTATATACACCTATACCGTAGCTGGTGTGGCGCCCTGTACCACGGCAACAGCAACCGTTACTGCAACAGTGAACCCGGCACCGGATGCTGGTTCAAATGGAACCACTACCGTTTGTGCTGATCTTCCTTCCATTGACCTGTTTCCACTTTTAGGAGGTACGCCCCAAGTGGGTGGAACATGGGTAGCCACGAATTCCACGGGGCACCTCACGGGTTCAACATTTACGCCGCCAGGTCTACCTCCTGGGGCATATGACTTTACTTACACCGTGAATGGTATCGGCTTGTGTGCTGCAGATGTATCAACGGTCCAGGTGATCATTGTACCTGCGCTTAATGCAGGCACTAGCGGGGCTCTCAATGTGTGTAGAACGAATACAGCTGTGGACCTCTTTGCAGGACTTACCGGTTCACCACAAACAGGCGGCGCTTGGACGGACCTTTCTGCAACTGGAGCGCTGAACGGTCAGATCTTCAATGCGACCATGGTTACAGCTGGTACCTATACGTTCAATTATACGTTGGCTGGAACACCTTCATGCGCTGCATCAAGCGCTCAAGTTTCCGTAACGGTGAATAGTGCACCGAACGCTGGTCAGAATGGATCCACCAGCACGTGCAGCAACAGTGCTGCATTCAACATGTTGCCCTTTTTAGGTGGATCTCCTCAGGGTGGCGGTGATTGGTTCAGGGGTGCTGCCATGCACGGCCCAACATACGACCCCGCTGTGGATATTTCTGGCACGTTCACGTATCGTGTTTTAGGTGCTGGACCTTGCGCAAATGCTACTGCTACGCTTACTGTTACCGAGGTAATAGCACCAAATGCAGGCACTTCCGCTACCACTTCCATTTGCTCCAACAACACACAATTCAATATGACCTCCCAATTGGGTGGTACGCCGCAAGCAGGGACGTGGTCCTTCAATAGCCAGCCACACGGGCCATTGTTCATACCGGGTGTGGATACGCAAGGCGTTTATGTATACACTGTTTTGGGTCAAACACCCTGCGCAAATGCGACATCCAGCCTTACTGTAACCGTACAACCGGCTCCCACTGCTGGGGCCAACGGTACTAGAACTGTTTGTAGCGATGACCCTGTCTTCTCGTTAAGCACTGTGCTGATCGGAACGCAATCGGGAGGTTCGTGGATCGGACCGGATGCCATGCCCAACGATGGGTTCTATACTCCCGGTACCAGCATGCCCGGAGCATATGTGTATACAGTCGCTGGTGTTGCACCATGTCTGAATAGTTCGGCAACGGCGACCATCATTGAGAATCGGAGACCAGTTGCAGGCACCAATGGCTCATTGAATATTTGTGCGAATGGTGGAAGTGTTCAATTGATCACCGGATTGAATGGTACACCAGATGCATCAGGTACATGGACTGGTCCTGGCGCTAGTGCAAGCAATGGTGTATTTGTCCCAGGGACTTCAACTACAGGTACCTATACATACACGGTTACGGGCGCTGCGCCATGCTCCAGTAGTACTGCACAAGTTGTGGTGACATTGGCAATGCCTCCGAATGCGGGTGGCTCTAATTCCGTTTTCGTGTGTAACACATCACCGGGTTTCAATATGATCACGCGATTGACCGGTACGCCTGCTACAGGTGGAGTTTGGACAGGACCAGCACCTTCAACAAGTACGATGGATGGATTATTCATTCCTGGAAATACGGCTCCTGGTACGTATACATACACTGTTGCTGGAACAGGTACTTGTCCGAGTACGTCATCCACATTGACCATCGGTGTTAATCCAGCGTCCAATGCAGGAGAAAATGGAAATGCCACGTTATGCAGCACGGGAGGACTCACACCTCTATTCCCTTATCTAGGTCCAACGGCACAAACAGGAGGATCCTGGAATTATAGACCGACACATGCATCCCATTCAGGTGTTTTTGCCACTGCATCCGATCCCGTTGGGGTCTATGTCTATACCGTGTTGGGCCTACCTGGTTGTCCCAGCGACTCCAATATCGTTAACGTGGCCGTGAACATAGCCCCGAATGCAGGTAGCGGGAATGCGTTGATCACGATCTGTGATGACCAGAATCCGATAAATATGTTCGATCTGCTCAACGGTGCTACACCCAATCAATTCTCTTATTGGGTAGGTCCTTCCGGGTTTTCTCATAGCAATATCTACGTGCCTGGTTATGATACGGCTGGGGTATACATCTATACATCCACCGGCGTGGCTCCTTGCCCAAATGCAACCGCAGAGGTTAACGTGATCGAACAACACGCGCCCGATGCCGGAAGCAATGGAGCACTCCAAGTGTGCAGCAGTGATCTGGCGTTTCCTCTGTTCGATGTGCTTACCGGTAGTCCAGAGACCGGTGGAAATTGGTACGACTCCAATGGGATACAAGTGGGTGATATATACACTCCTGGCACTTCATTACCGGGGATCTACAAGTACAAGATCACTGCAACCGCCCCGTGTTCTGCGGACAGCGCAACGGTCAATATCATTGAAACGCCAGCTTCCAATGCTGGTATCAATACGGTAGCGCCATTGTGTTCCTCGGATGGGGTAGTTGCGCTGATCGATCTGCTTGGTGGTGATCCGGATACGGATGGTTCCTGGACCTTGAACAATATCGCTATCGGCCCCAACTTGGGCACGGACACGGCCGCTAATGGAGCTTACATCTATACGGTATTAGGAGATGGTCCTTGTGATGATAAGACAGCCCAAGTACAGATCACGATCTCGCAATCTCCGAATGCGGGCAGCAATGCCCAGATCACCGCATGTGTGGGTTCTGGATCAGTTGATCTTTTTACCGCGTTAGGTACTGCGGTTACGACGGGAGGCGCATGGACGAATGTGAACAATGCGGGTGTGGTTTCACCAACAGGCCAGCTCAACATAACGGGAGTGTCACCTGGAACCTACAATTATACCTACACATTGACGGGTGCAGGTTCTTGTGGCAACGCTAGTTCCACCATTATGGTTACCGTTACAAATGCGCTGAATGCGGGTAATAATTCGAACGTGACGGTCTGCGAGACACAATCGCAAGTTGTACTATTCAATTTGTTGACCGGCAACCCGCAAGGCGGTGGAACATGGCAGGACCTTGGCGGTAGTGGTGCATTGATCGGAGGAACCGTATTCGATGCAACTGCGGTTCCTGTAGGTTCATCGTGGATGTTCAAATACCTGTTGTCCAGTTCGGCTGCTTGCCCAGCTGACTCAGCAGTAGTGACGATCAACGTTGTGGATGCTCCGTTCGCAGGAGCGAATGGTGGAACTACGGTTTGTTCGTCGAGCGCACCGTTCAATTTGATCGCTCATCTTAATTCGAACCCGGATACTGGTGGGTCATGGTTCAACGATGTGTGGTTACCTCATCCAGCTACGTTCGATCCAGGGAATGAACCAACCGGTACTTTTTACTATGTCGTAGCTGCCATAGCGGGTTGCCCTGCGGATACCGCGACCACGGTCATTACCGTTCGGCCTGCGGCAATTGCTGGAATTCCGAACCAGAACTATGCAACGTGTTCAAATGATGGTGTTACAGTATTGTTTGATCTGCTAGGCCCCACGGCACAGACCGGTGGTTCATGGACCTTCAACGTGAACCCACATGTAGGGAATGGGATCTATACACCTGCTATAGATGCGCCTGGTACATATACGTATACAGTTACAGCTCAAGCGCCTTGTGCACCTGCTACAGCCAATATCATCGTTGCCGAACCAATTGCTCCGAACACGGGGTGCGATGGGGCCGGTACGTTATGCTCCAGCGGAAGTACAATTAATCTTTTCACGCTGCTTGGTTGTGGACCACAGACCGGTGGCGTGTGGAAAGATCCGGATGGAAATATTCATACTGCATCGTTTGACCCAAGTATCGATGCCGCGGGATCATATACATACTTGATCACCGGCTCGTCGCCTTGTGAGTCCGATTCTTCTGTTGTGGTGATGACCGTGGTGGTGGGAGGAAATGCCGGTGTTTCCACAACGCTGAATGTTTGCACAGGGGTCGATTCATTGAACGTATTCGCTGCGCTAGGACCGAACGCCGCACCAGGTGGTTCCTGGACCGATGTTGATGGGTCCGGTGCATTGGCTGGCAATGTTTTCGATCCATCAAGTGCAGGGGTCGGAACATGGATACTGCGGTATTCGTTCGCGGCGAACCCACCGTGCTCCGCTGCATCCAGCGATGTAACTGTTGTAGTTGGTCTGGGCTCTAACCCGGGCACTGATAGTACCGTCGTGGTTTGCGGGTCCGATGCACAATTCATATTGTTCAATGCGCTTGGTGGGAATCCTGATGGTGGTGGTGTTTGGTCGTCCCCCGCTGGTTCGATCGCACTTATCGATTCGGTTACAGGAGCGTTGAACGCTACGTTGATCCTACCGGGTAACACGGAAACTTTCGTTTATACGACCTCCGATCCTCAATGTGGCAACCAGATCGCCACTGTGTCGGTTGCGATCTCCGATTTTCCGAACGCCGGTATCGGTGGTTCCGTGCAGTATTGTACAACAGCTGCACCATTCGACTTATTCCCTGAGCTTGGCGGAACACCTGAACTGAATGGCACGTGGACTGGTCCTTTGCCAGGGTTCAATGGCACGTTCGATCCAAGTAATGATCCAGCAGGTAACTATTCATACTCCATTCCAGGAAATAGTGCTTGCCCGGACGGGGTAGCTACACTCGCATTGTTCAGCAATTCACCTGCTGATCCCGGTCAGGATGCATCCGTGTTGGTCTGTGATACGTTGGTCTTCCTCGGACTGCGTCAATTGCTGAGCGGTTCACCTCAGGTTGGTGGTACATGGCAGGATCTGGATGGTGCTGGTGGACTGTTCAACGGGAACTTGAATACCACCAATATTCAGCCAGGAAATTATGATTTCCTGTATACGATCAGCGTTCCTGGTTGCGGCCCATATAGCTCAACATTGAGCGTGGATGTGGTTTCGAGTCCACGGATCGATACGGCCATCACGATATGCAATGAAGTCGATCGGACCTATACCGTTCTCTTCAATATCCTAGGTGGAGATACAGGGTCTTATGTCGTTAGCGGTGCGGAAGGATCAATAGATGCTGCTCAGAACTATGCGTTCACCAGTGCACCTGTTGTTACCAGTGCCGCTTTCGAAGCATTCATATCGGATGCTTTTGGATGTGGATCATACCGTGTCGTCGCATCGTCACCGTGTGATTTCGTCACGGAGATCTTTATACCTGAGACCTTCTCTCCCAACGGAGATGGTATTAATGAAACGTTGATCATTCCGGGAATTGAAGGGTTCCCAGGGAATACCATTGCGATCTTCAATCGTTGGGGTGCCAAAGTGTTCGATGCGGCCGGATATGATAACATGAATGTTCTTTGGGACGGCACCTCGAACGGAGCGATCATGGGCGATCTTGCGCCGACAGGTACCTATTTCTATGTACTGGATCTTGGCACCAGCAAAACACCGTTCACTGGATATATCTACCTGAACAGATGATCCATCGCCGACATATCATTATGGCGATAGGGTTGGTCTGTGGAATGGCAACACTGCCTTGTTCGGCTCAGCAGGACCCCATGTACAGCCAATACATGTTCAATACGTTGGCCTTCAACCCGGCCTATGCGGGCAGTGCCGATGTGTTCACCATCATGGCGCTCAGTCGCCATCAATGGGTCGGCTTCGAAGGCGCTCCAGCAACGCAGACGTTCGCATTTCACACACCACTGAAAAGTAAAAAAATAGCTCTGGGCTTTTCTGCCATCAATGATAAGATCGGGCCAACGAAACAGACAGGAGCTTATTTGGACCTTGCTTATCGCATTCGGACGGGAGAAAAAACTCAGCTTGCCTTCGGACTCAAAGGAGGAGTTAATCTCTATAAAGCGGACCTAAGCTCGCTCTCCAGTGTTGATCCCGATCCAGCAAGTGTCAACATTTCTTCAACATTGCTCCCCAATTTCGGTTTCGGTCTTTTTTGGCATAGCCCAACGTATTACATTGGACTTTCCGCACCAAAACTGCTCACGAATGATATCGATGCTGCAAGTGCAACGGCATTGGTCACATCCACTGAAGCACGCCATTATTTTCTGATGGGTGGTTATGTCTTTGAATTGGATCGTGATCTGAAATTCAAACCATCCGTTATGATGCGTGTGGTTGAAGGTGCACCGCTTTCCTTGGACCTGAACGCTAATTTTCTGTTCCGCGAAAAGATCTGGTTCGGTGTTATGTACCGACTCGGAAATTCATTCGGTGTAATGGGCCAATATCGTATTACCGATCAATTCCGAGCGGGCTATGCGTTCGACCTTACAACGACAAAGATCGGTGCGTACAATGCAGGTACACATGAGATCATGTTGAGCTATGATCTGAGATTCGTGAACGGAAGAACCATATCACCGCGCTATTTCTGAACCCATGTTATTCCGCGTTGTCATAGTCGTTCTTGGTTTGTTCTCAATGGGATCCTCCGTTGCTCAGACCAAAGCGGACTATCATGTGAATGAAGGGGATAAGTTCTTCGAACAAATGGCCTATTCACGCGCCATTCCGGAGTACACCATAGCAGCTGAACTAGGTGCCGTCAGTGAGCACGTTACGCGCCGGCTTGGGATGAGCTATATGAACATAGGCAAGACCTTGGAAGCCGAACAATGGTTCGCTTCCGTGGTGAAGTTCATGAGTCGCGAACCATTGGACATGTACAATTATGCCGAGGCTTTGAAAAGCAACGGGCGCTATGAAGAAGCAGAAGAATGGATGGACCGTTATCTCTTGGTCTCTTCCAATGATGCCAATGTTCGAAGGAGCAACATCAATGGCTTTGCAAAAAAACTTACGCAGGATACCGATCGGTTCACAGTCCGTTCCGTTGGTATCAATACGCCGTATTCGGATTTTGGTACATGTTGGCTAGGTACCGATAAAGTGCTGTTCTCAAGCTCAAGGAACCTTACTACGATCGTTGAGCGAAGGGCCGCTTGGAATGATCAACCTTTTCTGGATCTCTTCACTGCGGTTAGAGGATCGGATATGGATCTTACGAATGCCAATGCGGTGGAAGGTGACGTGAATACGAAGCTGCATGAAGGGCCAGCTACCGCGAGCAAAAGTGGAGATGTGATCTGGTTCACGCGTAACTCTTTCTTCAAAGGCCGTAAACAGAAAAGCCAGAATGGTATCAGCAGGCTAGGTATTTACAAAGCGTATCCCAAGAACAATGGATGGGGAAATGTGGAACAGTTCCTGTTCAATAACCCTGAGATCTCCGTTGGTCACCCAGCTCTATCGACGGATGGTAGAACGCTCTATTTCGTAAGCGACATGCCAGGTGGATATGGTGGATCGGATATCTACGTATGCCGTGATCAAGGTGGTCAATGGGGTGAACCGGAGAACTTGGGCAATGCCATTAATACGGCCCAGGATGAAGTGTTCCCGTACGTTAGTGCAAAGGGAACGTTGTACTTCGCGAGCAATGGTCACCCGGGCCTTGGCGGTTTGGATATCTATGCTGCGCAGCGCATGGAGAACGGTATGTATAAGTCTGCGGTGAATGTTGGCGCGCCGATCAATGGACCGAAAGATGACTTTGCATTCATCATAGATGCGGACGATGAACACGGTTATTTCTCCAGCAACAGGTCCGGTGGAATGGGTGATGACGATATTTATCGTTTCGATATGTTGGCCCCATTGGATGAACGCTACCTGTGTACCGGGCATGTTATCGATGATGAATTCGAAACGCCTGTGATAGCTGCTGAGGTTCAACTTTATGATATGAACAAGAAGCTGATCGGTACAGCTTTCACTGATGCGAATGGTGAGTACACGTTCCCCGTGGAAAAGAACAAGGCCTACCGTGTGGTCGCCAAAATGGCTGGTCGTTACGATGGCCAAGGGCATTTCAGTACGGAGAATATCGAGCAGGAACAGATCACAACGCGTGATGTACACTTGGTTGCGGACGCAGGTGTCTGGATGCGCGGTGCGGTTTCCTATAAGGACAGGCTTGGCTTCATCGAAGGCATGAACATCAGTGTGGTGAATACCAGTAGTTTTTCTTCGGAGACGACCAGGTCCGGTAGCGGGGGCGACTTCAGCATGCGCTTGCAGACCAACGAGGAGTTCGAGGTGCTCTTTGAAAAAGCAGGGTTCTTCGGACAAAGTGTGCCGGTTTCAACCGTCGGTATGAAGCAAGGTGTGATCGATCTGAATCAAGCACGTGATCTTCGATTTGAACCGATCGTTCTCGACAGCGCAATTGCCCTCAAATTCGTTCGTTGGAACAGTTCGTCAGCTACCTTGGACCCGTTGGCCAAGACGGAGCTCGATGCGTTGGCGGAGCGCATGCTTGTGAACCCACAATTGGTGATCGAGATCTGCGTGTACACTGACGCTCGTGGTGATGTGACCAAACACCAACCGATGACCCAGAAACAGGCAGAAGCAGCTACGGCTTATCTGGTAAGTAAAGCGGTTCCTAAGGATAGACTTGTGGCAAGAGGTTTTGGTAGCAGCAGGATCTTGAACAGGTGTGTTGCTGGAACTGAATGTTCGGATGAGGAACATGCCGTGAACAGACGGACGGAATACAAGGTGGTCAAGGTCTTGTAATGGTCTACCGTATCGCTTTCATTGTATAGCCTTCTTTTCTCAGGAATTCCAGCGTCAGCGGAAGCGCATAGCGCAACCGCTCTTCCGCTTTAAGGCTATCATGAAATACAACAATGGAGCCTGATCTGATATTCCGTATTACGTTCTTCAGACATTGCTCAGGTGTTGTTCGCGTATCAAAATCCCCGCTCAGGACATCCCACATCACGACCCGGTAACGGTTCTTTAGCTCACGAACTTGGTCATTCGTAATGCGCCCATAAGGCGGTCGGAATAATGGTTTTGCGGTTTCGCCAACTATAAGTCCCAACGCGGTATCAGCGCGAAGTACATCTTTGACATAAGCCGCTGTTGGTGTTCTGGTTCCGCGCAAATGACTCCATGAGTGGTTGCCGATCGTATGTCCAGCTTCAATGATCTTTTTTAGGATCACCTGATCTTTATCAGCATTCTTACCAATACAGAAGAATGTGGCTTTAGCATTATTGGCCACTAATTGTTCGAGCACCCACGGTGTCAACTGCGGGATCGGGCCATCATCAAATGTCAAGTAGACCGTGCGCTCCTCGCGATCCATATTCCAGATCCGTCCAGGGTAGAGTAGTTTTACCAGGGGTGGCGTTCGAGCGAAAAACATGCTACGGGCTATTCAGGCAATGGGTTAAAATACAACAGCGGACCGAAGCTATTGCATCGGTCCGCTGTTCCATTCGATCCGCTCAGAACGTCTGCCTTGTGGTACGACGTCCTTCGCCTTGCAATTCCAATTGCTTGGCTTGATAGGCATCTTCCATTATGCGGAAACGATCTTCAAGTGACTTTCCCTTGGCTGTATCAGAACGTGATGTAACGGATGCCAAACGTCCCATGACGGCATGTGCGATGGCCATTTCGTTGCTCAAAGGACTTACGAAGCGCGGTTCCAGACTATTGAAATACACCATGTTCTCTTCCATGATCGTAAAGATCCGCTCACTCAATGCGTTCCCTTTCTCAACCTCACCAATGGCGTAGTAGGCCTCAACAGTTGGTAAGAGGATCCGATCGTACGGAACATTATGTTCTGGCATCTTGTTGAGTGAAAGGTCCAGGATAGCAAGCGCTTTGTCATCCTTCCCTTGTGCGATCAACTCTTCAGCAAGACTGCTAAGCTGGAGTCGCAGGTTGGTGGTCATGCGCAGGATGTTCTCATCCAGATACACCGGCTCCTGACTGTCCATATTTCCCCACAGGAATTTAGTGGTTACGTTCTCGTACATGATATCCGCAGCAACACGGCCTTGCGTATTCGGATTGGAACTCTTGCTCAATACCGGAACCAAACGATAGGTAAGTCCTTCCAATTGGAAGTGGTCCTGTAGGTTGATGTAGCTATCCGGTCCGGTCGTCACTGCAAAGTAGATAGGGCGCTTCCAATCGTTGTGTGCCAATAGGTCCAATACCATCAGGCTGTTCTTCAAGAGCATTTGACGCGGGATCTCGAAGTCCACACTGCGCACCCAGTTCGTATCCGTAGCGCTGAGCGTTCCGTTGCTGAACACCGTCGCGCTATCCACAGGAATACTGAACTTGTTGGTCGGGAAGTAAGAGTCGCGCACACCGCGTTGGAACAACACTTCGGTGTTCTTCGGGTTGCTAACGAACTCCATCATTTGATCGATGTTGCGGTAGCCATCGTTACCACGCGGCATCAACGCCACAACATCACGCGTTCCTTGGCGATAAAGCTCAGGTGCCATACCGAAAGGAACCGGTTCGCTTTCATAGGCCTTCCTGCGTTGCTGGTCAATGTACCAATCGGTGTTCAGCAGGCTTAGGTTCACTACGCGGATGTCCGTGCGTATGCCTTCAACTTCCTGCGCATACCAAAGTGGGAACGTGTCATTGTCGCCATTGGTGAAGAGGATCGCATTCGGGGCACAACTTTCAAGATAGTTGCTTGCCAGGTCACGTGCTGGTTTTCGTATGCTACGGTCGTGATCGTCCCATCCTTCTGCTACCATGATCACGGGTACCGTAAGACCGATCAATGTAGCAAGTACACCAGCAACTGTTTCGTTTTTCAGCGCTTTGCCTAATACATGGAACACCGCAACAGCGCCTCCTCCAAGTAAGGCCATATAAAGCAAAGTGTAAGAGGTCGCATGGTCTCCACCGAGCAAGGTTTCTACTACATACTTCAGTGCCCCGACCCCCAATGCGCCGCCAACGACCGTCATAAGTTCCTTTTGGGTAAGCGTGCGAGCCGCATCGTACAATGCGAACACACCAAGGCCTATCCATATCGCGAAAGCATAGAAGGAGCCTACGTATGCGTAGTCACGTTCACGTGGCTGATACGGTGTTTGGTTCAGGTAGATCACAATGGCCACACCGGTGAATAGGAAAAGTAGTGCGACCACGGAGCCATCTTTACTATGCCGTACAATTTGATACAGCATGCCGATCAGCCCCAGGATCAACGGTAAATAATAGAACCTGTTGAATGCTTTGTTATTGGTCATGCTCGGAGGTAACTGATCCTGATTTCCCAGTCGTTCCGCATCAATAGGCTTAATACCGGATAGCCAATTGCCATCCATGCTGTTCCCGTGGCCCTGCACATCATTCTGTCTACCAGCAAAATTCCACATGAAATACCTGCCGTACATCCAGTCCATTTGGTAGGAGAAGAAGTAACGAATGTTCTCCGCGAACGTAGGTTTGAACACGATCGTCGGTTTATTCTCCCGATCGATGGTCCTTATCGGGGTTCCCTTGAAATCACTCCAGCTCTTATAAGCATCTTCGTGATTGGCCTGTGCACTGTACATGCGGGGGAATAGCATCGTGAAATCCGCATCATACACGACTTCGGTTCCTTTGCGTGGGTCGGTAATGATGTATTCATGATCCACGGTATGGTCGGGATTTTCAGCAATGAAATGCTGTGCGCTCCAGCGATCGTAGAATTTCTTTACCGGGCGGTCGTTCTTCTTGATCAAATACGTGGCGGTATGGACCGGTGTCCCGTCAAGGCGTTCATTCGAATACGGTGAATCCCAGAATTGGCCACTCAGCAATGGACGATCCCCATATTGTTCACGGTTCAAATAACTCAAAAGGTTGAACACGTTCTCTGGATTGTTCTCGTCGATCGGTGGGTTAGCAGCGCTGCGAATAACGATCATCGCGTAGGTGCTGTATCCAATAAGGATCACACTTACACCAAGGATGACCGTGTTCCAGAGAACCAGCCCTTTGCGTTGCGTATGTCGGATACCGAATACGATCAGTCCCACCAATAGAAGGATGTAGATCAGGTTGCCGGAATTGAAGGGCATGCCCATTTCATTCACGAACAACAATTCGAATTTGCTGGCCACTTTAACAAGACCTGGGATAATGATCGCTTGTATAGCACCAAGGATCACTGCCGATGCGATGAACGTTTTTACGATACCGAGCGTGGTAACTTCATACCTTTTGAAGTAGTAAACGAAGGCGATCGCAGGGATGCATAGCAGGTTCAAAAGGTGAACTCCAATGCTGAGACCCATCAAATAGGCAATGAGTATCAGCCAGCGCGTGCTGTGAGGTTCATTGGCCTCACTTTCCCATTTGAGAATGGCCCAGAACACAATGGCCGTAAAAAAGCTGGACAACGCATAAACCTCTCCTTCTACCGCACTGAACCAGAAGCTATCGCTCCAAGTGTATGCCAATGCGCCCACGACCCCACTGCCCATGATCGCGATCACAGCTCCAAGTGTTACCTCAGCGCCATTACGTGTAGCCAACTTATAGGCCATGTGCGTTATGCTCCAGAACAGGAACAAGATGGTAAAGGCACTTGCCATAGCGCTCAACACATTCACAGCGTATGGAACGGTCTCCGGATCAACGAATGCGCCAGCTAATCTTGCCAATATCATGAATAGGGGGGCTCCAGGAGGGTGGCCGACCTCCAATTTGTACGCCGTGGCGATGAATTCACCGCAATCCCAGAAACTGGCAGTGGGTTCTATGGTTGCGATATAGGTCCAACTGGCGACCAAGAACACAAGCCAACCGGTGATGATATTCAGTTTTTTGTACGGCATACTCCTCTGGGGACGAAACGATAAGCCGCGAAAATACCAAAGTAGTTGATGGAACCATCGTCCGAATAGCGGATCTTGTTAAATTTGCACCTCCTTAAGCCAATATGGTAGCTTAAAGAATGTGAAATTGTCCGATGGTGTAATTGGCAACACGTCTGGTTTTGGTCCAGAAGAGTCCAGGTTCGAGCCCTGGTCGGACAACAAAAATACCCCGCGAAAGCGGGGTTTTTTTGTACGGGCACGGCGAGAAGTTCATCCCGCACAGCGGCTTTGACCCGACAGCGAAGGCTCTGCTGCTAGCGTGACGACCATTATGAGCCAAATGCCCGATGTAGTTTACAGTAACAAAGAAGCCCCTGCAACGCAGGGGCTTCTTCACTAATTCAGGTAATAGGATCACTTCACGACGAACCGGACAATTTCCGAGCGATCACCTTGAAGTAGACGCACCATGTAAACACCAGCTCGTAGCGAAGAGACCGGTAGGTCGATCCGTTGATCTCCTCCTGGCAATCCACCGTTGTGCAATTCGATCAGCTTACGCCCCGTAACATCGATCAGGTCGATGACCACTTGGTCACTGGTCGGCATTTCGATCAATAATTGAGCATTGTCCTGAGCGGGATTCGGGATGATCATCAATGAGCCGCCGTTCGCTGAAACCTCTTCAAGCCCAACCGGCATACCATTCAGGTTGATGTCATCGACATAGATATTATTGCCTCCATAGCTTTCACTTTCGAATTTGATCCGGAAATCCGAGGTATGGTATGAGCTGCTGATATTGTTCACTTCAGCATAGCCCCATTGATCAGATGCGGGAACGAAGCTGCTCGAAACCGTACCGCCAGCCGTGTTCAGGTCGCTGGATCCACGTAATTGTTTTCTCATGGACCACGAATCTCCACAATTGTTGGAGACGTATAACCTTAAGCGATCATCATTGGTGGTATTGCGCTGTGCATATGCGTATCGGAAAGTGACTACGATATCCGTTGCATTCGACATGTCAAATGGTTCGGAGTAGAATTCGTCCAATTGCGTTGCCATAGAGGCCGTATTCAATAAACGTACACTGTTGTTTCCCGAAAATGCAGCAGCACTTGTTAGTTGGAATGTATTGTTGTTATCCGGGTCATTTACCGTCCATGATGATCCACTAAGCGAACTCATGCTCTCGAAACCTTCGTTGAACGGCACTGTAGCACCAGGGTTGGCCAACACGACTATAAGATCGTTGGTCGTTACTGACAAATTCGTAGTGCCGTCCGTTACATCCAGTGTTACTGCGTAGGTGCCAGCATTAGTGTATGTCACAGTTGGGTTCGGGTCAGTTGATGTGCTGGGCGTTCCGCCAGGAAAGCTCCAGGTCCGTGACGTAACACTATTATAGCTGACATCACTGAAATTGACCGTACTGCCTGCGCATATTTCCTGAACACTGCTTGTGAACTCTGCTGCGCACAGGATAGCTGGTGAGCCCACACCGGTCGCATTCAAGTTGTTCGTTGTCCAAAGACTGCTTCGCTGTGCTGTGCCGCTGTTCAATGCAGCGATCATACGTGTCTTCTGTCCCTCGGTGAACATCTTGGAGCAATAGCTGTAATCCATGTAGTTCTCAACGTTGTCAAGGCTACCACAAGAGGTGCCGCTCAATACACAGCTCGTCCAACCCACGGTATTCGGCGTATCACTAACGTTGTCCTCATCATTGCAGTTCGATGCTAAAACGGGTTCGTTCGAATCACCCCATGTGTGTTTCAGGTTCAGCCAATGGCCTGTCTCGTGCGTCAACGTACGTGAGCGGCCGGGTGAACTGGTCCCGATCGCACCGGTATAATTGTGCAATAGCACAATACCATCACCAGATGGGAAAAAGTCCGCAGCACCTGGACGATAGGTATAGCCCGCTGCACCATCCGCGTAGGCACATACCCAAACGTTCATGTATTTGTTCCGTGGCCATTGTATCAGGTCTTTCATGTCCTGGTCACCTACGTTCGTAAGTGCAGAAACCGTTCGCGTAATGCCTTTGGTGCAATTTCCTTGAGGGTCTTTCCGGGCCAGTTCAAAGTTCACTCCAACGTCAGAAACAATACCTACGAATTCCGGTCTAACGTTCTGCCAGTCGCTATTCAGTTTGTTGAAATCATCATTCAATACACGCATAGCGTCATAGACCTGTTCATCGGAAATATTCTCAAGGCCATTCTCATGAATGATGTGGAATACCACCGGAATGGTGTAATTCCCTCCTCCGCGTGAAGCGTCTACTTCGAATTCCTGAGTAAAGACCTCCAACTCCGCATCAGCAGCGGCTATTTGGGCTATCAGAGCAGGATCATCAGCCCGATCAGGAACCAAGAGATGGAGGTCGTTCGTTTTACAACTGAACGGTACATCTCCATTTTGTGCTTGTATCGTAGGCACGGAAAGTGCCAGAATAAGCACTGAGGATAGGAACAGTTTCATAAATGTAGGTTTTGGTCCAATAGAGGGGGTAGTAAAATTACTACAGGTGGTCTTGATTCTGCACAGTCTCACACGATCATGGTGATATTAGGGTAGTGGAATTACAAAACCCTGACGAATGCATTCGTGCAGAATACGCAGACTGAACGCTCAATGCGTATGATCCACGATAAAACGCACGGAATGGACCTGATCACCTTGTGATAGTCGGATCATGTAGATCCCGGCTGACAATTCTGATATGGGCATTGATATTCGTTGAACGCCGATCGCCGGTTTTCCTTGGAATACATGCTTGACGAGACGCCCAGTAGGGTCAATGATCGAAAGCTCAATTGCAGTTGAACCGGATGGCGTGAACTGTACG
This sequence comes from Flavobacteriales bacterium, assembly GCA_017987115.1. Lineage (GTDB taxonomy): Bacteria > Bacteroidota > Bacteroidia > Flavobacteriales_F > PHOS-HE28 > PHOS-HE28. The sequence goes on along the minus strand of JAGNUG010000008.1, from coordinate 41,090 downwards.
AACGCGGTTTCCGTAGCAGGGTTCGGAACCACTTGCAGTTCGTTTTCTGATGTGGTCAGATCATCAAGTCCCAACGGCGTTCCTGATAGATTTATGTCATCGATGTAAACATTATTGCCACCATCGCTTAGGAATTCGAACCTGATCCGGAAATCACTACTGTGGTAATTGGAGCTTATGTTGTCCACAACAGCATAACCCCATTCACTTGGATCATTCGGAACATAGGATCCACCCACGATACCGCCCGTAGTAAGGTCGATCCCGGCGCGCAACTGCTTGCGCATTGACCAGGTCGTTCCGCAATTATTGGAGACGTAGAATCGTAAGCGATCATCGTTATTCGCGTTGCGCATTGCAAAAGCATATCGGAAGGAAATGACCACTTCTCCAGCATTGGTGTAGTCATAGGTGGGCGAGTAGATGTTGTCCAGACTGCCGACCATGCTGCTATTATTGGTGAGCATGATACTGTTCGCTCCGCTTGACGCAGCACTTGAAGTAAGCTGGAATGTTCCGTTCTGATCAACGTCGCTTACGATCCATTCATTATCCGGTATACTGGCTTGTGCTTCGAACCCTTCATTGAACGGTACAGCATAGCCTGTATCAGCATAGACAACGATCAGGTCCTGTTGGCTCACGGTGAGGTCGTTCACGCCATCACTCACTTGCAAGGATACAGGGTATGTACCAGGCGCATCGTATTGTATGATGGGTTGTTCATCGCTGCTTGTGCTTGGTGTTCCTCCAGGGAATGTCCACATGCGCTGTGTTACGTTGTTGTAACTGATATCCGTGAATTGGACCGTACTTCCGGTACAGATCTCGGCATTGCCATGCAGGAAATCCGCTGCACAAAGCACAGGGTCCGTAGTAACTCCGGTCTGAGCCAAATTGCTCGATTGCCAGAGGCTGGAGCGTTGTGCTATAGTGCTCGTAAGCGCTGCGATGATCCGGTTCCCCTGACCTACCGTGAACATCTTGCCACAATAGGAATATTCCATGTAGTTCTCCACGTTGTCCAAAGGAGACCCGCAGGATGCAGCTTGAAGGAAACAGGACTGCCATCCTATGGTGTTCGGGGTATCCGAAACCCCATCATCGCTGAAGCAATTGTCTTCTTCACCGGGATCATTGGTGCTACCCCAACAATGTGCTAGGTTGAGCCAATGTCCTGCTTCATGGCTAAGGACCCTGGAACTGCCAATGGAGCTAGTGCCAATGGAACCTACGTAATTATGGCCGATGACAATTCCATCCGCTTCGGGCCAATTATTCAACCACTGTGGATAGTACGTATAGCCCGCAACGCCACTTCCTGCGGATGCGGCAACCCAAATATTCATGTACTGATCACGCGGCCATTGGATCAATTGCGTCATATCGAAATCTCCGTCATAGGTCTGGGTGGAAACAGTACGCGTTATTCCATTCGTACAGTTCCCTTCAGGATCAAGCGTGGCCAAACGGAATTCGATGTTCACATCGGCAACAATGTCCAAGAATTCCGGGCGTACGTTGGGCCAATCCGCATTCTGTTTCGTGTAATCGTTGGTCAAGATCCTTACGGCATCATAGACCTGCGCATCCGTGATGTTCTCCACGCCATTGTTGTGAATGATGTGGAATACCATTGGGACGATATAGGGTTCGTCGCCACCCCGCTCTGCATCAGCTGTAAAGCCGTCCGTTCGTGTCTCCAACAATGCTTTTGCCTGCATGGCATCCTCAAATGCACCTGGCGTATTGTTCAAGTGCTTGGTCAGCTCTACTTGATTGTTAGCATTGCAACGAAACCCTTCGGAATCCTGTTGACCAAGAACAGGAGTGCAGAACACGGCCAAAGCAGCTAGAATGGAATTACGCATCAAAGATCAGAAGGTTAAGATCGCCAGGAGAGGGACTGCGAACAATGAGGGAACGTAAAGATACGGCTCCAATTCGTCTCCAGATCCACCATAAACCGTGCTCGCGTGGAAACTCACTTCCGTTCAGGAATGATGAAATTCGGCGGAAGTCTTCCTGAGCACGACGAACAACTGCCAGATCCATCCGGGTATTACGCCATGGCTTGTGCAAGGTCGTCGATCAGGTCTTCCACGTCTTCCACGCCCACGCTTAGTCGGATAAGGCTATCCGCCAATCCAACTTTCAGGCGCTCCTCTCGTGGAATGCTCGCGTGGGTCATACTGGCCGGGTGTCCAAGCAAAGACTCCACGCCACCCAAGGACTCTGCCAATGCAAAGACCTTGGTCCTGGAAAGGATCTTCTTGGCGTCATCCATATTATCGCCCTTTATGGTGAAGCTGATCATCCCGCCGAAACCGTGCATTTGGGTCTTGGCAATGGCATGGTTCGGGTGCGATGGCAAGCCGGGCCAATAAACGGTGTCCACTTTCGGGTGCTTTACCAACCATTCTGCGATGACTTTACCGTTCTCACAATGGCGTTGCATGCGCAAGTGCAATGTTTTAAGACCCCGCAATACCAAAAAACAATCCTGAGGACCAGGTACGGCGCCACAACTGTTCTGGATGAAGGCCAATCGCTCGTTGAGGTCATCGCTTTTTACCACCAATGCGCCCATGACCACATCGCTATGGCCGCCGAGGTATTTGGTAACTGAATGCATTACGATATCCGCACCCAGATCAATGGGGTTCTGCAAATACGGACTTGCGAACGTGTTATCGATACCCAACAGGCACTTCTGCGTTCTCGCAATGGCCGCCAGCGCCTTGATGTCGATGATCTTCAGGGTAGGGTTCGTTGGTGTTTCTGCCCAGATCAGTTTCGTGTTCGCATTCAGGCTGGCCTTCACATTGGCCGGGTCGCTCATGTCCACAAAGTGGAACTTGATGCCATAATGCTCAAATATCTTGGTGAACATGCGATAGGTCCCACCATAAAGGTCATTCGTGCTGATCACCTCATCACCGGGGATCAGCAGTTTCACGACAGCGTCGATCGCCGCCATGCCGCTGCTGAAACAAAGGCCATGAGTGCCATTCTCCAATTCTGCAAGAGCTTTCTGCAACGCGGTCCGTGTCGGGTTGTGCGTGCGACTGTATTCATAGCCTTTATGATCACCAGGAGCCGATTGCATATAGGTGCTGGTCTGATAGATCGGGGTCATGATGGCCCCTGTTGCTGGATCAGGCTTTACACCTGCATGAATGCATTTGGTACCGCGTCGCATTGGATTTTGTTTACTAGCTGGCGAAGATATCCGTCAATGACCCTATGCACAGGTGGGTCGTGCATGGTCCAACAAAATGTGATGGATCCGCCGAATTACTTAGGAAAGATCGCGAACACCGATTAGGTTTACTAAAGCAAACCAATACCTCACTCACCCACGTTGCTGAATTTCAAACTTCATCGCCTTGTCTTCTCGATCACACCTATTGAATCTTTCCACAGAAGAATTTGCAAAAGGAGCATATTGCGTTCGCGTTTATGACGACAGATCCAGTAAAATGAAAACGCTTGTAATTCAATAGACCATGAATAAATATGCCTTGTTTTTTCCGCTGCTTGCACTCACAGGGCCAGTTGCAAAAGGGCAATCAACCTTTCAGAAATACTATTATGGTGGGGGCACAGCGAAGGCCAATTTGAATGAACTTTCAAGTGGTAACCTATTCGTTGGAATGGCATATCAATCGGGCACTTCGACCTTCGACCCAATGGGCAACATTTTGAACACACAATGTTATGCCATCGATACTTTTTTGATATTGCAATCCGTAAAGATGATCACGGATAATGAATTCTCATTTGTAGGGGGTTATCGTAAAGACACGTGTTCAACTGATCCTCCTTATCCAGAGAATTATCCAGTGGTTGGAAAGATGGATTCAGTAGGTACAATTCTTACCGCCTCCTACTACGATCTGAACGGACCAGAATGTACCAACACGGCAGCCGATCTGGAGATCCTTAATGATGGTAGCGCAGTCGTTTGGGGCAGGAAATACATAAGCCCGAGCACCTTTATAATGAAGGTTGGAAATGAAGGTGGTTCTGTTTGGGCCAAACATTTCAGCAATGCTGGTTCTTTTCAATTCGTCAAAGAACTACCGGGTGGCGATCTGTTGGTCGGTTTGAATATGGCTCATGGCGGTGCGGCGTTAGCCCGTCTGGATGCGAATGGAAATTTCATCTGGCTCAAGTCCTATATCCGACCCGCCGGTGTTGTTCGGGATTGCCGCATAGAATCGGATAGTTCGTTCACTGTGATCGGATACACGAACGAGGACAATGATCCCGGGAATAAGCTATTCATGATGCGCCTGAACGGCACTGGTAATGTGCAGTGGTGCAAGGGGTATGATCATTCGGGCGGATGGGCGTCGGAGGTTGCAAAAATCGTAGAGACCCTCGACGGTAGCTACGTTGTACTTGGCGGGTTCGGTAAGGCATTTCTTATGAAAACGGACATGAATGGCGATACCCTCTGGACACGCGCTTCAGGTGTAGGTGGCACATATTACCAAGTATACAATTTACTTGCTCACTCTGATGGAGGTTTCCTTTACAATGGTCAAGGCTTTGGTTTAGGGACGTTCCTTTTCAAGGCTGATTCCCTCGGCCATTTGCCATGCCCTGAACATGAACATGTTGCTTATGTACAGGTTCAAGAACTATTCCCGACCGATAGCAGCTTCACGCTTACTTCTATCGATGGAGCAGTCCAGTATCCTGCGTATATCCATGACACCATTTACGATCCAGTCACCGTGATCGACGGCTGTACAATAACGCAGATCCCTTCCTATTCAACCAAAAAACCGATCCGCATCCGCCCAAACCCCACCACAGGCCAATTCACCGTCTCTTTCGAAGACCCGCTTTTAGCAGACACCTTCTACTCAGTCTATGATAGCATGGGTAAATTGCTCTACCAACGCCCGTTGCCCAGTGGCGCAACTACAGCCGAAGTGGATCTTGCGTGGTTTGGAAAAGGCATGTACTTGCTCAAGATCACAGACCCCGGTGGGGTTAGTACGGAACGGGTGGTGGTGGAGTAATGGGATGGCCGGTACGTTACACTGGCTCGGATCAGTGAGCGCTTGGTCTGCACATTCGGCGCAGGAAGTTGCTTGGTTTGATCACACGTCCCCACGAGCCGCCGTTCTCACCTTATCTTTAGGAGTTGATGCTGTATCCGAACGCTGCGAGCAACGAATTGAATTTACTGTTACCAAATGATGATGAACCCAAAGATGTTGTGATCTATGACCTGTCCGGCAAACAGAACCGATCATATAGCAGTCAAACTATTAAAGTGCTTAATATCTCCACCGAAGAATTTGCCAAAGGAGATTATTGCGTTCGAGTGGCTGATAAGCACACAACGCGCATGAAAATTCTCTTAATAGAATAACCCATGAAAAAGTACATGTTAATAGCAGTACTATGGGGTAGTGTTATTACTACATCTGGACAAGAACCGTTTGGCAAGCTTTACGGAGACGGCGTGGGCGGATTTAGAAAAGACTTGATCGAGCTCTCTAGTGGTAATGTAGTAACGGATATATCTCGCGGTACCGGCATTTCTCTGATGGACCTAAATGGGAACGTTATTGAAACGAATCATTTTTGGGCCGATTCAATATTGCCACTCCGATCCATTCAGCAACGGGCAATGAACGAATTCAATTTCATTTCAGGCCGAGTTAGTGTTTGTGCTTCATCGCCAAGTGGACTTGGGACTTTTCCCGTTATTGGAGTAATTGACTCAATTGGGCACGTGCAAAGTATGAGAAGCTATGAACTGGCTGGACCAGGTTGTTATTATGCCACCGGTAGTTTAGAAGTAACAGCTAATAAAAGTGTGATCGCATGTGGTTATGAAACTTCTTTTTTTGCAATGAAAGTCGATTCAATTGGCGAACCCATTTGGGGCAAAAGCTTTACGAACAATGGCGGTTTCCAATTCATAAGAGAGTTGCCAAGCGGCGATCTGATCGCTGGAATTAATATGGACACTGCTGGTGCAGTTGTAGCAAGATTAGATGCGCTAGGAAATTTTTTATGGTGTAAGTCATACATAAGACCAAACGGAATAATTAACGACGTAATAATTGAATCAGATAGCTCATTCATTATTACTGGATACACAGATAGTATTGATATTGATCTGCCAATTCCTCCTGAGTTCAATGCCAAATTATTTATGATGAAGCTCAACGGAACGGGCGAAGTGCAGTGGTGCCGAGGATATGTAAGTAACCACAGTTGGAGAACAATTCATTCTTCTAAAATCGTATGGGCCACTGATAATAATTATGTTTTACTTGCTACTATTCGCACACAGCTGGGTATGCGTCCATTCCTAATGAAAACAGATCAGAATGGAGATACGCTATGGACACGATCAACAGGTGTTACAAATTATTCGTACGGAACTTCTAGCTTAATGGCCTCTTCCACTGGTGGTTATTATTTTAACGGCAATATAGCAGGAAATCTACCCGGTAATTATTCCAGTCTTCCTTTTTTGATCAAAACAGCCTCAGATGGTTCAATGCCTTGTAGCGCTCAGTGGTATCCCATTGGAATAGAAGACCTATTCCCAGTAGATAGTAGTTTTACACTTACATCTAGTGATGGTTTAGAAGCAAGACCTTTGAGTTTTCAAGATACTACTCTTACACCATTTTCTACGTATGATGCCTGTTTAATAACCTCGGTAAGGCCACAGTATGTCAATAAATACAAACCTCGCATCTACCCCAATCCCAACACCGGCCGTTTCACCGTGGATTTCGTAGATCCCTTGCGCGCGGATTCGTTCTACTCGGTCTACGATAGCATGGGCAAATTGCTCTACCAACGCCCGTTGCCAAGTGGCGCAACTACAGAGGAGGTTGATCTGGCGCGGTTCGGCAGAGGCATATATCTGCTTAAGATCACCGATCCGGAGGGTGTGCGTACGGAACGGGTGGTGGTGGAGTAAGGTGGTTTCGGAAATGCCATCGCAAGTTGTTGTGGGTCGAACTCGTGACGCTTAGCACTCTAAATTCGCATCCCATTTCGGATAACGCCCCGGAACACCATGCCTTTAGCAGACCGGAATACCCTCGCACATAGTGCGCTCTTTACCGTGAATGCGATCTATGGCGTTAATTATGTGATCGCAAAGGGTCTGATGCCCGACGCTATTGGCCCCAACGGCTTCATCCTTTTGCGTGTGCTCGGTGCTGGATCATTGTTCTGGTTGCTCTATGCGGTGCGCATGGAACGGCCTGCCATCGCGGATATGTTCCGGCTTTTTCTCTGTGGGCTTTTCGGTGTGGCGCTCAACCAATTGATGTTCTTCAACGGGCTTATGCGAACGTCACCGATCAATTCCAGTATCATCATGGTGGCCACGCCCATACTGGTGTTGGTTCTTTCTGCCGTGGTGATCTATGAGCGTATAACGCCTACCAAAGTGCTTGGTGTGGTGCTTGGTGCATGTGGTGCCTTGGCGCTGATCTTCTTCAAGCCAAGTCATGGGGGTACAGGAGCAACCCTTCTCGGTGATCTTTTCATCCTGATCAATGCAACGAGTTATGGCATTTACTTGGTCATTGTTAAGCCACTTATGCGCAAGTACAGCGCTGTTACGGTGATGTCGTGGTCCTTCTTGTTCGGGCTGTTCTTGGTGGTTCCCTTCGGGTGGAAGGAGTTGGGTGCAGTGCAATGGCATTTGCTTACCGATGCGGTTCTGGTCTCCTTTGCCTTTGTGGTGATCATGGTAACGTTCGTTGCATACTTGTTGAACACTTGGGCGTTGGGTATTCTTTCAGCAAGTGTAGTGGGAACGTACATCTACATACAACCTGTTCTGGCTGCCTTTGGCACGTGGCTATTCATGCGTATCGGTGCGGAGCGTTTGGGTATTCCCGGACAGTATGAGACGCCTTTTGGGTTGCCACAGCTCATTTGCGGTGCAGCGATCTTCCTTGGAGTGTATTTAGTGAGTAAGCGTGAAACTGAGTTGAGGTGAATGGTGAACGGTGATAGGTGAATGGATCGCTTCGTACGTCTTTTGTGGGCCATTCACCATTCACCCATCACCATTCACTTCGTTCGGCCTTGTCAAGCCTACATTTGTCAACTAGTCAACTACGAATGCTTAGATCAATGACCGGTTTCGGCCGGGCCGAAGGGGTGGTGAAGGAAAAGAAAGTGACCGTGGAGCTCCGGTCCTTGAACAGTAAGCAATTGGATCTTTTTCTGAAGGTGCCTTCTTTGTACAAGGAGTTCGAAGTGGAGTTGCGCCAGTATCTGGCGACGCACGTATCGCGGGGCAAAGCCGAAGTGTTCATTAATGTGGAAGGCTTGCAAAGTGCAAAACGAACTTCCTTCGACCGGGAGCTGGTCCGTGGCTACTACACAGAGTTGAAAGAGATCGTGCAAGACATCGACCCGCTGATAGCGACCGATCTATTCGCTCACGTTCTGCGCATGCCGGATGTTGCGACCACTACAGCGGAGGAAATTGCCGAAGGTGAATGGGATGCTGTGAGAACCCTGTTCAATGATGCTGTTGCGGCGCTCGATGAGTTCCGGCTCAGCGAAGGGGCCCGGCTCTACACCGATCTGAAGGAACGTGTGGCCGTGATCAGCAAATTGTTGAACGAGGTTGCTGAAATGGATGCTGGTAGGGCTGAGCGAACGCGCGAACGCATGCGCGCAAAGCTTGTCGAATTGGAAGCAAAAGTGGATCAAGATCGTTTTGAACAGGAATTGGTCTTCTATCTGGAAAAGCTTGATATCACCGAGGAGAAGGTCCGTTTACGTTCGCATTGTACCTACTTTGAAGAGACCATGAACGGCAATGAACAACAAGGACGTAAGCTCAGTTTCATTGCACAGGAAATGGGACGAGAGATCAATACCATCGGGTCAAAGGCGAACGATGCCGCTATCCAACAAGTAGTGGTGCGCATGAAGGACGAGTTGGAAAAGGTGAAGGAGCAGATCCTGAATGTGTTGTAACTGACCGATGAAAACGCAAAGTGGAACCGGTAAATGCATCATTGTTTCTGCTCCGTCGGGGGCAGGGAAGACCACGATCGTGCGCAGTTTATTGGCCCAAGGACTTCGACTTACATTCTCGGTAAGCGCTACCAACAGGGCAAAGCGGTCATTTGAAGTTGATGGAAAGGATTATTTCTTCATTTCCAGGAAGGAGTTCCGGGAGAAGGTCGAACAGGATGCATTCATAGAGTGGGAAGAAGTTTACCCTGGCATGGTTTACGGAACACTGAAAAGTGAGATCGAGCGCATTTGGGCACAGGGTAACATTGCCATTTTTGATGTGGATGTGGTCGGTGGCCTGCATCTCAAAAAGGTGTTCGGAGATCAGGCGCTGGCTATTTTTGTGAGCCCACCCTCCATCGAGGAATTGGAGGCTCGTCTACGAAAACGGGATACAGAGAGTATTGATACACTGAAGAAGCGGATCGATAAAGCGGCCCATGAAATGACATTTGCCGATCAATTTGATGTGATCGTTGTGAACGATACACTTGAACACGCTTGTGAAGAGGCTTATGAGCTGGTCAAGAAATTTATTGGCTGATATAGGCAGATGCAGTTCCCAATGCCTTGGAACTAATTGTGGATGATTACGTAAGATCGATCGCTGGTAGTGACTGAATGCTACATGAACGTCGGAATAGGGTAATCCATCGAAAAATCACTTTTAGCTGATCCATGCATATCGGGTGTCTTTTCGGGTCGTTCGATCCACCACATGTAGGCCACATTGCTATTGCCGAGCATATGCTCAGGACCCAGCATCTGGATCAGGTCTGGTTAGTGGTAACGCCCCAGAATCCGTTCAAGAAGCACCTTGTACTAAGTGCTGATACGCATCGCTTGGCCATGGTGCGGCTTGCAGTAAAGGGCAACGATAAGTTGGTGGCAAGTGGTTTTGAGATCGACATGCCGAGGCCCAGTTATACTGCTGATAGCCTAAGGTTTATGCGCCATCGGTGGCCGGATCACGTTTTCGACCTGATCATTGGCAGTGATAATCTAGCCTCGTTGCACAATTGGAAGGACCCTGAGGAGATCCTGGAGCACCATACTATCCTGGTCTATCCACGTGAAGGTGCTAGTGGTCAGTTGGATAATGCCGTGTACCGGGATCATGCCAAGGTCAGGATCATCCGTGATTCTCCGATGTTGAACGTGTCGTCAACGCGTGTAAGAGCGGATATCGGAGCGTGGAAACCAGTTGAAGCGTTGGTAGCTCCCGATGTGTTGCGCTATATCCGGCAACACCGCTTGTATCATTGAGTTTTTATATCGCTCAGCGTTATCGGCTCCACGATACTGGCTGTCTTGAGCAAATGGTCGTGTAGAACTGTAAGCGCGCGCTCAAAATTATTCTCGTTCACCACATGCAGGTCGCATAAATGCCTGTACGGTAACAGATAGTTGCGGTAAGCGGGTAACACATGATTATCCCATTGATACATGATCTCCTCCTCTCCGTAACCGCGCTCTTTCGTGTCCCGTTTTATACGACGGTCCAGCTGAGCCCCTTCGCTAGCCTCAATGAATACGCGCAGGTCGAAAAGTTCACGCACGGGTTCATGGTGTAGTACGAACAAACCCTCCACCAGAATTATTGGAGCTGGTCGTAGTTCGATCAACTTCGGTTCCTGACCTTCTATGTTGAAGGTGTATTCCTTCCGGTAGATCGGATCACCAGCAACCAGGGTCCTAAGGTCTTTAGCTAAGCCATTCAGGTCTACACCTTGAGGGAGATCGAAATTGACCTTTCCATTCGCATCAACTCCTTGTTCTTCTTTGGAGCGATAATAATCATCCTGGGATACCAGACAAACAGTGCCGTCGGGCAACCGTTCACGGAGCGCGCGTACCAGGCTGGTCTTCCCGGATCCGCTTCCGCCAGCAATACCTACCAGATAGGCTCCGCGCAGCATGGTGCCAAATGTAGGCAAACCGGGTCGTTGTGATCAAGCGAATCAGGATCGGCCATTTTGTTCCATGTTCAACGTCGTGTACGCCGGACCTGGATCCATGGGTAGGCGGAAGGCCTTGTAAACACTGGTTATTGTTCCGTTCTGCCCAGTTTGGCACGGCGTTGGAATATGTGAGGGTGTATTCCTAAAAACCAGAAAGAAAATGACAACCCCAATGGACCACTACCTCAAGTTGAAGCGCCAAGCAACGCGTTACATGTTGAGGGGAGATGTGGAGCGCTACATGCGGATCCTGCATGAAATGCTTTCCATTCGTACGTTAAGCCGGATGGCAGTTTCTTAACTTGAAGACGACACAACTGCGGCGGCACTTCCTTGGAGGTGCCGCCGTACTTTTTTATGGATGTCAGCATGCACGTTCAAGGAGGGTCGAGAATGCTATTCCATGACCCGTCCGTACCCGATTTTCGAGGGATGTCGGAGGACGTGGCGGAGTAAGGTCCATTAAATTAAAGTCCCGTCCCTGTAAGGCCACCGAACTTTTTTTCATTTCTCTGGATCCTTTCAGCCTGATCTTGCGTAGAAGGTTCCATGACGAAGAAGGACAAGATAGCCTTCATCAAAAGCAGTAAGCGAAAAACGCACGTGTACAATGACCTGAACCGTTACACGGAACAACAGTTGAATGACGTGATCCGAGAGATCGTGCAAGGCCTTATCCGCGAAAGCGAGATCATCGCCAACGCATATATCAACGGCTACCGTTAGCAAGGCTGAGCGTTCGCCCTGCCGAAGGCTGAAAGCCCTCAGGTAGCATAGCCCCTACGAAAGTTGGGGCTTTGTTACGTTCTTATGGTCCTTCATGCACTTTCCGGTTCGACATACGTTGATCGGATCAGGGCCAATTGTTCATGACTCCCATGAGAACTGAATTCGGCCAAACGCAATTGCCAGCTATATTTCGGAAGATCCGGAACGAAAATGACCGAACTACTTCATATGCCAAGCTTTTGTATCAATACGAAAGGAAAGGTCGACCTTAATTCCTTCAGGACCGACCTTGGTGATGACCTCAAGAAAAAGGATTTGAAGGATTCATTGGAGAAGGACAGAGATCGTATAAGTGACCTGCAAACCAAATTGTACGCAGAAGGTTCAAAGTCGCTTCTCTTGATCTTTCAAGCCATGGATGCAGCGGGAAAGGACAGTTGTATTCGCCACGTTATGAGTGGTGTGAACCCGCAAGGTTGCGCTGTGCACAGCTTCAAAGCACCCAATACCGAGGAGCTGAGCCATGATTTCTTGTGGCGACACGCCAAAGCACTTCCTGCCAAGGGAATGATCGGTATCCATAACCGCAGTCATTATGAAGAGGTGCTTGTTGTTAAGGTGCATCCGGAGTATTTGTTGGGCCAGCATATTCCTGGGATCATGAAGCCGGAGAACGCGGGCAATGCTTTTTGGGAAGATCGATACACGAGTATTCGGGAGTTTGAAGCGCACCTTGCGCGGCAAGGAACCGTTATTATGAAATTCTTCTTGCATTTGAGCAAGGGTGCTCAAAAGAAAAGATTCCTCGAACGCATAGAAGACAAAGCGAAGAACTGGAAATTCAGCATGGGAGATATAGCGGAACGCGGACATTGGGATGCATACCAGAAAGCGTACGCAGACGCGATCGGCTCCACTGCTGCTCCGCATGCACCTTGGTTCATTGTTCCGGCAGATGATCAATGGGAAAGTCGCGCGATCGTTGGGCGTTTGGTACGTGAGGAATTGGAAGCGATCGACCCACAAGACCCGAACATGAGCGCAAAAGTCAAGAAGGAGCTGGAAGAAGGGAAGGCTTTATTGTTGGCTGAAAGAACTGTATGATCGGTTCAAGTACCTTCGGTGCTTGGTCGAAAGTTGTTCGCTGTTCTCAATGCTGTTCGAACTGGCGTTATTGATCCAGTGGAATGCTGTTCTTGGAAGGACCAAATTTGGATACTGATCGGATGGGAAAACTAAAACGATGGAAATTGCTGCCTGAGGTTGATAACGACCAGGTCCACGCATTGGTGCATGGTCGTTGCCCGGAATTGGGAGCGCGGATCCTGGTGCAACGCGGAATTACGGATCATGAACAAGCATCTGTTTTCTTCAGGCCGTCATTGGATCAGTTGCATGATCCGTTCCTCATGGCCGATATGCAGAAAGCAGTGGAACGGATCGAGGAAGCACTGGCCAGGAAGCAACGCATAATGGTCTATGGCGATTATGATGTGGACGGTACCACTGCAGTGGCGTTGGTCTATTCCTTTCTACAGAAATTCACGAGCAATATCTGCTTCTATATTCCCGATCGCTATGCGGAAGGGTATGGGATCTCCAGACAAGGGATCGATCATGCAAAGTCCGAAGGAGTTGCGTTGATCATTGCGTTGGACTGCGGTATCAAATCCGTCGACAAAGTAGAATATGCCAACTCCATTGGGGTCGATTTCATTATTTGTGATCACCACAGACCAGGTGATGTGTTGCCCTCTGCGGTGGCCGTACTTGATCCGAAACGGAATGATTGCAATTATCCGTTCAAGGAATTGAGCGGTTGTGGCGTTGGTTTCAAGTTGATGCAGGCTTTGGCGCAGAACAACAACATGCCATTCAGTGATCTGGAGCCATTGTTGGACCTGGTGGCCGTGAGTACAGCATGTGATATTGTTCCTGTGAACGGCGAGAACCGAGTACTAGCACACTTCGGATTGCTGAGATTGAATACAATGCCAAGGCCGGGTATAAAAGCAATGCTTGATATGAGCAATGCAAAACGGGTACAAGGCATTACGGACCTCGTTTTTACCATCGGACCGCGGATCAATGCCGCCGGGCGGATCGAACATGGCAGCCAAGCAGTTGAATTATTGCTGGCCAACCAAGCACAGCAAGCTGCGGAGATCGGCAATCGAGTGGATGTGAACAATACACAACGCCAAGTGCTGGACAAGGACATTACGCGTGAAGCCCTTGAACACATTGATGATCTTGTAACGCAAGATGGTTGGAGCACCGTGGTTTTTCAGGATACCTGGCATAAGGGCGTGATCGGGATCGTGGCATCGCGCTTGATCGAGAAACATTACAAACCCACGGTTGTGCTGACTGAAAGCAACGGCATGGCGGTTGGTAGTGCGCGAAGTGTGAAGGGGTTCGATGTGTACGAAGCGATCAATGCATGCAGTGACCTATTGGAGCAATTCGGTGGACATATGTATGCGGCTGGCCTGACCATGCCACTTGAGAACGTTGACGCATTCAAGAAGAAGTTTGAAGAGGTGGTGCGCAATACAATGGATCCTGAACTACGAACGCCGGAAGAAATTGCCGATCTCGAACTGCGACTGAAAGATCTGGATAAGCCCTTGGTTGGCCTACTGCACTACATGGCTCCGTTTGGCCCAGGGAATATGCGACCGATGTTCCTGATCAGAGAGCTGGTGGATCGCGGTCGCGCTAGGATCGTTGGTGAGGATCATGTGAAAATGGAGCTTATGCATCCGGAGGAGCCTAGGATCAGTTTCGACGCGATAGGGTTCAAATTGGGACACCATTTCGAAATGATCAAGACCGGAAAACCGTTCAGTGTGCTGTGTACCGTGGAAGAGAACGAATGGAACGGCCAAGTGAAAATGCAGTTGAACGTCAAGGATATCAAACCAGGCATGACCAACTTGTTGGTGGGCGAAGAACAGATGGAATCCACTGCAGGGGTTGCAGGTTAGACCTTGAACATGCGACCTTTGAATGACCTGATCACAGAAGAATGAAAAATACAGAGCGATTATTCACGTGCGGGTTTACGTGTCTCATGTTTTTTACTGCAAATGCGCAAACGCCAACGTGGAGCGAGGATGTAGCATGCATAGTTTACTCGCATTGCACAACTTGTCATCATGAGGGTGGAGCTGCACATTTCAGTTTAACTACATTCACGGAGGCATACTATTCGCGGAATGACGTGAAGGCAGCAACTGAATTGGGCTATATGCCACCTTGGCCTCCAGACCCGAACTATCGGTCCTTGGCCCATGAACGCGTGCTTACGCAGGAGGAGATCGATATCATTGGTTCATGGGTCGATGGAGGTGCGCCTGAAGGTGATCCACTTTTGGCGCCACCAATACCCGTTTACTCCAATGCATCGCAAATACCTCAACCGGACCTTACCGCGATCATGGAGGATTATGTGGTACCACCAAGTAGCAGTGATCTCTATCGATGCTTTGTATTGGACATTGATAACCCGATCGATCAGTTCATTACAAAGCTGGAAGTCATCCCTGGTAACCGTCCTATCGTTCACCATGTCCTTGTTTTTCAGGATACCTCCGGCCAAGCACAAGTGCTGGATGCGCAGGATAGCGAACCCGGTTACACCAATTTTGGTGGGATCGGCGTGAGCAGTGCCAAGCTTGTTGGTATCTGGGTCCCCGGATCCGATGCGTTGGAAACACCCGATGGAATGGGGATCAAATTGCTTGCCGGGGCAGATCTCGTTATTCAAGTGCATTACCCGGCAGGAAGTACTGTTCAGTTGGATAGTACGAGAGTGAATATTCAATTCGGCGCGGCACCCTTCATGCGCGAGATCGCGATAGATCCCGTACTTGACCATTTGTTAACTATCACGGACGGCCCACTTGTCATTGCACCGAATGAGGTGCGCACTTTCCATGCACAGTATACGAGCACGATCCCTGCAACCATCACAGCTATTGGGCCACATAGTCACTTACTTGGAAAGAGAATGAAGGCATATGCCATCCCACCGGGAGGTGATACCATTCCGTTGATCGATATTCCCAAATGGGATTTCCGCTGGCAGGGCATGTACCAATTCCGGAATCCCATCTATTTGCCAGCAGGTACGGTATTGTATGGTGAAGCAGAATATGATAACACGGCGAACAACCTGAGTAACCCGAATTCCCCGCCGGACTGGGTATGGCTCGGTGAGGCCACGAACAACGAAATGATGCTCTTCTATTTCGCCTATACGTTCGGACTTCCTAACGATGTAACAATTGTTGTGGATGACGCCCTGCACACGGCACACTACGAAGATTGCGACCCTGCGTTCCAAGTAGGTGTGGATGAGCTACGGTCAGTTCCAGGGATAAGTGCATGGCCCATACCAGCAAGCGATCTCTTGCAAGTAGCAACCCATGGCCGACGTGGAGTCGTTCGTTTGCTCGATATCAGTGGTCGATCGATCATGCAGGAATTAGCGTCCAGTGATGTGGTAAGGTTCAGTGTTGGCGATGTCGCTCGTGGTGTCTATGTTGTTGAACTTTCCGGGAAGAATGGCCTGGCACCAGAACGCGTGAAAGTGCTTCTTGAATGATCGATCACACTTCGGATGAACATTTCATGCGGCATGCATTGCGTGAAGCGGAATTGGCTTTTCAAGCTGATGAGGTGCCGGTCGGTGTCGTTATCGTTTGCAACGACCAGGTCATCGCACGGGCACACAATCTCACTGAACGCTTGAATGATGTAACTGCTCATGCTGAAATGCAAGCTATCACTTCAGCGGCACAGAACCTCGGCGGAAAATACCTGAAGGACTGTACGCTCTTTGTTACGCTGGAACCATGTGTAATGTGCGCTGGTGCATTGCAATGGGCACAAATGGGCCGGATCGTATTCGGAGCGTTCGATGAAAAAGCAGGGTACCGAAGGTTCGGTCAACGTACGTTGCATCCCAAGACCGTAGTTGTTGGTGGCGTTTTGGAAGCGGAATGTGCCGATCTGTTGAAAGCGTTCTTTAAGCGGAAGCGGGCTTTGTGATCGTTGACCGGATGACTTTTTATTTATCGACAGTTGATAGGCCCGAACGCGGACCACAGGTTTCCTCAATTCTTACCTTTGTACCACGCTTGAATGCCTGTGGAGTTGATGTGATCCCATGGTTCAGGTAAGGAACGGCGGCATTTTGCGACAGCCGTACTGCACAACGGATAACGAACAAAGAACAACCAAGACCCAATGTACCCAGCTGAATTAGTTGCCCCAATGAAAACAGAACTGACCTCCGTCGGTTTTGTAGATCTACATACACCTGAGCAAGTTGATAAAGCGTTGTCACAGCCCGGTACCGTATTGTGTGTTGTGAATAGCGTTTGCGGGTGTGCCGCAGGTGCTGCTCGTCCTGGAGTGAAGCAATCCTTGAAAGGAGAGAAACGTCCCGATAGCCTGGTGACCGTTTTTGCAGGCGTCGACACCGATGCGACGAACCAAGCACGTAAACATTTCCTGCCCTATCCGCCGAGTAGTCCTGCAATGGGGTTGTTCAAGGATGGAAAGCTTGTGCATTTTCTGGAGCGTCATCACATCGAAGGCCGTAGTGCGGAAATGATCGCAGAGAATTTGACGATGGCATATGAAGAGTTCTGTTAGTTCTATAAGTTGTCCGATCGACTATTTCTGGTCGATATGACGAGTTACTGATAATTGGACTGAATGCTTTTTTGGATGGGCCTCCTTATGGGAGGCCTTGTTCATTTTCACCATTGTCATTTTGTAAGGTTGAGAGGGCTAATACGACAAATCTTTACCGCCTGTGACACTTGTGTGATCTACGTTGAATAATTTCACGCTTCATTTATTACCTATGAAACACCTCATTACGCTACTTCTTTTGCTGCCCTTATTCGCCAATGCCCAATCACTGGTCAGTACCATGCCACAGCCGCGTACCGCGTTATTGGAAGAATTCACGGCGATCAACTGCGGTAATTGCCCAGCTGCACATGCTATCGCTACGGATCTCTTTGCACAGTTTGGAGATCAGCTGGTAGGCGTTGAGGTACATGGTGGGTCCCTTGCGAACCCTTCCACAGGGCAACCTGACTTCCGTACTGCGGATGGAGCAGCGCTTTGGAGTGCGTTCGGTGTTGCGTTTCAGCCGCAGGGCATGGTGAACCGCCAACCATTGACCGGAGCTTCTGTTTGGAATGCTTCGATCAGCACTATCCTTTCACAAACTTCGCCAGCCAATATTGGCATTGCTGCTACCATAGAGAATGGTACGCTGACTGTTGATGTTGAGGTGTATTATACCAGCACTCCAGCGAATAATGATGAGATCCATGTTGCACTGATCCAAGACCATATTATCGGGTACCAGCAGGATTATGGGAATGGTGCACAACCGAATTACGATCACCGTCATGTACTGCGTGATATGATCACGGATGTACCTGGAGACCCGGTTGCAATAAATACGGAAGGGACTTTGGTCGAGCGTTCATACACCATGACGTTGGACCCGAGTTGGACCATTGCCGATCTGCGCGTTGTAGCATTTGTTGGGCCAACTACCGGCGCAGTTTATCAAGTAAAGCAGGTGAATGCCGATGGTGGCTTCACAACGACAATAGATGATCAAGAACGAGCTTCAATGATCGGAACTATTTATCCAATACCTGCAACTGACGCAGTAGTGATCAATGTGGACCCAACCGCTACAGGGAACATTTTGTTTTTGCGTGATGCTGCTGGACGTGTAGTACTGCAGGAACGCGTCGGTAATGGTGCCACCAATGTGGTCATGAATGTCTCGGGCCTGGCATCGGGGCTCTATACCGTAGGATTCTTTGGTAGTAAAGCGCGGAAGGTGATCGTGGAGTGATCTTGTATTCAAGTTCATTACACCAAGCAAAAGCCCCGCTGGATCAAACAGCGGGGCTTATCAATTTTAGGGGTATGAGTATTACTGTACGACCAAGCGCTTAACGCCTTGCTGGCCGTCCTCTGCTGTGATACGCAGCATGTAGATGCCGCTTGGCATATCACTAACGTCAAGGTCATGTTGCATAATACCAAGTGAAGTGCCCATCAGGTTCTCTGCTAGTACAACACGTCCAGTTCCATCCAATAACTCAAGTTGCATTTCTCCTGCGGTTCCACTGAATACTACTTTGGTCTGTGCCGAAGTTGGATTCGGATAAAGGTCGATCCCGATCGAGTTACGCAACAATTCATCCATTCCGATCGCTGTTCCGGGAGCCCACACCATGCTTAGCGTAGTGCTCGTATTTCCGAAGATGGTTATGTCCTGATCATAAACAGAGGCCAATGCGAAATGGACCCCAGGCTTGTAGTAGTAATAGTTCGTGAACAGATAATCGATCTCGTAATTACCATCCAGATCATCGGAATAGTCCTCGATCGTTTTTACGCGTAGAACATTGGAGACCGTACCATAGGGCATGATCAATGTGCCGTAACCATCGGCCACACCACTAATGCTTCCGGCACGTGTAGCTGGGATCCCTCCAGAAGTGAAAGTTGCAGCCAAGTTATCGGTCCATGTTGTATTGTATGAGCATGGTAACGCAAGGATCTTCTCTGGGTCTTGATAGACGATCGTTATTCCTTGACTTCCGCCATGAACACCATGGATCTCCCAGCCTGTCGCATCAACTTTCATGTACGAATAATCACCTCCATTCATCGTCGCAATGTTGGCGTTCGGGAAATTGCTGACATAGGGCGTAGAAGCTGGAGTCACAAATTGTTGGCTGAAGGTTGAGTTCGTGCCAGCGGCTGAAAAGTTCCATGTCTGGCTCGCGCCTGCGGCACCTTCCGAGAGGTAGGTATAGCTGTTCTGTGTCCAAGTCTCACCAACAGTAGGGTTGTTCGTAGTGTTAGTAAGTGTTTGCGAATGGGCAGGTAATGTTGCGAACGTGATCAAGGCTAAGCCAAGTAGGGTAGTGGTTTTCATCATGTGTGGTGTGTTTGTGTAGAACAATACTACGGATTATCCTAGTACGATGAGATGGGGTCGAAACCAAAAAGCCCTACCATTCAAGGCAGGGCTTTTCAATGTCTGTTTCAATTGGATCACACCACCCCCTGATCCAACATGGCATCAGCAACTTTTACGAAGCCGGCGATGTTCGCACCCTTAACGTAGTTGATGCTCTTGCCTTCCTGACCGTGCTTCACACAAGCGGCGTGGATGTTCTTCATGATAGCATGCAACTTGGCATCCACTTCATCGCGGGTCCAAGCCAAACGCAGGCTGTTCTGGCTCATTTCCAATCCGCTGGTAGCTACGCCACCGGCGTTGCTGGCTTTGCCCGGTGCAAATACCACGTTCGCATTCTGCAGGATCGTGATCGCATCAGGAGTTGTTGGCATGTTGGCTCCTTCGGCTACATACTTCACGCCTTTCTTGATCAAGCTCTTCGCATCATTGGCATCCAATTCATTCTGGGTTGCACAAGGCAATGCAACATCGCACTTGGCAACTACATCCCATGAACTAGCACCTTTCACGAATTTAGAGCCTTTGAACTTCTTGGTGTACTCTTCGATACGACCGCGTTTCACGTTCTTCAGCTCCATCAAGAAAGCAAGCTTCTCTTTGGTGATGCCCGTTGGGTCATAGATCGCTCCGCTGCTATCACTGGCGGTAACCACTTTCGCACCGAACTGGGTTGCTTTTTCAATGGCATACTGCGCTACGTTACCACTTCCACTTACCGCAACCACCTTTCCTTTGAAACTGGTCTTGTTCCGGGCCATCATTTCCTGCGCGAAATACACGCAACCGTAACCGGTCGCTTCCGGACGGATCAATGAACCACCCCAAGTAGCTCCCTTACCGGTCAACACGCCGGTGAATTCATTCGCCAAGCGCTTGTACTGACCGAACAGGTAGCCGATCTCGCGACCACCAACTCCGATGTCACCGGCAGGTACGTCGGTGTCAGGGCCGATGTGGCGGAACAATTCCGTCATCATGCTCTGGCAGAAGCGCATTACCTCGGTATCGCTCTTTCCTTTCGGGTCGAAATCACTTCCACCTTTTCCACCGCCCATTGGTAAGGTGGTCAGGCTGTTCTTGAAGGTCTGTTCGAAACCGAGGAACTTCAAGATGCTCAAATTCACGCTCGGGTGGAAACGCAAACCACCTTTGTATGGCCCGATCGCGCTGTTGTATTCCACACGGAAGGCACGGTTCATTTGGGTAACACCTTTGTCATCAACCCATGGAACACGGAAAATAATGGTACGTTCCGGCTCAACCATGCGTTCCAAAAGCATTTTGCCTTTGTACTTCGGATTGGCCTCAATGAACGGGATCACCATTTCGGCAACCTCGTGTACCGCTTGAAGGAATTCGGGTTCGTTTCCGTTACGGACCTTCACTTCCTTCATGAAAGCGTCAACCAGTTTTTGAGTAGTGGGTGCAGTTTTGGCGGTTGCCATAGCTTAGTTGTTTGTGAATTTGAAGGCGCGAAGGTAGCTGGTCCAAGTATATCCGCAAGTGTGTTTGAAAGGATACGGTCCATACGGATCGGAACCATGCCTAGAAGCTGGATCCTTCGTCGAATTTTGGTCAGTTAAGTGCATAAAGCTTGCCCGGTAATGCACGGACCACTCCACTGAATTCCAGATTCAATAAAAGACCAGCTGCTTTGCCCTGTGCCATCCTGCTTTGGATGCACAGTGTATCAATATCTATTTTGCCGTGGGTCTTAAGTATGTCCACCAGGATCTGCTCATCCGGCATGAGGTCCACGAAAAGTGAAGGCTGAACTGGTTTTTTGTTCTTAGGCAGCCATTCCATCAAGGTGATCACATCCTTTGCAGAAGTGATCAACGCGGCCTTATTCTGTTGGATCAGTTTGTTGCATCCTTCACTTCTCGGATCCGTTGGCCTTCCGGGAAAAGCAAACACATCGCGATCATAACTGCTTGCTATATCAGCTGTGATCAAAGATCCTCCCTTAGGCGCGCTTTCCACAACAACGGTACAATCCGTAAGTCCGGCTATGATCCTGTTCCGGGCCGGAAAATTCCCAGGTGCAAAAGGGCTGTCGCTTGGCAATTCCGTTATCAAAGCACCATTCGTGATCATGTCCTTGGCTGTTGCTGCGTGTTCAGCCGGATACAATCGGTCCAGTCCATGGGCTACGCACCCAATGGTTTCCATTCCGTTCTTCAGCGCACTACGGTGGGCAACAATATCAATACCATATGCCAATCCACTTACAATGGTGGCGTTGCATTCCTTCAGGCCTTCCACCAATTCAACACACAGGCGTTTTCCTTGTTCTGTTGGCGTACGCGTTCCCACGATCGCTACCATGTGCTGAGCATCCAATTCGGCGTTGCCTTTCGCGTACATGAGCACCGGTGAATCCACGCATTCATGCATGCGTTTCGGATAGGTGTCACGGTCCAAATAGAACAGCATGCGCAGGTTATGCTTCTGCACGTAAGCCAATTGCTTTTCAGCCAATGGAATGATCTTCTTATCCGTTATGCTACCGATCAACTTCGGACCAATACCTGGTACCTTTTCCAAGGTATTCTTCAATTTCCTATCCGTGAAGATCGCATCCACCCCGCCACAGTAGGCAACCAGGTTCCGGGCATTCACTGGACCAATGCCTTTTAGCATCGAGAGTGCAATGCGATGTATCCATTTCTGATCTTCCACGCGCTCTTTTTCTACATTTACCCGCACCACGAACACAACCAACTCAATTTCA
Organism: Flavobacteriales bacterium; assembly: GCA_017987115.1. Taxonomy (GTDB): domain Bacteria; phylum Bacteroidota; class Bacteroidia; order Flavobacteriales_F; family PHOS-HE28; genus PHOS-HE28. Next base: position 18,583 of record JAGNUG010000008.1, on the reverse strand, counting down.
GAGGGTGTTCGCGCAAATGTAACCGCAACTCGATCCTCATCGGTCAGCACATATGAAAAGGTTTGTTTACTTAACGCTTGCTGGCTTTGGTCTGCTCCAAGCACATGCACAGGATGCTACGTTGCATGGTATTGTGAGCGATGCATCAGGCAGCGAGACATTGGTCGGTGCAAGTGTGCAGTACGCATCGAATAAGGGTATGGTGACCGATGTGGACGGTGCCTTTCTGTTCACTATACCCCCAGGTGAATATGAAGTCCGTGTGAGCATGATCGGTTATGTCACGCTTATCGAGAACGTATTACTTACGGCCGGAGAAGACCGCAAGTTCGATGTCAAGCTCAAGGTCTCAACAGCCCAACTCGATCAAGTTGTTGTTAGTGCAGGTAGGTTCGAGCAACGTGTAGGGGAGGTCACACAATCATTGAGCGTGCTGCGACCTGAAATTGTGCAGAATAAGAACATTACGTCCATGAGTGACGCACTGGACCAAGTGCCTGGGGTGGTGGTAGTGGATGAAGACCCACAGATACGAGCTGGTAGTGGATTCAGCTATGGAGCGGGATCCCGTGTACAGGTATTGGTGGATGACATTCCCATTCTTAGCGGTGATATCGGACGGCCGAATTGGACATTTCTACCACTCGAGAATCTGGAACAGATAGAGGTGATCAAGGGGGCTTCTTCGGTCCTTTACGGTAGTGCCGCGCTTAGCGGTGTGATCAATGTACGGACCGCATTTCCGAGAGAGGAACCTAAAACACGAGTCGTAGCCTTCACTGGTATTTATGATACGCCGGGTAATCCCCAAGCAAAGTGGTGGGGAGATAATAATCCGACCATTTCCGGTGTCAATTTTTTCCACTCCCGAATGATCGGCAACCTGGATCTCGTGGTAGGTGGGAATGCACTTTCGGATGATGGTTTCGTAGGTCCCGAACCGATCTCTCCGGATTCCCTTGCCGTTGATCCGCTTCGCACCGGGCCGGGAGGGTACGATAAGCGCATCCGATTCAATACAGGGTTGCGTTGGCGCAATAAGAAAGTGAAAGGCCTCAACTATGGCATAAATACCAACGCGATGGAGAGCCGCAGTACGAGCGTTTTCATCTGGGACGATGTGGAATCAGGACAATACCGACCCGAACCGAATACCGTTACCGTTACGCGTGGCACACAGTTCTATTTCGACCCGTTCCTGAATTATTTCTCGAATGCCGGCACAAGGCATTCCATCCGAACGCGCTGGCACCGCCAGATCTTTGAGAACAGTGGTGGCCAGAGCAATAGGAATGATGTGCTGCATGCTGAATACCAGATCCAACAGAAATTGCAGTTATTCGGCGAGACCGTTTTTACCGGTGGGTTGGTCCTACGTTCGGTAAAGAGTGATGCGGAACTATACAGGCTTACGGAATCCAGCTCGGGTCTTAACTCTGCGGAGAACCTTGCCGGTTTCATTCAATTGGATAAGAAACTTTGGAACAAACTGGCTATTTCCGCAGGCGTCAGGTATGAGCAATTCACGGTGAACGACGAAGTTGCGGCCAGGCCGGTTTTGCGGGCAGGTGCTACCTACCAAATTCATAAAGCCACATTCTTGCGTGCCAGTTATGGCGAAGGTTTCCGCTTCCCCACGATCGGTGAACGGTTCATCAATACCAGTGTAGGCCAATTGGTGATATACCCCAATGCAGAGCTGCGACCAGAGGAAAGTTGGAATATTGAGGGTGGTGCTAAACAAGGCTTCAAGATCGGTAATTTCATGGGGTATGTTGATGCCGTTTATTTCCAACAAACATTCACTGATTATGTGGAGTTCACGTTCGGCCAGTGGACCCCGTTCGTATCATTCGACGATCCAGGTTTCGGTTTCAAAAGCGTGAATACGGGTGGAGCCAAGGTTACCGGATATGAATTCGAGCTAGGTGGCACGGGAAAGATCGGTGAAGTGGAGATAGGAGTGCTTGCGGGTTACACCCATACCACACCTGTTTCAACTACGCCGGATGAAGTTTATTCAAGGTCCGCAGGTATTGGAGCTCTTCCTTACACGTACAACACAACAAGTTCCAATACCGATGGCAACATCCTGAAATTCCGTGTACGCGATATGTTCCGCTCTGACGTTCAGCTGGCGTATCACAAGATCTTCTGCGGATTCAGTGTGCGCTACAACAGCCATGTACGCAACATCGATAAAGTATTCGTGGACCTGGACGAGTCGACTTCCGCAGCATTAAGCCTGAAGACCGGTGTGAGCTCATGGATGAAGAGCCATACGACCGGAACTACGTTGTTGGATGTTCGTGCAGGGATGGACCTAACGGAAGAGGTACGTCTTTCGGTTATCGTGAACAACCTCACGAATGAAGTATATGCGTTGCGTCCTTTGGCGATCGAAGCTCCGCGTACGTTCCAAGTACAGATGACCTTCGAGTTATGAAAAGCATGCGCGTTCTTGCGGTGATCCCGGCGCGCTATGCAAGTAGCCGTTTGCCCGGTAAGCCGTTGGTGGATATCGGTGGCAAGAGCATGGTTCAACGCGTTTGGGAACAAGCCAGCAAGGCAGCAGGCATCTTGGAGGTGGTGGTGGCAACGGATGATGAACGGATCATGCACCATGTTACTGAGTTCGGTGGAAAAGCAGTCATGACCTCACATGATCATCCGAGTGGTACGGATCGCTGCTTCGAAGCACTGCAAAGCAGCGGTGCGCATCGCTATGACGCTGTTGTGAATGTACAAGGGGATGAGCCGTTCATTGAGCCGTTGCAGATCGACCAACTTTGCCGAACACTTGTTGCTGCGCCTGGTGGAATTGCTACGTTGGCTCAAGTGGTAACGGATGATCATGACCTGGAAGATCCCGGGGAAGTATTGATCACGGTCAACACGAAGATGGATGCACTTTATTTCAGTCGTGCCGCGATCCCATTCCTACGGGATATCAGCGATGGTGAAAGGCATAAGCGTTTTCGGTTCTTGAAGCATGTTGGCCTCTACGGATACCGATCCGAAGTGTTGGAGCAATTGGTCAGGTTGGAACCATCGCCTTTGGAAGTGGCTGAAGGTCTGGAACAATTGCGCTGGATGGAGAACGGCCATATGGTGCGTATCGGCATTACCGAACATCCTTCATTTTGTGTGGATACGCCTGCGGATCTGGAATTAGCACGAAAACGAATTTCAGGGTATTAAATTCGCACCGCTAAGAATGGGTATTGCGCGGGAATTGCATCAGCTTCTTTATTGTCATGACTGTGTTATTGTTCCGCATTGGGGCGGTTTCCTAACGCAATACAAGAGCGCCAGATTGGATGAAGGCCGTAAACTGGTGCATCCGCCTTACAAGGACCTAAGTTTCAACCGGAATCTGGTGCGGAATGATGGGATCCTGGCCGATCATATCGCTAAATGCGAAGGGATCTCATTCGATCGTGCAACAGCTAAGATCGCTACGGAAGTTGCCAATTGGCGTAGTGCAATGGACCAGCATGGCAGGGTTGAAGTGCCCCATATCGGGATATTTTACAGAGATAGCGATCGGAACCTGCAATTCGATCCGGATAAGCGCGTCAATTTTCTGAAGGATGCCTACGGTTTGCGCCCGGTTCCTGCGATCGCAATGGAACAGAAGGCCCCTGTTGTCATAAGCATTGAGCCTGTGGGTCCGGTAGCAGAACCAGTTGAACGCTCCAGAACCATTTTCTGGGCCGCTGCCGCCTCAGTGGCCTTGCTATTAAGCGCTTCAACTGTTTGGTACTTCTCCTCCGGGCAAGGACATCGAACGGAATGGAGCAGTTTTGGATCAGTTGGAAAACCTGCTATTACATATTCTGCAGCGACAATTGCGGTTCCTGACATTGCTGAACTACCGGTCTTTACCTTACCTCACGATCAATTGGGTGTGCAAAAGATCCCAATTTCAGCGGATGATGAGACCATGATCACTGTTGATCTAGGTATGCCAGTTCCATCAACAATGGTTGTTGATCCAACTCCTGCGACCCCTGTGAAGGAGTTCAGTACACCTATATCGGCACCCAAAGTGGAAGTGCCAATTATGCATAAACGTTTCCACTTGATCGGTGGTTGTTTCGCGCAACCGGAGAATGCAGATAAATTGTTGGAGCAACTACGCAATTCGGGGTACGCTGCAGTTCGACTTGAAAAACATAAAGGTCTTCACCCCGTCGCGTTCGGCAGCTATGCCACAAAGGCCGAAGCAGTTAACGCGCTTGATGAGTTGCGCACGGATCCTTCGCGTTCAGCTTGGTTACTGATCCGTTGATCATACGCTATAACTTAGTACCCTACGAGAACGGCAGAAATGCACGAATTGGATCTAGAATTCTGTACTATTCACTTTTTGGAGGACGATGTGGCACACACGCACTTCAAAGGAGAACGCACTATCTCTGCAGAACAAGTACAAGAGATGTTCGATGCGATCGAGAAAGAACGCGGAGGACGTAAGGTGTTGTTAATGGTCTCCGTTGGAGAAGGCACCACCATGAGCAATGAAGCGCGTGCCTACGCTTCATCCGAGGATTCCTGTAAATACATTGCCGCGGATGCGATCCTCGTTCGCGATTTCGGACATCAATTGGCGGCCAACGTGTTCGTTCGTCACCACAAGCCGCATAGGCCCATCCAAATGTTCAATGATAAGAACAAGGCAATGGATTGGTTGGCCATGCAGCGCAATTTGATCGGAGCATGAGTTTATTACGTTGGAGCATTATTACAGCCGTATTGGCCCTTCCTGTCTTTTCAGCGGCACAAGTCGTAGTTGTGCCTCCTGCAAAGACGATCAAGAACAGCAAAGCCGAAGTTGTTTCCTTGGCCATTGCGCCGAAAGGAGATCGAATTCTCGTTGGTCTCAATGATGGTGCAGAGCTTTACGATATCGAGAGCGGTAAGAAAGTCGGAACTTACCCCTTCAATGAAGATGATGGTACAGCGGTGTACCATGTGGGCTTCAATGACAATGGCGAGAAAGTGGTATTGATCGGTCACTCCGGTAAGCGAGCCGTGTGGAATGTGAAGGCCGGCAAGCGGGAAATGGTGCTGCGGGATAACATGTGGATCCCCACCTATCAGGACGCTACCAGAATGGGATTGGTGGGAAAGAATTCCAATTTCGATCGCTTCTATCAACAAAGCGAAGCCACCATCGGGGACTATACTGTGCGAACCGGAAAGAATGGTGTGATCGAATTCGTGGATGCTGAGAATAAAGTGGTGCAGACCATCGAATTTCCGGAGAATAAGGACCAACATCACCGAGCGCCATTGCTCATCTGGGATGATTGGTTCATAACCGGTACCGATGACGGACAGGTGCTTTTCTACGCGCTTACAAAGTAACTCGCTCAGGGTATGGTTGCCAACGCATCAGCCACATGCTTCTCTCCATCCAACGTGCTTTTGGTGATCGAAATGATCGATCCTTGTTTATCGATCACGTAAGTAAGTCGATGGTCCAGTAGACCGAAGAGCCTACCAACATGATAGGCTTTACGAGCTATGCCTTTATCATCGACCAATAGCCGGAAGGGTAGCGAGAATTTACTGGCGAATCGCTGATGCGATGCAGCGTCCTGAGCACTGATACCGATCACTTCCGTGTCGTTGCTCACGAACGTCTCATATGAATCACGGAAAGCACAGGCTTCCACGGTACATATCGTTGTGTCATCGGCTGGATAGAAAAAGACCACGGCATTCTTCCTTCCGCGCAGTTCGCTTAGTTGGAAACGCTTACCGTGTTGGTCCAAGAGGTCGATCTCTGGGGCATTACTTCCGATCTTCAACATTTCTTGCAGTGTTTTGTGCAAAGAACGCTGTTCTTATGCGCATTGATCCAAGCGCAAATTCGGCACATTCTGAACTTAACATTTGTAGGTCATTCCAGGCCACGACCCGGAACTACATTTGCCTCCCGAAAAACCTACCGAAGCCCCCTGTTTTATGAGCCCGAATAGTTCCAGACCCACAACGGATAGTTATACCGAAACAACTCACTTGATCCTTCCGAACGATACCAATACGCTCGGTAATCTTTTTGGTGGGCAGTTGTTGAAGTGGTTGGATATGAGCTGCGCAATAAGTGCACACCGGCATTGCAAGCGGTTGGTGGTTACCGCAGCGGTCAACAATGTCAGCTTTGATAGACCCATCAAACTAGGTGATTTCGTAACGATCAAGACGCATGTGAGTCGCGCCTTCAGCACCAGTTTGGAGGTTTGGGCGGACGTTTTCGTTGAGGACCAATTGGATGGTACCAAAGTGAAAGCGAACAGCGCGATCTATACGTTCGTCGCCGTGGATCAAGCGGGGCATCCTACACGTGTTCCGGAAGTTGTTCCGACCAATGATGAAGAACAGATCCGGTTCGATGGAGCTTTGCGACGTCGCCAATTAAGATTGATCCTCAGCGGAAAAATGAAACCCGATGAAGCAACTGAGCTGAAGAAATTATTCGCTGTCTAAAATGTCGCTTCCGCAACAAAAGCTCAACTAGCTCGTCTGGAAGAATTCACCGGTCTCGGTGTCCAAAGCACGCAGTTCCAATTTTCTTAGGATCGTGGAAATGTATGCCGAACTTCGATCACCACCAAAAACGTGTACCAATAGATACCGAACGTCATCCCGGTTCTCCATGTGGAACTGGATGCTCATGTCCACACCTTCATCACGTAAGAAGATCCAATCACTTCCTTCGCCCTCGGCTTTTGGCAGTGCTTCATAGATCTTTTCCATGAGGTCCGTACGCTTGCCGATCGGCTTGGGTACATGGCTAGTGGGAACATCCTTGATCGAGGAGACGCTTGGTAGGTCCTGAATGTAAATATCCCAACTCATGAGCGGGTTTTACGTTATCTGTGCGGCCAAAGTTGCAATGCGCTGTAGGTCATGCTTTTCCATGCACCTGAAATGACCTTTCGGACAATCGTTGTAACCGATCTTGGAACAGGGGCGACAGGGTAGTCCAAGGACCTCGGAAATATGAGCACGTTCGGGATCCGTTGGGATGTATGGTCCCATCCCGAAAGCCGGTACCGTATTGCCCCAAATGCTCACGACATTCTTGCGGTACGCACAAGCAATGTGCATGGCTCCGCTATCATGAGCTATCACGCTGCGTGCCTGTTTGATCAAAGAAGCACTCCCGAGAATGTCATATTTCCCGGTAACGTCCCAAGCCCGGCCACCCACTTCATTCGCTATGCCACGTGCAATGCGGGCATCGTCGGCTCCTCCGATCAAAACCAGTGGGCCCTTTATTGATCGTACCAGTTCGATCCAACGATGCTCAGGCAACCGCTTGGTCACGTGTGCTGCACCAATGGCCAATGCCGTGTACCCTTTCTGATGCGATGCGGGGATGTCGTTCAATGGAACTGCGCGTTCTTCAGGAATGAATAGATCAAGGCCTTGTCCATCGTTCTTCACGCCCAGCGAAGCAACAGCACTTAGGTAGCGGTCCACGATATGGATCTTGGGCATGCGGTCCCGTTTCAGGTTCACCAGGATCCATTTCTCCACGTTCAATTTAGGGAAGCTATGTGCCGGAACGCCCAATGCGCGTTTGATCCGCGAGGTCCGGAGGTTGTTGTGGAGGTCGATCACGACATCGAACTTTTCCTTCTTAAGCGCAGTGATCAACGCGTTGATATCCTCATTCAACTCATGGACGGAAGTAACATTCGGGTTATACCTGACCAGATCCGCAAAGGCCGATTTGGTCGCGAAATGGATCTCCGCATCACTTAGTTGCTGTTTCAGGCAGCGCAGCACCGGACTGGTAAGTACAATATCGCCGATGGAACTGAATCGAAGTACGAGGATCTTCATGGATGAGGAACGGCCGCCCCATTGGTCTTGGGGAGTCCCGAAATACGTGGTCAAAAGTAGGCCGGATCGAACTACGTATTCCGCGATCGGTATCAACTCCGTTACTTCGCGCCAATGTTCATCGATACGCACGCACATCTTTATCACAACCAATTCAAAGGCGACCGCGCAGCCATGGTGCAACGCGCATTGGATGCAGGGGTGAAGAAATTGTTCCTGCCCAACATCGACCAGGAAAGCATTGAGGCCATGGATGCATTGGCTGAAGCCTATCCGGATGTTTGTTTTCCGATGATGGGTCTACATCCGTGTTCAGTGGGCGAGGATAATGCCGCACAAATGGCGGAGGTTGAACGGTTGTTACGGACGGGCCGGTATTGTGCAGTTGGCGAGATCGGTATCGACCTGCATTGGGACAAGACCTTTTTGGTGCAACAGCAGGATGTGTTCCGTCGGCATGTGCACTGGGCGAAGGAACTGGCGTTGCCGATCGTGATCCATTGCCGTGAAAGCTTTGACGAGACCATTGCAATTGTAGAGGAAGAAAATGATGACCGTCTCCGCGGTGTATTTCACTGTTTCACGGGCACACCGGAACAAGCAGCACGTGTTGTTGCCCTTGGTGGGTTTTACCTCGGGATCGGTGGGGTGATCACTTTTCCGAACGGTGGGCTAGCAGAGACCATGGCCGTTGTAGGGCCCGATCATTGCGTGTTGGAAACCGACGCACCCTATCTCGCGCCGGTCCCGCATCGCGGAAAGCGCAATGAAAGCAGTTACATTCCGTTGATCGCTGCAAAACTTGCTTCGGCGACAGGTCGCTCCATTGAAGATATCGAGGCACTAACAACAACGAACGCCGAACGCCTTTTTGCCCCACGCACCGCATGAAAAAGCCTGCAGTTCTTCTGATCTATACCGGTGGCACCATCGGCATGTGGGCCGATCCCAAGTCGGGTGCACTAAGGCCCATGGATCTTGCCCATTTGGAAGAGCAGGTCCCAGAACTGGAACGCATCAAAGTGGATCTTGAAGCGGTCGCGTTCGAGGAACCGATCGATAGCAGCGATATGAACCCGGAGCATTGGGTGCGCTTGGCCGAGATCGTTGGTGAGAATTATGATCAGTATGATGGTTTCGTGGTGCTTCACGGTAGCGATACCATGGCCTATACCGCCAGCGCATTGAGCTTTTTGTTTGAAGGCTTGAACAAACCAGTGATCCTAACGGGTTCCCAATTACCGATCGGCACCATCCGCACCGATGCCAAAGAGAATCTGATCACAGCCATTGAGATCGCCGCAGCCAAGGACGAAGAGGGCAGGGCAATGGTTCCGGAGGTCGCGGTCTATTTCGAGTATGGTCTTATGCGCGGCAACCGGACAGTGAAAGTGCATGCAGAGCGCTTCGAGGCATTCCGTTCGCCCAATTGGCCGGCACTAGCAGAGGCAGGCGTGCATATCAAATACGATCGATCGGCAATTTTGCCGCACCGTTCTTCCAAATTGAAAGTGCATTCCACGTTCAACAATGAGGTGGCCGTGATCCGCTTGTTTCCCGGCATTCGGGCAAGCTGGGTGCACCATGCCTTGTCGCAACCAGGACTTCGCGCAGCGATCATAACCACGTTCGGCAGTGGGAACGGACCGCGGGACCCGGTGTTCATCAGCGCCCTTAAAGAAGCCACGCAACGCGGTGTCCTCTTGGTGAACATTACCCAGTGCGTAGGGGGTAGAGTAGAACAAGGCAAATACGCCACCAGCCAAGCATTCCAGAAAATGGGCATGGTAGAAGGCGCGGATATGACCATTGAAGCTGCAGTGACCAAATTGATGTTCCTGCTAGGCCAGTATTCGAAGAACGCCGAAGTCGCTAAGCAATTCGTTGTTCCATTGGCGGGTGAACTCACGGTATAGCGGTCCAATCCTTACTTTCGCGCCCCGCTGCACAATGAGATGGTGTGGCATACAACCGGAGAGATGGCCGAGTGGTTGAAGGCGCACGCCTGGAAAGTGTGTTTGCTCGAAAGGGTAACGGGGGTTCGAATCCCTCTCTCTCCGCCAAGTGAAAAGCCGTAACACCTAAGGTGTTCGGCTTTTTTCATTCAGACCCATGCCAAGCAAAGCTTGAGCAATGGGACAGAATGAAAAAAGACGGCGAGCGAAGCGAGTGAGGCTTTTCGCTTGTAGCACCCCCCTCAGGGATAGCCGTCCTACGGCAATCCCGACCTGAAGGCTCTAAGCAAATCTTGAGCAATGGGCCTGAATGAAAAAAGACGGCGAGCGAAGCGAGTGCGGCTTTTCGCTTGAAGCACCCCCCTCAGGGATAGCCGTCCTACGGCAATCCCGACCTGAAGGCTCTAAGCGCAGCTTGAGCAATGGGACAGAATGAAAAAAGACGGCGAGCGAAGCGAGTGAGGCTTTTCGCTTGTAGCACCCCCCTCAGGGATAGCCGTCCTACGGCAATCCCGACCTGAAGGCTCTAAGCAAATCTTGAGCAATGGGCCTGAATGAAAAAAGACGGCGAGCGAAGCGAGTGCGGCTTTTCGCTTGTAACACCCCCCTCAGGGATAGCCGTCCTACGGCAATCCCGACCTGAAGGCTCTGAGCAAATCTTGAGCAATGCTCCTGAATGAAAAAAGACGGCGAGCGAAGCGAGTGAGGCTTTTCGCTTGTAGCACCCCCCTCAGGGATAGCCGTCCTACGGCAATCCCGACTTGAAGGCTCTAAGCGCAGCTTGAGCAATGGGTCTGAATGAAAAAAGACGGCGAGCGCAGCGAGTGCGGCTTTACACTTGAAGCCCTCCCCTCAGGGAAAGACCGACTAAAGGGAGGTCAATCCCAGAGCTCCACCCAAGCAAAGCTTACATATCCACTATACACCTTGTTGTGCTTTCGTTTTTAATATTTTGTCAATTTCAAATTCGTATAGCTCTGGCAGATCATTCATTTCACGTGACATTTCTGCTCTCATACTTTTCCGTCCAACTATCGCAATAAGATAATTTTTGATCTTGATCGCTCCAAGATTGTAAGGAGCCCACAAAGAATCCAATTCAGCAATTTTTACTTTCCCCGCCTCTCCTGTTTTGGCATTGGATAGCTTTAAATAATAGGCCGTTTTTTTTCTATGGTCGTCAGGTATTCTATGAACAATTTGGGCATTGAGATCGCCTTTGCTTTTACTTAAGAACACTAATTCTGTTTTAGTACCATTTGACCCTATATAGCTTATTACTTCTTCGATCTTCTTTTTATCCAAATGGTCGAAATCCGCAATTAACCTTAGACCTTCTTTCAGGCTATTAAATAGCATCTCTGATCTTACTTGTTCATCTGAGTTTTTATACTGTGCAATGTCCAGAGAGCAGTAGGTATACTTATGCCAAGTTTCGAGTGCCAAATCTCTTTTAGCTTCGGCTATACTCTTCCCAATTGTAAAGTAGATTTCTTGATAGCCTGGTGTTGTGATGTCAGCATGCCTGAGAAGGTTAGATAGAAGCTCTGAATATATATAGGCAAAAGGCCACAAGTCCGTTCTTTCAAATTGGTCATAAATTCTTACCCCTTTTAGGCTTCTATTGTGGGGTAACGGATTTTCCTTCCAAGAATTGATCAAACCGTTGACTCGTTTGACCCGGATCATATCATTAGTTGAAAGATTCTCTAACTCAATTAATTCTTCAACAGAAGTTGGGGTTTTTAAAGAGTCTATGTCTTGGGTTAACCTAGGTAAGTCGTAATCTTTTCCGGATCCAGTTTGTATTTCATTGGCAAGACGTACGGCTATTTTGACTTGATCAAAAGCAAACAAGAACTGTTCAAGAGAAATTTCAGAGTTGGAGTCAAAGTTCGATGCAATTTCAATCTCCGCGCATGTATTGTAAAGGGTCTTACACTTTAATTTCTTGTTGGGTTTAGGATAATTGATGAATCTGATTAAGATGCTTTCAAAGGTCCATCCGTGAAATAATTCGATCAAGTGAAAATTCAAGAAAGTATCCAGTACCTTAAGATTTCGATTGGTCTCATCTTTGGTTTTGGTGTCTTTATATTCGATTAAAAATCTCATCTCGGTTTATAATGAAGCACAGCGGACTGTGTAGATTGTGTACCCCGCAGGGTATGCGTTATACCCTTTGTTGTGCATGGTTTCTATTGCGCCTTGGGAATTGACCCATTCATCCATTCCTTTATCTGAAGCTCAGAACCTGGCATCATTGCCATTTGTTTGGTTTCCATATCAACAACGCCAAACGCTAGAATGTGATAACCAGCTTCACTGTGCTCTTTCGCATGTGGATCGTCCCCGACAGCTGATACATAGCCTAAGATCCTGAGTATTTTACCTTCAATTTCATATCCGCTATTGACCAGAGAAGCAATCCAGATCGTGTTTCCTCCTTCTAGTTTTACTTGATAGTATGGCTTGTCTTTATAAGCACTTTGAACTTGAGTAACAAGTCCATTGAATGCTACGATTTCTCCATCTCTCTTTTTTAATTTATTAATGTCCTTTCCTGTGAAATTCGTGGGAAAAGGTTCTGCGTTTGATGCTGCGGAGGAATCTACTGCTTCGGCTAAGTCAGACTCTATGATAGTCTTGACCTTTTCGCAGCTCGTGTTGAGCAAGGGAACTATTCCATCTTTAATTTTTGGAATAGCACCTTCTTGAACAAGTACCTTCTGTTCATCGGCATTCACAATATTGAAAATGAAGTTGAACTCTTTGTCGTAGCATCTGTTGAACTCAGGTCTAATGTCAGAGTACACGTTAATGCTATCGCTCATGCATTCACAGATCTTGTCGGTCACTTTTTGGGTTATTGACTCAATGGATTGACCAATACTTGTCAAACTGACAAGTGTGAATATTATCAGGGAGATATTTCTCATCATCTTATTTTGCACATAACGTGCGCTTAAGGGAGCTAAAGCCCAACTCCTGTCTGGTGTCCAAATGATCCAATGCCCTTCGGCCAATACCCAGTGCTTGTGTGCTGCCATGTGTGTAGATCTTGGTGATCCGGAACTTGAATATAGCACCGTTCAGCAATTCACGCGGCACTAACTGAGCTGGTATGCGCTGGCCTTAGGCGCAGGGTCATCGCCAAATACGCGACGGAGTTTAGGTAAACACTTCACGCCCTGGTTTCATATTTGCTGTTTTAGGTAGTTAGTTTTGGTTTCCAGTTTTTGTTGTCAGGCGGCTTCGGAAACCCAACATTCCCAACGTCCAGCGTGACCGTACTTTCATCGTTACTTGTCCAGATGTCGTCAAATATGCTCAGTGCGAAAAGCAATACAACGTCCAAGTGATTTTCTGCACGTGTTACAAACGTGTCGCGATCGAAGAAGGTCAATTTTTTCTTGTCAAATGAAGCTACCTGAATGTCGTTTTCATAGAGAATGCGATAATGTCCACGAAAAGCGTCTAGGCGATAAGATCTGCCGTCCAATTCAAAAGTGAATGGGAAGTAGGCAAGCTTTTTTAAGAATTTCGCTTCAACCGTAATTGTTTCAGACTTGCCAACTAGTTCGACTTTCAAAAGGTGAGGCCTGAACAGCCGAGAGTGAAATTTCAAATTTCCTACAACTTCATTGCTTCGATCAAATATGGCGGCCGTATTCGCTGAATAAGCACTCTTAAACCCAAACCAACCACCACCTGTCAAGGCGCAAGAATACGTCCAATTGTCCTCTGTGTAATCTTGGTTTAGATAACACAAATAGTTGCCTCGCTCTAAGATTGTTAGGTTCATTTACTTATTACCAACTAGTATGTATCACCAACAGTCGGTGATATTTCCGGACTTAGCTAAGTTTGGAATTCGTGATAACATGATACTAAGGGTGGTAAAGCCCAACTTCTGGTCAGCTGTACAAATGACCCAATGCCCTTCGGTCATTACCCAATGCTTGTGTGCTGCCATGTGTATATTAATCCATTCTGTCAATGTACTTATATGCAATAACGACGATAACTATAGACAGTAGCGCCATAACATTCCAGACACCCATTACTAATAGAACAACATGAGTTAGAACTACATAGGTTGCATAAGCATATACCGCCCATTTCTTCATCATCCAAAGGCCCGCGAAACAGGCCAAGCCGACAAGACCTGAAAAGACTAAGTACGGTGGATACCAATTACCAACCTGTGCGGCTATGTCTGAGAATATTAAGGGGATTCTAAATGCAGTGCTAATGAAACCCAGAATGCAAATTACCGCTATTACTGCTGGCCTTTGCTCTTGCGATTGTCGCTTTACTGGGTGTTCTTGACTGGTAGGCGGTTCCATTTTGTTAATTGATCAAGTGCTTAGTCAGTTGCACTCATCTCGTTGAGACCAATCGATTTTTGAATATACGCTTTCATGTGATATTTGTGCATTGCTGCCAACTAGTAGGTATAACCAACTGAAGTTGATATTTCCGGACTTATCGAAGATCGGAGTTAGTGATAACGTGCTAATAAGGGTGGTAAAGCCCAGCTCCTGGTTAGCTGTCCAAATGATCCAATGCCCTTCGGCCATTACCCTATGCTTGTGTGCTGCCATGTGTGTAGATCTCCGTGATCCAGAACTTGAATATAGCACCATTCAGCAATTCACGCGGCACTAACTGAGCAGGTATGCGCTGGCCTTACGCGCAGGGTCATTGCCAAATGCGCGACAGAGCCCTGCGTGGGTTCAAAAGCCGAATGCCGCCACTCACCTACCAAGCCGAGGTTATTTCGCCTTCAGTTTACTCAGTGTATTTCTGCCAACTGTGTATGCGTAGGCTGCTGCTGGGAAAAATTGAATGTTGATCCCTTTGCACTGTTTTTCGCCTTCTTTGTCTATTGTGGTAACGATAGGAGAATCAAGATCGTTTTCAAGACAAAACTTAACGAGACTCTTTAAAGCGTTTGGCATTTCAAAGTATCTGTTGGACCATTTTACTTCAAGTGCCCATTGTGGTTTTAGCGTTTTTTCGCTGAGGCCGACCATGTCAACTTCGCCGTTTGTCCAGCGGGAGTAATAAGGGGTAAACCAGTCGCGGTGCATCCATTGCGCGAAGACGGCGGTTTCCACTTGACTACCCATAAGCTCGTCGGTTGCTGATATGGGCGAGAAAAGGGCACACCGAAGCGAGGGATTCGTGAGATAGATCTTGAAGAAATTGTCCCTCTTGAATCTTTTTCCACTTTGATCGATCCTTCTAACTTTTTTAATGAGGTATGCCGCTTCAAGATACTCTATGTACTTTTTCAGTAAGGCTTTGGGAACCTGTGATTGCTTGCAGAGTGTTTCTAGCGAAAATTCATTACCGCTGTTATATGCGATGGTCGTGAAAAGCGAATTCAATTCACGTGTGTCACTGATGCCGTAAAGGCTAGGCAGATCACGCAGCAGTACTTTGTCTACAATATCCTGTCGGATATACCTGCCGGGGTTTGCCTGTATCTTTTCTGAGAAGATCACTTCGGGATAGCCACCAAAATTGATGTAGTTGATGAAGTGCTTATTCAGTTCATCCAAATAGGAAGAGCTATAGAATTCTGCTAATTGCCCTTTCCAAGATAAGGTGTACGGTTTGATCAGATGGTCCAGACCCTTTAATGCTATGTATTCATGAAACGTTAATGGGGGAAGCAAGAAGTCCGTGAACCGTCCAGCACCACTTTCGTTGCTTGCGAATTTTAATGCAGCAGCAGCGGATCCAGATACAATGAACTTGTCCTTTCTATAACTATCTACCAGTGTTTTCAAGTGGACTTCCCAGTCTTTGCAATACTGGATCTCATCGAAGATGATATGCCAATCTGTTTTATCGGTTAGCCCAGTTGCCTCCTTTGCATAACTGAACAGTTGCTCGAGGGAGATGTTATTGTAGATGGGATTCTCAATGGTCACGAAAATGATCTTTTTCGGATCCATCCCATTCTGGATCATATCCTCAACCATGTGATAAAGCATCACGGTCTTTCCCACTCGTCTGGGGCCCATTAGCACAACTGCGCGTCTCACATCTCGCTCGTATACCAACGGCTTGAAGAGGTCGAAGTATAATCTCCGTGGCATTTCATTGTAATCGGTTTCAATATGACCATCAACCCACCAAGGGTTCTCGAATCTGATGCGATCAAGAACTTGGGTTTTAGAAATGGATTTTAGCATTTTGGGATTATTTGATGTAAATGTAGGATATAAGATCTTTTAATCGTTCTTATTGTTATTTATTTTGATAAACAGCTATTCAGGCAAGGTCTAATTGGATAAACGTTACTGCGAACTGTAGCTGTACCTAGCATTCACCACCTAACCCGCCTTCCCTACCTTTGCAAACCCTTAGAAAAAAATGGTCCGTATCGGCCCCATAGAACTTGGCGAATTTCCGCTGTTGCTGGCTCCCATGGAGGATGTGAGCGATCCGCCGTTCCGTGCGCTGTGCAAAAAGCACGGTGCTGATCTGATGTACACGGAGTTCATCAGCAGTGAAGGCTTGATCCGCAGGGCTGCCAAAGGCATGAAGAAGCTCGATATTTTCGAGAATGAACGGCCTGTTGGTATTCAGCTGTTCGGAGGCTCAGAGGATGCCATGGAAGAGGCGGCCCGCATTGCAGAAGAGGTGCGACCGGACCTGATCGATATCAACTACGGTTGCCCCGTACACAAGGTTGTGAACAAAGGTGCCGGTGCATGTCTGTTGCAGGATGTGGACAAAATGGTGCGGCTTACGGAAGCTGTTGTAAAAGCGGTCAATGTGCCGGTGACGGTGAAAACACGCCTTGGTTGGAACGACCACACCAAGAACATCATGGAAGTGGCCGAACGCTTGCAGGATGTTGGAATTCAGGCCTTGGCGATCCATGGTCGCACACGCGCACAACTCTACAAAGGCCCCGCGGATTGGACATTGATCGGGGAGGTGAAGAACAACCCACGCATCAACATTCCCATCTTCGGCAACGGCGATATTGATTCGCCGGAAAAGGCTGTGGAATACCGCAACCGTTATGGTGTTGATGGGATCATGATCGGTCGTGGTTCGATAGGACATCCGTTCATTTTCAACGAGATCAAGCATTTCATGGCCACGGGTACACACTTGGCTGCGCCGACCATTGAAGACCGCGTTGAGGCTTGTCGTGAACACTTGTTGAGCTCACTGGCTTGGAAAGGTCCGTGGGAAGGTGTCGTTGAAATGCGCAGGCATTACGGCAACTACTTGCGCGGTCTACCCAATGTGAAGGAAGTGCGGCTTCGTCTTTGTACGGAGCGTGATCCGAAGATCCTGGAAGAGATCCTGGATGAGGTGGTAGCGATGTACGCGGTGGAGGTATTAGTTTGAATACAGGCTGCGACCCCGCCAGGGTCGTGAAATCACGGTTTATTCGTTGTTCTAATTTTTGTGACCCCCACGGGGTCTTAAGTATTATTGTCTGAGACCTGACCCTGAAGGGGTCACAGAAATTAAAAATTTTGATCTGTTTGCGTTTCACGACCCTGGCGGGGTCGCAGGAAATTGAGTTCAGTGCAGCGCACGCAATTGATCAAGCGCTTCCACAAGGGTCCAGCGCTTCTTCGTCACAATAATGGATCACGATAATATTATACAGTTTGCAGGAACCGCTTGCTCAACGTCCGTAAGGGCACCCAAGCGGCCAATACACCTATGGCAAGCACAGTGAGGCAGATCACCACGAGATCCTCGCCTTGCACCAATACAGGATAGGCTTCTACGACGGACCCGTTCAACGCAACGAAGCCAAAGTATTGTTGCGCGAAACAGATCCCAAGACCGAGGATCAGCCCCGCAGCGATACCGACGACCACGATCAACAGTCCTTCATTGAAGAATACGCTGCGTACAATGCTCGGTGTGGCGCCCATGCTTATCAAAGTTCCCATGTCCTGCCGTTTTTCGATCATCATCATGGTCAACGATGCGATGATGTTGAACGCACCGATAAGGCCAATGAACACAAGGATGATGAACGTGAACAGTTTTTCCGAAGCATTGGTCTGGTACATCAGCGCATTTTTCTGATAACGCGTTTTAATGATGAACCCTGGGCCGAGGTCCGCACGGAGCTTTTCCGCTACCCGATCCATGTCCTTGGAATTTTTTAGTTGGATCTCCAGAGCGTTCACAGCGCTGTCGTAATGCAGCACTTCTTGCGCGAATTCGATCGGAACCACCGCGTACTTAGCGTCGAACTCCATGTTCATCGTATACGTTCCGCTTACCGCAAGCGATGAATGCTCGAATGCCCGCTGCTGGTATTTGCTCAGTTTTCTTCCTCGGATCGGAGCACTGATCTCCAACGGCTGGAACACACCATCATCCAACGGAACAGCTAGATCGGTCTTTAGCGCAATGCCGAGGATCGCAGTGGGGCCGGTGGTTCCATTGAGTTCCATGACACCGTCGAAGAGGAAATCGTTCAAGCGGCTCATCTCAATGTATTGCGGTTCCACGCCTTTCATGGTTGCAACTCCTTGCTGGTCACCGCAGCGCAACAGGACGTTCTCCTCGATCACCCAACTGGAACGTTCTACCTCCGGTAAAGCATTCAATTTTGAAAGGTCCAACGTATGCTTCGGAAATGTCTTACCCGTTGTTGGTGTGATCGTGATGTCCTGATCGAACGGACTGTAGATCGAGTCGACCAGGTCACCGATCCCGTTCAACGTACTCAGTACAACGACCATTGCACCGGTCACTACAGC